>CAZFXA010000007.1:0-50898 GCA_964522825.1 uncultured Legionella sp.
TACATTTGTTTAAAAGAACCCTCTAATCCCCTCAAAGATAGCAAAGGTTCACCCATTCAAAACCTGCTCACCCGCATGGTAAGACGACCTCACCAACGGCCCACTGGTGACTGCCCTAAAACCTAAACTGCGGGCAAATGCACCTAATTCTTCAAAAGCTTCGGGGCTAACATACCTCATCACCGGCGCATGATACAAGCTTGGTTGTAAATATTGCCCTAATGTTAACATGTCGCACCCATGGGTACGCAAATCTTTTAATACCCCTTCGATCTCACTATCGGCCTCACCTAGCCCTAACATGAGCCCCGACTTGGTCGGGATCCCAGGATGTCTGAGCTTAAAAGCCTGAATAAGTTCCAAAGACCACTGATAATCCGACCCCGGACGCACCGCCTTATAGAGCCGCGGCACCGTTTCCACATTATGGTTGAACACCTCGGGCAGCGCAACACTGAGGTGATCGAGGGCCACCTGCATACGTCCCCGAAAATCGGGCACTAGGATCTCTATCTTAATATCAGGGTTCAAACGCCGTGTTTGCTGTACGCATTCGGCAAAATGGGAAGCCCCGCCATCTTTCAGATCGTCTCTGTCCACCGAAGTAATCACCACATAACGCAGCTTAAGGGCTGCAATGGCCTTGGCCAAGCGCAGGGGCTCTTCAGTATCTAGGGGATCGGGCCTGCCATGACCTACGTCACAAAAGGTGCATCTACGCGTACATTTATCACCCATAATCATAAAAGTAGCTGTACCACTACCAAAGCATTCATTCAGGTTTGGACAAGAGGCCTCTTCACAAACAGTATGTAGCTTATGTTCGCGCAACAGCGCTTTAAGGGCCGTCACTTGGGGATCATTCTGCACACGAATACGAATCCAATCGGGTTTGGCGAGGGCTTGGGTTTGGGGCGCAATCTTAATAGGGATCCGCGCCATTTTTTCCTGACCCTTTTGTTTGGGATTCACAGGTTTTGGATCGGATATGGGTGTAGACATGTTCATACTATAACGTATCTTTGACCGCTTGATACACAAATTGCTTGCCATAAAAGACCAGGCAAATCTTTAAGACCTGTCGAAGGGTAGGGATGGTTTTTAAAGCGGCCTCATACTGTTTTTCATTAATCTGTGCCATGGCATCCATCGCCAGCTGTTCGTAGTGTGCAGGCTTAAAACCCGGTTCTGCACGTTTTAATTCAAAAATAACGGCCAAAGGATTAGAAGCATCGATCGGAATAAGCACTAAATCGGGCCTGCCCGATCCGGACTCTCGATTAGAAAGCAGCCGATGGGTATCTTGCAGACTGCTTATTAGGCCTAATAAGAAGGTATGATAATTAGATTCCCTTTCAAAATCATAATAGCTTGCTGCACTCAACAAAAAGGATTGTAGTTCTTTCACAAAGACTTCAACATTCCCTTGAACCAAATCCTTTAAAAAAGAATGATATTTCCTTTGATCATCGTTTTTTAAGGATTCTACAAAAGACTGGAAAACATCACGATAAGAGCAATCAATTTCATGATTAGGAATCAGTAGCTTATATCGATAACGAGACCCCATGGGCTTCCCTTCTCCGGTGGTTTTTAAATAACCCAGGGCCCACAAAAGACTCCAAATCACTTGATCATTGTTGTCTTTTATTTGATCAAAAGAGATATAATCGTCAATCACGGAGTCTATCACCCCGCCCCGCATTAAAATATCTAATTTTTCTTTGGTCTCTATACTAGACTCTAGAAAAACTTTTCTAAGCAAATCCTCATCGCCTGTTTTAATCCAATAGGCTTTTAGCGCGCCTTCGCTATCGATACAATTTAAAATAGACCAAGGATTATAAACAGACTCGGATTCCCCCGAACGATAACCGTTGTACCAACGTCGTACCGCTTCTATATCGAATTTAAGACCACTCTCTGAAAATAAAGCACCGACTTCTTCTTCCGAAAAACCAAAATAAGGACTGTATTGATTTTCCATTAAGGAATAGAGTCTAAGATTATTAATGTCCGAAAGCATTTTGTTTTTGGACAATCTTAAAATACCTGTCATCACACCCTTTTCAAGGGCATCATTTCCCTTAAGAGCAGCACCCAATAGACTCTTAAAGAAATTGACCATGGCTTCAAAATAATCTTGGCCATACACCGCATTTAAAGGGGTATCGTACTCGTCAATGAGAATGATAACCTTTTGGCCATAATGCGCATACAAGCATTCGGATAAAAATTTAAGACTATTTTCTAATTGCGATTGATCGGCTTTTCTATCAAGAATCATTTGATAGCTATTTTTTTGATCATCTGAAAGCTTATCACTCTCTAATAACATCCTAGAGAATTCTCTATACGTACTTGCCAAGAGATCAGACAATTTTGCAAGAAAAAGAACCCATGAACTTTGTTTGATATTTTTAAAGCTGATAAAGATCACCGGGCTCTTGCCTTGGTAGCGCCTAATATAAGTGCCATTGTCTTGGTCGGCAATTTTGAGATGATCAAAAATCCCTTGGGTAGAATAACCGTTCACCTGGGAGGCAAAGAAATAACGCAGCATCGACATATTGAGGGTCTTACCCCAACGACGAGGGCGAATGATTAAAGAGACTTCAACCCCTTTATCCAAAAGCTCTTTGATGAATAAGCTTTTATCCACAAACAAAAAATTGTTTTTGGGGTTCACCAACTTTTCAAAATCATCAACCCCTATGGGGATTTTTTTAGCCATCTATGCACCTACTCTGATAGTCCTTCATCGATATCACGACCGCTTCTTCCCTTGTAAAATCTAGTGGGACCGTTCGCAGCCCAGTATACCCCAAAGCCTGCTGCAAATAACCCACCCAGCGATCGATAATAACTTCTTTGGCAGCCACACAACCTAAGTCGCTTAGCTGTGTTATGGGGAGACTGGGATAACCGCAAGGATCGATGCGAGAAAAAGGCGATAGATCCATATCAACATTCAAGCTAATACCATGGTAACTACAGCCACGCCGAATACGCAGCCCCATAAAGGCTATCTTGGCAGCCCCTACATAGACCCCCGGCGCGCCTGTGCGTCGCACACCCTGAAGCTCATAGAAGGCCAAGAGATTGATCACTGAATCTTCAAGTGCATGCAGTAAGCGCTTGAGATCCAGTTGCTGACGCTTCAGATCGATTAAGACATAAACAATGGCCTGTCCTGGCCCATGGTAGGTAATTTGCCCACCCCGATCGCTTTGCACCAAAGGAATGTCTTGTAAATGAATAATGTGCTCGGGACGCCCTGCTTGACCTTGGGTATAAACAGGCGGATGCTCTACCACCCAAAGTTCATCGGGCGTTTGGGGATTGCGACTTTGGGTAAAGGCGCGCATAGCCTCCCAGACAACCGGGTACGGCTGTAGGCCTAAGGTGCGTAGGATACAGGTGCTCAAAACCCCATTTTTTCCCGCAGCTGATAAAAGCCTAAAAGTAGCCTATCCCACATTCTGCTAAAAAAGCCTGCCTCTGGCACATCGCTGAGCGCGATAATGGGACGCTCTGCAATCACTTGGGCATCGCGGCTTAACCGTAAGGTACCGAGGGCCATGCCCGATTGAAGTGGGGCTTTAATGACTTTAGCAACATCGATAGTCGCTTGAATCGCAGGACTACCCACTTTTTCGGTGATGTAAAGATCTTCTGCTAAACCGAGATCGACCGCTTTATGCGTACCCAACCAGACGCGGGCTTGTTGCAATACTGTATTGGCACTGTACCATTTTTTTGTTTCAAAAAAACGAAATCCATAATTAATCAGTGTGTTACTTTCTTCAATACGATGCTTGTCATCTTCGGCACCCATCAGCACTGCGATTAAACGGGTTTGATCTTTTTTACCCGAGGCCACCAAACAATAACCTGCGCTATCGGTATGACCGGTTTTAATACCATCGACCCATGCATTACGCCACAATAAACGATTGCGATTTTCTTGACGAATATTGTTATAGGTAAATTCTTTTTCAGAATACAGTGAATAGGTTTCTGGAAAATCCCGGATAATCGCTCGGGCTAAAAGTGCCATATCATGGGCTGTGGTGTAGTGATTGGGATCGGGCAAACCACTGGCATTCATAAAATGTGTGTTGACCATACCCAAGGTCTTGGCTTCGGTATTCATCCAATCGACAAAAGCGGGTTCAGATCCTGCCACATGCTCGGCCAAGGCAATAGAAGCATCGTTGCCTGATTGAATAATCACGCCCCGACGCAGTTCTTCGACAGAGACCTCTGTATTGAGTTCTAGAAACATACGTGAGCCAGGCGCGCGCCAGGCAAACTCGGTAATTTTTACCTGATCGCTGGGTTTAATACGACCCGCCTTCAAGGCTTGATCGCTTAAATAGATCGTCATCATTTTGGTGAGACTGGCAGGTTCTACACGCTGATCATCGGCTTGTTTAACTAATACATCCCCACTGAGATAATCCATAAGCACAAAGGAGGTGGCTTCCAAGGTGGGCGCGGCAGGCACGGTAGGGAGGTGGGCACCTGCTGCCACCTTGGAGGGCGTCGCCGCTAAGGGTAAGGATGAAGACTCGGCCCAGGTTGAAGCGCTGCTAAAGACAGTAACGAGACATAAACATAATGCGCATAAATAGGATAATCTTCGTAAGCCCGTGGTCTTAAGGTGCATACACTTTCCCCTTTTAATAGACTCTAGATAATAACAAAAAAGCATTTTCTTCGGTGCTGTATTTAAAGTCAGCCTTTTGAGCGATTCACAAAAATGACATTTAGCGATTTTGTGAAGCATTTTGACAGAAACATTTACTTCACAAAAATGATATTTGGCGATTTCGTGAAGTTGCGTTAAAGTAAGCATAAGCCTTGGATGATTTAGGGGGAAGCATGATAAAGAAGGAAAAGCCCGTCCTGCTTCGAGCGCCTTTTGTGGGGCGAAAGGAGGAGCTAAAAGAATTAATACTGTTATTGAACAAAAAAAGTTCAAGCCTTGTAGTCATTAATGGAAGACGAAGAATAGGCAAGAGTCGTTTAGTAAGAGAATTCGGGATTAATCATAATTTGTATCTATTCTCTGGAATACCTATCACCGAAAAAACCACTGCACAATCCCAACGAGAGGAATTCTCAAGACAATTAACCGAGCAATTTTCAACCCCTCCCTTAAAGGCAACGGATTGGGGTGATTTATTTTCTTTTCTAGCCAAACAACTTTCCCAAACCAAAGCCATTATCCTTTTCGATGAGATTTCTTGGATGGGAACCTTGGATCCTGATTTCTTAGGCAAGCTTAAAACAGCATGGGATATCCATTTTAGTCAAAACCCTCGTTTAATATTGATTCTTTGTGGGTCCGTCTCTGCTTGGATCGAAAAAAACATATTAAACAGTAAAGGCTTCATGGGGCGCATCTCCCTTTCTCTTCATCTTAAAGAACTTTCTATCGCAGAATGTAATGAATTCTTAACTCTATTGGGTTTTCGTTCTGAGCCTTATGAAAGATTTAAGATCTTATCGGTTACAGGTGGCGTACCTCGATATCTTGAGGAGATGCAAAAAACGCTTGGAGCTGAAGAAAACATTAAACGTCTTTGTTTTAAAAAGAGTGGGATCCTTTTTAATGAATTCAACGAAATATTTTCCGATCTTTTTTCTAAGCGATCGATTATCTATAAAAAAATTATTGAATTACTCATCGCTGGGCAGCTTGAATTTAATGAAATCTGTGAAAAATTACAATTCTCAAAAAGTGGCTTGGTTTCAGAATATTTGGATGAACTCATCAAAGCTGGATTTATACGAAGAAATTTTACATGGAACATTAAAAACAGCATAGTCTCAAACTTAAGCCGTTATCGTTTAAGTGATAACTACATTCGTTTTTACCTAAAATATATAGAAAAAAACAGAGAAAGAATTGAGAATGATCATTTTGTAAATCGATCACTTGCCACACTTCCAGGCTGGACTAGCATTATGGGATTACAATTTGAAAATCTCGTTTTGAACAACCGAGCGTTTATATGGAAAAAGCTTCATTTAAACCCTGAAGACATTGTCTCAGACAATCCCTTTTTTCAGAAAAAAACGCTTAAAACAGAAGGATGTCAGATAGACTATTTAATACAAACCCGATTTAACACCTTGTTTGCCTGCGAAATTAAATTTTCAAAATATGAAATCAAGACGGATATTATAAGCGAAACGCAGCAAAAACTAAAAAGGCTTTCACTCCCTAGAGGTTTTTCTTGCTTTCCTGTATTGGTGCACGTGAATGGCGTGCATGAAACACTGGTTGAAAGAGACTACTTTTCAAGCTGCATCGATTTTTCTGAAAGTCTGTAAACTACATTATGGTGCACCCGGAGAGATTCGAACTCCCGACCGCCTAGTTCGTAGCCAGGTACTCTATCCAGCTGAGCTACGGGTGCGTGAATGTGGCCCATCATATAGCATTAAGATTGCTTAATCAATAAATCCTGTAACACCTGGACTTCGTCCCTGAAACGGGCGGCCTCTTCGAATGCCAGGTTTTTGGCGGCTGTGTACATGTTATTTTCTAAGTCTTTAATCGCCTTTTCTATCTCTTGGGGGGATGCAAACACCCGATCGATGGCGACCGATTTTTTGCGCTTGCCTTTGGCAGAACCCACGATATGACCACCCTGCATAATATCCTGGATGCTGTGCTTAATACCCCTCGGGGTAATAGCATGCGCTGCGTTATAAGCCAATTGTTTGGCACGACGCTGATCCGTAATATCGATGGCTGCCTGCATGGATCGCGTGATGCGATCGGCATATAAAATGGCTTTGCCATTAATATGTCTGGCTGCACGCCCAATGGTTTGAATGAGCGATCGCTCTGAGCGCAAAAAACCTTCTTTGTCGGCATCCAAAATCGCGACCAAAGATACCTCGGGCATATCTAGCCCTTCTCTTAAGAGATTAATGCCGACTAAAACATCGAAAGCGCCTAAGCGCAGGTCGCGAATAATCTCCACCCGCTCTACGGTTTCAATATCCGAGTGTAAATAACGCACTTTAATGCCCTGCTCTAATAAATAGTGTGTGAGATCTTCGGCCATGCGTTTGGTAAGCGTGGTAATTAAAACCCGTTCTTCAAGCAGAACTTTACGTTTAATTTCAGATAAAACATCATCGACCTGGGTTAGGGCTGAACGCACCTCAATAGCGGGATCGATAAGACCCGTAGGACGCACAACCAAGTCTATACGTGCATCTGATCGCGCCAATTCATAATCGCCCGGTGTTGCCGAGACATAAATCGTTTGAGGTTGCAAGGCTTGAAACTCTTCAAAACGTAAGGGCCTATTATCGAGTGCTGAAGGCAAACGAAATCCATAACCCACCAGATTTTCTTTGCGCGCACGATCGCCCTTATACATAGCGCCTAGTTGGGGAATGGTCACATGTGATTCATCAATCACTAACAATGCATTAGCGGGTAAATAATCAATCAAAGTGGGTGGGGGTTCGCCTGCTGCTCTGCCCGAGAGATAACGTGAATAATTTTCGATCCCCGAGCAATAGCCTAGTTCAAAAATCATCTCAATATCAAATTGCGTGCGCTGTGCTAAACGCTGTGCTTCCACCAACTGATGATTGGCTTCTAAAACCTTGAGGCGTTCTTTGAGTTCTTCTTTGATAAGCTCTACCGCTTCACGTAGTCGTTCTTTGGGCGTGACATAATGGGTTTTTGGATAAATAGTCGCACGCTGTAAACGTTGATTGATAGATCCCGTTAAGGGATCGAAAGAAGCTATGCCCTCTATCTCATCGCCAAAAAATTCAATCCTTATAGCCTCTTTACCCGAATCGGCGGGAAAAATATCGAGCACATCGCCGCGTACACGATAGGTACCCCGACGAAAATCTATATCGTTGCGCGTATATTGCAAATCGACCAAGCGTTTTAATAAAACTTTTTGATCGACCGTTTCACCACGCACCACATGCAGCAGCATGGACATATAAGATTTCGGATCGCCCAAACCGTAAATGGCAGAAACGCTGGCCACAATAATGGCATCCTCCCGCTCTAACAGGGCACGGGTGGCCGACAAACGCATTTGTTCGATATGTTCATTAATGGAAGCATCTTTTTCGATATAGGTGTCTGAGGCTGGCACATAGGCCTCTGGCTGATAATAATCGTAATAAGACACAAAATATTCTACTGCACTGTGGGGGAAAAAAGATCGCATTTCGCCATAGAGCTGCGCCGCCAAGGTCTTATTGGGTGCCAAGATTAAGGTTTTACGCCCCACACGTTCAATGGTTTTGGCCAGGGTAAAGGTTTTACCCGATCCAGTAACCCCCACCACGGTTTGATGCATCAAACCAGAATTAAGTCCATCAACCAACTGCTCAATAGCCTGGGGTTGATCACCGGTAGGCTCGAAATCGGAAACTAAACTAAAGGGCTTGATGGGTTTAGACATGAAAAGGGTTGATCCTCTGCTTATTCATTAAAGACTTTTTACTAAACGCGGTATTTGGCTTATTAAATAAAAAGGTACGGAGAGTATATTGTGGCTGTACGCCAGCGGTGCTTGAGAGACCCGAATGCCGAGCTTGGAAGATTTTTCTTGCATAAATAATTTTAGTGATTTTAGTTTTCCAACAGCACCCGATTTGACTTCTAAGGGAATCATTTGATTATCTACCGTGATCACATAATCAACTTCAGCACTACTGCCTGTTTGCTCCCTGACCCAAAAGAAAAGATTCCCTGCTTCATGCCTATCGCTATAAGCCAATAGTTCTTGTCCCACAAATTGTTCGGCTAACATACCACGATTTAAAAGCATAATATCTTGTTCGAAGATCTGAGACAGATCTAATTGATAGGCTCTTTTAACAAGCCCAACATCCAAGAAAAGCAGTTTGAATTTTTTTGGATTGATATTTGTAATAAGCGGAATTCCGGAGGCACTCGTAGCATGAATGCGATGTAAGAGTCCCGCATCTTCTAATTTATCTAATGCTAAACGTATGTCTCTAGGTTGAACATCAGGATCGACCTTGGAATATTTAAACCATTGCGCAATAAGACCCGGCGCACGTTCAAATAATCTTTGAAGATTTTTGTGATCCGCTTTTTTTGCATATTTTCCAAAATCATTACGATAAGTTGCTAATAAACTTGTCTGTATTTCTTGACAGAAGTTTAATTTTTTTGTTTCTAAATATTCATGTACAACCGCTGGCATACCACCCAGCGCAAGATATTCTCTTAGTAGCTGCATAAGCTGTTCGTCTGCAGTGGGATCTACCGGATGCTGTAAATCAACCTGATTTAAGTGTTGACATAGCTTGTTCAAACCCAAAGCTTCCAGAAATTCAACAAAAGAAAGTGGTCTTAAATACAAAAACTGTAACCGCCCAACGGGCATACGGAAATTTTCATCATTCAAAGAAAATTCTAATAACGATCCTGCTCCAATAACATGGAGCGCTGGCATTTGTTCTTTAAAATAACGCAAGGCAAGAATGGCTTGTGGACACTCTTGAATTTCATCTAAAAACAATAAAGTTTGACCGGGTGTAATGGTTGTATTAAGGGCAATTTCCAGACTATTAATAATTTTTTGTGGCTCTAGGGTCTCAAAACAATTGTTTAAAAAGGGTTTTTGTTCAAAATTGGCAGTCATACAATTTGCAAAATGCTGCCGCCCAAATTGTTCGACTACGAAGCTTTTCCCCACTTGCCTTGCACCCCTAACAAGCAAGGGCACATGGGTCTGTCGGTCTTTCCAAAGGCGTAAATCTTCCTCGATACTGCGTTTCATGGACACAGCATACACCCTGAAACCTGGGCTTGCAACTTTTAAGGGGTTGTTTTCTGCAAATCTTGCAACTTTTAAGGGGTTGTTTTCTGCAAAATGTGGAATTACAATGAGCCATTGATCCTCGGGCCTCCCCTAACCGCATCACTTGGAGCTTCTTATGCACAAAACGGCATCCTCCCCACTATCCCATCGGATCCAAGGCATTGAACCCTCTCAAACCCTCAGCCTTTCGGCCAAAGCCAATGTCCTTAAGGCCCAAGGGCATGCGATCATTAACTTAGGCGTGGGAGAACCCGATTTTGATACGCCAGCACACATTAAACAGGCGGCTATTGAGGCAATCCATCAAGGCTACACCCAATACACGCCCGTGGAAGGTTTGCTCGATTGTCGCAAAGCCATTATGACAAAGTTAGCACGCGATAATGCGCTACACTATGAACCCAACCAAATTTTAGTATCCTGTGGGGCCAAGCAAAGTTTTTTTAATCTAAGCCAAGCGCTGCTCAATCCAGGGGATGAGGTGATTATCCCAGCGCCTTATTGGGTCTCTTATCCTGATATGGTGCGCTTGGCCGGCGCAACGCCTGTGATCGTGCCTTGCAGCATGGAACAACACTTTAAAATAAGTGCGGCCCAACTGGCCGCGGCCATTAACCCTAAAACCAAACTCTTTGTGATGAATAGCCCCTCCAATCCTACGGGGATGGCCTATAGCCTAGAAGAACTCAAAGCTTTGAGCGAGGTGTTGATACAACATCCACAGGTATGGATTGCAAGCGACGATATTTACGAACATATACGCTGGAAGAAAGATAGCTTTTCGAATATCCTGAACGCTTGTCCTGCACTGCATGAAAGAACGATTGTTATAAACGGTGTTTCTAAAAGTTATGCCATGACCGGCTGGCGCATTGGTTTTGCAGCAGGCCCCCAAGCGATGATTGAAGCAATGACAACCTTGCAAAGCCAAAGCACTTCGAATGCTTGCTCCATTGCACAAATAGCGGCAAAAGCAGCCCTCGTGGGGGATCAAGCTTGTATAGAGCCCATGCGCAAAGCCTTTCAATCACGCCATGATTATCTCGTTGAAGCCCTCAATACGATTCCCGGTATTGAATGTCCCAAGGGCAATGGTACTTTTTATGCTTTCCCAAAAGTTGAAGGCTTGATCAAACAGTTAGGCTTAAACGATGATTGGGCCTTGAGCGATTACTTGCTCAGCGAAGAGCATATTGCGGTGGTGCCTGGCTCCGCGTTTGGCGCACCAGGACATATACGTTTATCTTTTGCAACAAGCTTAGAAAATTTACAAGAGGCCGTTAAGCGATTACAAAAGATGGCTGCCAATGATAGTACACAACCCTCACCCAGTGCGACACGCGACACGCTCCCGTAAAACGGGAGCGCTAAAGTCCGAAGGATGAACCTATAAACTACGGGGTTCTAATGCCAGAGCCTCGTAGCGTTTGGCCATCGCTTCTAAAGATAAGGGCTTGATCTTGGAAGCAAAACCTGCACAACCTAAAGCTTCGTAGCGGGCTTTGCAGATCTCGAACATGGCAAGCTTAGCTGCTTGATGATAACGACGTGGATCGAACGCTTTAGGATTATTTGCTAAGTACTGTCGCAAGGCACCCGTCGCAGCTAAACGCAGATCGGTATCGATATTCACCTTACGCACACCATAGCGAATACCCTCTTGGATTTCTGAGAGGGGCACGCCATAGGTTTCTGGGATTTCCCCTCCAAAGCGATTGATTAAATCGACAAGCTCTTTAGGCACCGAAGAAGAGCCATGCATGACTAAGTGTGTATCTGGAATACGTGCATGGATCGCTTTGACCCGATCCATCGCCAATACTTCACCGGTGGGAGGACGGCTAAATTTATAGGCCCCATGACTGGTTCCAATGGCAATGGCCAAGGCATCGACTTTCGTGGCACGCACAAAACGAGCGGCTTCATCTGGATCGGTTAAAAGCATTTCTTTAGTCAGTTTACCTTCGGCACCTGAACCATCTTCTTCGGCCGCCAGGCCCGATTCTAGAGAGCCCAAACAACCCAACTCACCTTCTACCGAGACACCGCGCGCATGGGCTGCGCGTACGACTTCTGCTGTGACATGCACATTATAATCGTAATCGGACGGCGTTTTCATATCTTCTTTTAAAGAACCATCCATCATCACTGAACTAAAACCTAAATCCATAGACTGCGTACACACAGCAGGCGATGCACCATGATCTTGATGCATGCAAAGGGGAATGTTTGGAAATTCTTCAAGCGCTGCCAAAATAAGGTGTTTAATAAAGGTAGGACCCGCATACTGACGTGCACCGGCAGAAGCCTGTACAATCACTGGACTTTGGGTGAGCGCTGCGGCTTCCATCACGGCGCGTATTTGCTCTAAATTATTCACATTAAAAGCCGGTATACCATAGGCATGTTCAGCCGCGTGATCGAGCAATTGTCTTAAGGTTATTAAAGGCATTGTTTGTTCTCCAAGTTAATACTTTCATAGACGACATTCATAGGCTCTCTCCCGATTCGCGAGGGAGGGTTCGGGTGTGGATTAATTGCTCCGCCGCCACACAAATTTCACGCATCATTTGAACCGTTTGTACAGGAAAATCACCCACCGCCGTTTCGGCCGATAACATCACGGCGGTGGTGCCATCCAACACAGCATTGGCGACATCGGAGACTTCTGCACGCGTTGGAATGGCACGATGCACCATGCTTTCCATCATTTGGGTTGCGGTAATCACAGGACGACCTAAAGCACAGGCGCGTGCAATAATATGCTTTTGGATGCCCGGTAATGCTGCATAGCCGCATTCTACCCCTAAATCGCCCCGTGCAACCATTACCTCATCGGAGGCTAGCATAATTTCTTCTAAGGCTTCCAGCGCTTCTACGCGCTCTATTTTGGCAATAACAGCGGCACCACTGCCGGCTTTTTTGAGTAGTGCACGGGTTTCTTGAACATCGGCAGCACAACGTGCAAAAGAAAGGGCCACGCAATCGACCTGAAGCTTGGCTGCGAAATCGATATCTTTACGATCTTTGAGTGTCAGGGCTTCTGCACTCATGCCGCCTCCCCGACGATTAATCCCTTTGTTATCCGAGAGCTTTCCCCCTTGTTGCACGATACAATGCACCGCTGTACCGATGATTTTATCTACCGCCAAAACAATGAAGCCATCGTCTAATAATAATTGATCGCCTATTTTTAAATCTTTGGATAAATGAGGATAGTGGATCCCTACAGCTTTCTGTGTGCCTTGTTCTAGGGCTAATGTCGAATCGATGATAAAGGGATCATTGATATTTAAATGGATGGATCCTGTGGTAAAAGAACCCATGCGCATTTTAGGACCTTGCAGATCGGCCATAATACGCAGCGATTTGCCAAGTTCAAGCGCGGTCGCACGCGCAAGATCGACACGGGCTTGGTGCTGTGCATGCGTGCCATGCGATAAATTAAGACGGATCACATCGAGGCCTGCAACAAGCATTGCCTTTAGTACCCCGGGTTTATCGGTGGAAGGCCCTAAGGTTGCAATGATTTGTGTGGGTTTCAAGATCTTGGCTCCCTTTTAGAAAAGGGGGCCAACAATAAAAATATCATCGCGTCTCACCCATACATTTGGCCTCTAGTGCAACAACAGCAGCCAGGGGTTCCCCCGATAAATAAGCCAAAAAAGCCCCGCCCCCTGTGGAAAGATGATCAAACTGATCGCTAAGACTTGCTTGATCAATCGCGGCCAAGGTTTCTCCGCCCCCCGCGACTGAAAAAGCTTTTGAGGCTGCAATGGATTGTGCAACCGACTCCGTACCGCGCCTAAAAGGCGGGCATTCAAATAACCCCATAGGACCATTCCATATAATTGTACCAGCCTTTCCAATAACGCGTTTGATGGCCCGGCGGGTTTGTAGGCCGATGTCTAAAATTTTTCCAGATTCAATCACAACATCTTCAGGCAGCAGCAGATTTACACCACAATCTTTTGCTTTTTGTAGTAGTGCAAGGGCTGTGGCACATTGATCAGGTTCATACAGCGATTGGCCTACATCAGAACCCATCGCTGCTAGAAAAGTATTGGCCATCGCACCACCGACCATTAAAACATTTACCTTATTGATTAAGTTTTTTAAAATGGCTAGTTTGTCAGAAATTTTAGCCCCACCCATAATCGCAACGACTGGCCTTGCAGGATAGTTAAAAACCTTGTCTAAAGCTTGTAATTCACCCATCAACAAAGGCCCTGCAAGCGCTACCGGCGCATCATGAATAGCGCCTACGGTGGAGGCCTGCGCACGATGTGCCACCGCAAAAGCATCCATCACAAAGATGTCGGATAAAGCCGCAATGCGCCTAGCAAGATCGGGGTCGTTTTGCATTTCGCCTTTTTCGAAACGCACATTTTCACATAAGACAACAGCGCCTGGGGCAACCTGTACACCGCCTAACCAATCCTGAATCAAGGGAACCGGTTGTTGCAGGGCTTGCGCTAGGTAATCTGCCACAGGGGCCAAAGAATAACGTGGATCGGCTGATCCTGCTTCGGGCCTACCCAAATGAGATAGTAGAATAATACCTGCGTTTTTAGACAATGCATAGCGTAATGTGGGTAAAATGGCTTGTATGCGCCGATCGTTTAGGATTGTACCGTTTTCTAAAGGCACATTCAGATCGACACGCATTGTAATGGTTTGTTGATGAATATCATGATCGTCTAGGCTGCGCATCGTTGTACCTTTAGCCTTTATAACCCAGGGCCGCCATCACAAGTGCTGTATCCAACATACGATTAGAAAAGCCCCACTCGTTATCATACCAAGCCAGCACTTTCACCATATTGTCAATGACCATGGTTTGTGTAACATCCACAATCGCAGAGGCTGGATGGTGGTTAAAGTCGATCGAAACCAAAGGTTCGTGATTTATCGCTAAGATACCCTGCAAAGAGCCTATGGCTGCTGCTTCCAGGCACTGATTGATTGCTAACACAGAGGTTTTAGCTGCCATATGGAGCGTCAGATCGAGCATGGAGACATTAAGAACCGGCACACGTACCGCTAGCCCCTCTAATTTTCCGTTGAGTTCAGGGATCACTAAACCCACCGCAGAAGCTGCACCCGTTTTAGTAGGGATCATCGATTGAGTGGCAGACCTTGCGCGTCTTAAATCACTGTGATAGACATCGGACAATACTTGATCATTGGTATAAGCATGGATGGTCGTCATAAGCCCACGCTCAATGCCAAAAGTATCTTGCAAAGGCTTTAAGATGGGTGCCAAACAATTGGTGGTACAAGAAGCATTGGAAACAACACGGTCTTCAGCTTTAAGGGTTTGATGATTCACACCATAGACAATGGTAGGAACATCCCCCGCAGGGGCTGAGATTAACACTTTTTTTGCACCCGCCGTGATATGGGCGGAAGCTTTCTCAAGGCTGGCAAATAAACCGGTGCATTCGAAGACAAGATCAACACCTAAATCGCCCCAGGGTAATTGGGCAGGCGATCGCTCGGAGAGCACACGGATTTTTTGACCGTCGATCATTAAACAGTCATTTTGCACTTGTATCTCTTTGGCAAAACGCCCGTGCGTGGAATCATACTGGGTTAAATGGGCCAGTGATTGCGGATCGCCTAAGTCATTGATTGCGACTATTTCTAAGCGCGATCGATACTTCGATTCAAATAAGGCACGTAAAATATTTCTACCAATTCGTCCATAGCCATTGATTGCTATTTTTAACATAAAAGATTTCCTATATTCATGTTTTTTTCGTGACCTGTATAACCTTTTTTACTAAGGCTATCACAGCCTCGACCGTAAGACCTAAGGCCTCAAACACCGCTTGGGCAGGCGCGGACTCTCCATAACGATTAATCCCTAAAACAGCGCCTTCTGAACCCACCCACTGATGCCAATAGCTTGATTCGCCCGCTTCGACTGCCACACGTGCTTTAAGCGCAGCGGGTAACACACTTTCTTGATAATCCAAGGATTGTGAAGCAAAAACTTCTGCGCATGGCATGGATACTACCCGTACCCTATAACCTTCTTTGCTAAGCGCTTGTGCTGCTTGTGTTGCTAATGCAACTTCGGATCCTGTAGCCATTAATAAGGCCTGCGGTGTGATCGCATCCACCAAAATATAAGCACCGCGTGCAATGTTGTTCAGCTTTTTTTGATCTTTGGGCTGATGCTTTAGTGCTTGTCGGCTTAAAATAAGACTGCTAGGACCTGCACTGCGTTGTAGGGCCGCGCTCCACGCAACGGCTGTCTCTGTGGCATCGCAAGGACGCCATACCCACATATTGGGCGTCACTCTTAACATCGTTAAATGCTCAATGGGCTGATGCGTGGGACCATCTTCGCCAAGCCCGACGGAATCATGACTGTACACAAAGATGACACGCAGTTTCATCAAACAGGCTAAACGCACGGCAGGACGTGCATAATCCAGAAAACTTAAAAACGTGCCACCATAAGGAATAAAACCACCATGTAAAGCCAGACCATTCATAATGGTAGACATACCGAATTCACGTACACCGTAATGCAGATAATTGCCTTGAAACGCGGTTTTACGAATAGCTTTGGAGAAGGCCGTGAAGGTGCCATTGGATTCAGAAAGATCGGCCGACCCACCGATTAAAGCAGGCAATAGAGGGATGAGGTATTCCAAAACCTGTTTGGATGCCACACGTGTTGCAATATTCTGTGCACGTTGCTCCAGTGTTTCAATGAATGACTGCATTTGTTCAGAAACATTTTGTGGTAAATAGCCCGCCAAACGCACTTGCAGCTTTTGTGCTTTTTCAGGATAACGAAGAAAGTATTCAGCTAACTTTACATTCCAGTGTTTTTCTACATCGGCACCTTTAGGCTTCGCATCCCACGCTTGATAAAGCGCCCGTGGAATCACAAAGGGCTCATGTGTCCAAGCTAATTGCTTGCGTACAGCGGCGACACCTTCTACGCCTAAGGGTGCCCCATGTATATGATGGGTGCCTGCTAAATGTGAGGGTGCCGCAAACCCAATCGTGGTACGACAATCAATCAGCGTTGGCTTGTCCAAAACACGCCGTGCTTCCGTAATGGCGGCACTGATTTGCGTTGCGTCATGTCCATCGACATCCCGAATCACCTGCCATCCATACGCTTCGAAACGTTGAGGGGTATTATCTGCAAACCAATCATCAACCTTTCCGTCGATGGAAATGCCATTGTTATCCCAAAAAACAATAAGCTTTCCTAAACCTAAAACACCCGCCAAGGAAGCCACTTCATGGGAAACGCCTTCCATTAAACAACCATCACCCACAAAACAATAGGTTCTATGATCGATGATGGTCAGTTCAGGCTCATTAAAGGTGGCCGCCAATAAAGCCTCGGCGATGGCCATGCCCACCGCGTTCCCCAGCCCCTGTCCCAGAGGCCCTGTAGTGGTCTCTACACCGGGCGTATCACCATACTCAGGATGCCCTGGGGTTTTACTATGCAAACACCGAAAGTTTTTGAGATCGTCTATGGATAAGTCGTAACCACTTAAGTGTAAAAGAGCATAATGCAACAGGGCGCCATGACCATTAGACAGGATAAAACGATCGCGATTGGACCACTGTGGATTCGCCGGATTGTGTTGCAAAAAATCATTCCACAATACTTCGGCAATATCGGCCATACCCATCGGCATACCAGGATGCCCAGAGTGAGCTCTCTGCACAGCATCCATACTTAAAACCCGCAGGGCATTGGCACAGGCAAAACGCAACGACATACAAGTCCTTCAACTAAGATAACGGCTTGCTCTGGATTCCCGCTTGTGCGGGGACGAGCCTCAAAACAATAGAGCCGCCGCATTGTAACACCGTTGCTCTGTTTTGCCATAAATCTAAGAAGGGGCGCCGGTATGATCAACCGTTCCGGTCTGTGATTTACAACACTTCCCATTCTGATTTAGAATTACAACATGATTTCTAAAGCTGCATCTACACCTCTTCACGGCATCCACCCTGCCGACCCTCACCCTGCTAACCACGGCTACAACACTCAGCTATGGCAGGGTGCGGGCTGGAAGGTACTATCCATGGCCTGCTTTGCCTTGATCAATGCCATTGTACGTTATTGCTCGGGTGGCAGCAGCGCATCGCTGACTATTGTTCCCTTACCCGTGAGTATGTTGGTCTTTTTCCAAAATCTTTTTGGCACACTGTGTCTTTTACCTTGGATTTTAACTATCCACAAAACCCAATCCCCAAACGCGGTGGATAGACAAGGCTTAGGTGGTGCACACTTTGGTTTAAATCTTTTGCGTGTTTTTTCTGCCGTGCTTGGGATCTGCTTATGGTATTTTGCCTTAAAATGTATGCCCGTGGCAGAAAGCGTGGCGCTTAGTTTTACAGGGCCTATTTTTACCGTGATCGGTGCTTGGCTTTTGCTGCATGAAAAAATGAATACACGACGTTTTATGGCGATTGTCTTAAGCCTAAGTGGGGCTTTTATTATTGCAAGACCCGATATCCCTCTGCAATCGAATACCATTGGCTTGTCTGCCCTGCTTCCTTTAGGTTCTGCTTTAGCCTTAGCCCTCAGCAAATTACTCACGCGTAAACTCGTACTTTTGGGCCACACACCCACGTATTTAGCGGCTTCTTTATTATTGTTAATGACACCCGTCTCTCTGCCCCTAGCCCTTGTAGACTGGCAAACACCCACACTGCAACACTTACCCTGGTTAATAGGCATGGGTGCGCTAGCCGCCTGCTCGCATTTTACTTTTGGTAAAGCCTATCAATTAGCCGATGTTGCTTTCTTAGCACCCTTTGGCTTTAGCAAATTTATGTTGGGCGCGCTCATTGGTTATTGCTTTTTTGCAGAACTGCCTACGGCTTGGTCTTTATGGCTTGGCATGCTAGTGATTTTCGCGAGCATCTTGGTTTTAGGCTATAAAATACCCTGGCATTCTGAAGCGAAGCGTTTAATAAATTGATACTTTATTTTGGAGAATGTAAAAATGCCTGATATCACTGCTGAATTAATCACTATTATCGGAAAAAATAGCGCAGAAGAGGATGCGAAAAAAGCCATCGATGCGGCTATCGATAAAGTTCGCAAAGACGATCCCTCTCAAACGAAAGTTTATGTCAATAAACTTTTGCATTTTTCTGCACAAACAGGTCATCTACCAATCGTTCAATACCTATTAAATGAAAAAGGGGGAGACCCTCATGCAACCAATATTATTGGACAAAATATTCTGCACCTTGCCGCAATCAATGGTCACTTATCTATTGTTCGATACTTGGTCAATCAACAAAAGTTAAACCCTCATACCGCTCGTCTCCATGGTGGCGAGACTCCTTTACATTGCGCTGCACTTGCAGGTTCTCTGCCTGTCGTGCGATACCTGGTTGATGAAGAAAAGGTAGACCTTTACGCAAAAAACAATGTCCACTCGACTGCTGCACATCAAGCTGCATTAATGGGTCATGTTCAGATTCTTCGATACTTGATAGATGAAAAACACATGAATCCTAATACAACCGATAGTCTTGGATCAACCATTCTGCATACAGCCGCAAGAAAGAGGAAACTACTTGTCGTTCGATACTTAGTATGCGAAACAACAATCAACATCAACACGCAGGATAGAGATAAAAAAACAGCTTTTATCTCCGCCCAAGAAAAGAAATGCCTGAAAATAATGTCCTATCTTTTTAAACATGGCGCCGATGTTCCATTTGACTACACAAATTTTTCTCTGGAAAAAGAACGTTTGTTTTCATTTGTTTTTCCAGGAAATTTATTGGCACATGATGCCATCGATCAAAAAGAAATGGATAATTTTTTAAAGTTTTTTAGCACATGGAAAGAAGCCGAGGGAGAAACACTCGGACTTTTAAGCGACACCCAAAAAATTAATCTGTTCAAGGAAAATTGTAACATCATCAAAAAACAACGCACTTCAGACAAAGAAAAATTTATACTTTTTGCGATGGGAAGACATAAGCATACAGGCGCAAGTTCTTCAGTGAAATGGCTGCCAGATGATATTGTGTATATGATAGGTTGTTTTATGAAAGATTCTGACACCGCTAAGATCAAGGATACGGGACTCTTAGAAAAAAGCATTCTACATCGGACAATTTTAGGAAAAATTAACCTCGATAAAGATTTTCATACCATAGTGCCGCCCTCACAGGCAATCGCCACCACATCCGTACAGCAAGGAACCTCTGAACGTATAAAGCTATAAAATACCCTTATATTCTGAAGCTAAACGCTTAAGATCGAGTTGATTCAAAAAAAGAGAGTAGCACATCCAAGCACTGAGCGCCGCCAGATCGGCGAATTGCGGTGGAATATGTTCGGGCACCTTAATTAAACCTTCTTCCATTAAATCATGCAAAACATGTAAATCTTCCAGCGTGGTTTTCCCCACAAAAAGCAAAGGGATCCTAGACAGGAGCCCCTGCTGAATGGCTAAACGAATATAATTATAAATAAGCACAAAACCTTTGGTATACACCAAATCCTTGGTAAAGGGTTTACCCTCTACAACACTCCCTCTAAAAACACGCACCGTGGGTGCATAGCTTTCTTCCATGGATAAGCCCTGACTCTGAAAAAAACGAAAAAGCTCAAGAAAATCAGCCCCATTTTCGACCATATGTACCGCCGTAATACGATTGGTTAAATGTTGTATGCGTGCGGGATGTGAGGAAAAACTAAAAATTTCAGCCGTAATGGCTAAGCCTTCCTGGGTAATGGTTGAAGAAGGAGGACCCTTGCTTAAAAAAGTACAGATGGGTTGCTTGAGACCGTTAATCGTGGTTGCAAGATGCACCCATCCTTCATGGACTTCCAAAAGTTGTAGATCTCTATCACTAAAAGTTGCATTCTTACGTAATTTAATGCACTCTGCACCCGCGGCTGCATCGGCAATAATATCATCGCTCGCTTTCACACGCGTCTGTGCTTCGTTATCGCAAAAGTACGCAGATAAACGCTCATTTAAAATATTGACGGCATCGAGAGTCGTATAGCGTTTTATATCGCGCGTGCTATTGGTTTGATCCTTGATCGACAGTAGTGTTTCGGATATCAGGACCGCCAAATCCTTCAGGGTTGGCGCACCCGCATAAAAGGCATCACTGGAACTACCATAGAGCTGTTCGGAATAACGGCTAAAATGCGGCGTACCGCGGGCCTTGAGTAGCTCTACCACCACGCAATACTCACGACACATGCGCTGCATAATGAGGCCTACACTATTAAAATTGCCAAGCTCACGGCGAATATCGCGTTCAATTTGATTAAATTCTTGTATTTTCTTATCCGGATCGAATTTAAGCGGTTTTTTGGCGTAATAATCGGGGCCTTGAACCTGAGGTAGTTCTTTGCAGCCCTGCTCAAAAAAACGCCTTTCTACCTCGGCATCCCACTTTAACGCATCTAAAATGCGAATGGGTCTTTGCGCCTGTACAATTCTGTCTGAGAGCTCACGAATCGTCTGATGGTATTTTTGATCTATCATGCAATCCCCTTCTCTCGTAGAATAGCTTATAGCGACCAAAGCTGCGTCCTAAGGAGAATGTGCCTATGCGTATACCGCGTCTTTATGTTCCCCAAGCGCTCCCGCTTGAGGAAACGATTGTGTTGGATCTGGAGACTTCCCACCATGTGGGTACAGTTCTACGTCTACGAAAAGGCGATACCCTTTGCTTATTTAATGGTGAGCCCTATGAATACCAAGGGATGATCACCGCACAAAGCCCCAAAAAAATAACCGTACAGATCCAAAAACGTACGGCAAAAAACCAGGCCTGTCCTTTGGCCATTCATCTAGGACAATCCATCGTCAAAGGGCATAAAATGGATTTTGTGATGCAAAAAGCCACCGAATTGGGCGTGCAATGTATCACACCCTTATTGACAGAACGGTGTATAAGCTTGGATAGCGAACGCTTAGCGAATAAACAAGCCCATTGGCAGAAAATTTTAATCCACGCGGCCGAACAATGTGGCAGAACCGAGATCCCAACCTTAAAAGAACCCATCCGCCTTTGCACATGGATTGATCAGCGCACTGAAAACACGCGTTTACTGCTGGACCCACAAGCTTCACGGGGTATTGAACAAAAGATGATAATAGATAGCGCTGCACTGCTGATTGGCCCCGAAGGTGGCCTTAGCAGCACAGAAAAGGACTATGCCATCGACAAAGGGTTCGAAGGCCTACAATTAGGCCCCCGCATTCTAAGAACAGAAACCGCCGCCCTCGCAGCCCTCGTGGCGCTACAATGTCGGGCGGGTGATTTTAGACTCTAATGTTCGGTTGCCTTCATCGTAGGTTCCTGAAAGGCTAGACGTTGTAGCATTGCAGCTAAGATAGAAGGTGTTAAAGGTTTGGTGATCCAATCTGTTAAGCCTGCATCGATTAAGCGCGCATCCTGCTTGGGCTCATCACCCACATTCGCACTTAAAGCGATAATAGGAATACCGGGTTTTTGATGTTCCATCTGACGGATCCGCCGCGTGACGGTTAGACCGTCCATATCCGGTAAGCCAATATCCATCAATACAAGATCATAGGCCTGTGGATCGAACAGGGCCAAAGCACGCTCACCATTCTCTGCGGCCTGCGCCTCACAACCCGCGACACGTAAGATCTCTAGTACAACCTGCCGTGAAATAGCATGATCTTCTACCAGCAAAACTCTAATTTTTTTTTTCAATGTTGCTTGTGGTTCCATCCAGCCCTCAGTTTAACCATTAATGTGCCCTATTGCTGAAGGCCATTTTATGACAAATAGCGCCCAAAAGCTATCCGCTATTTAAACGAGTCTTTCGTCTGTACGAATGCGACAATCAGTTGATCAAAATCCTTCAATAAGTTCTTCAACTGGTCGATCTGATGACCTGTCGTGATACTCCCTGAAGCTGTTTGTTCTGAAAGGTTTTTAACATCCTCTATCGTATGCGCAATGGTGCCTGAGACAAGCACTTGATCACTGGCCGATACAGCTATCTTTTGGATAAGATCGGATAATCGTCTGGAAACGGTTTCTATTTTTTCGAGGGTTGATCCTGCATCTTGTGCGGAATGAACCCCTTCTAAGACCTGTGTCTTGGTTTGATCCATCGCAATAATCACTTGATTGGTATCTGTTTGAATAGAACGCACCAAGGATCCTATTTCTTTTGTCGCATAACTCACTTTTTCTGCCAATCGTTGTACTTCATCGGCGACCACGGCAAATCCCCGACCTGCCTCTCCGGCCATGGCGGCCTGAATCGCTGCATTCAAGGACAAGATATTGGTTTGATCAGCGATCCCATCAATCAGCGAGACAATTTCACCAATTTCTTGTGAGCTATCACTCAGTCTTCGCATATAGTTTGAGGTTTCTTGAATTTGGCTTTGAATGCGTTCCATACCACTAATCGTGCTGCGCACGACAATCCCGCCTTCTGCAGCAATATTAACGGATTCCAACGCCACGGCCACAGAAGCAGAGGCCGTGGCCGATACCTGATCCATCGAACTACACAGCGCGCCTACCGAATGCCTCACCGCTGCAATTTTATGGGCTTGCGCTGCCGTGGCAATGGCTAGATCCGCTGTCTCATGCTGCGTATCGGATACGATTTTGTCCATCGCTTGCAAGGTCTGCCCGAGGGCAGGCAGTTGATTGAACAACCGATGAAAGCCGCGAGCAAAGTGTGATCGGAGTCTGTAATACAATAAAGTCACACACACCATACCAATGCAGAGACTGAAAAGATCCAACCCTAAAAAAGTATTCATAACGCCTCCTTCCTCCATCTTTAAAGAACAATTTGCCTAAACCATTGTAAGCGTGCAGGCAAGGCATCGATCATCGTCCAAAGACTTTCTAAATGCGGGATCAATGCACAATCATTCTGAATTTTAACCTCCATCAGAAACCGTTTGTCTTCTGGCGGAAACTGTGTGACTATCTTCATCACAGATTCATAAATATGGTATAATTTTGGAACCCCTTCTACCAGAATAGCAAAAAAAGGATAGCGGCTTGCCTGTTTTTCTTGGGTGTCATGCACTATCTTTTTCGATCGGTTAATCACAGCGATATAATATTTTCGAAGCTTTTTGGCATCCATTTCTTGATGACGAGCATTCCATGCCAGCGGAGAATCCATCTTTTCTAGATATGCCAGAGGAATAGGCACACCACGCCATGTTAACAACCCCAGCAACCACTGAGGAACATCTGCAATCTGTTTAGGTTCTTCATAACGTATGATCTCTGCCACCGCCATCGATGGCAATAAAATGTTTTTCTGATGCAACGGCAACATGAGACAAGGGATCACGGTGGTCATTTATGCCTCTTTGTTTTTTTCTAAAAAATATTCAATCATTTCCAGCAAATCGGATTCCTGATAAGGTTTTTTAATAAAGCGATCAATGCCCAGCGCTTTGGCTTTGGCTTTTTGTGCTTCCTCTACACAAAAAGTTATCATGATAATGGGCATGTGCATGAATGCTGCTTGACTGCGTATTTTTTCAGCCACTTCAAAGCCATCCATCCTGGGCATTTCCAGATCTAACAACAAAATAGCTGGTTTCGTACGATCCATTTTCTCAAGTGCTTCGATGCCATCTTTTGCAGTAATCACCTGATAACGATAACGTTCCAGAAAGTTTTTTGTCACCGTACGAACGGTAAGGGAATCATCCACCACCATCACCACCGGTCGTTTTTTTTCGGGCAGACTTGGGTCTTTTGTTGCAGGCCATGGCCCCTTGCCTTTTGAGGTGATCGCATAAACATCTAGCATGACAACCGGCCGGCCATCCGCCAAGAGTGTGGCCCCACCAAATACATCTATTAGTTTAAATTGCGGACCCAATGTTTGGATGGCCACCGCTTGACTCCCGAACAATGCATCCACTAACAAGGCGGCTTTATAATCAGGAAAATTAAAAAGCAAAACAGGCAGATTCTCTTTGTCGTTTGACAAAGTAGGCTTATCTTTAATCCCAAGCGAGGCCCCTAAATATTTTAGGTTATATTCCTTGCTCTCAAAATAAATAACAGGAGAATCCTGCTTTAAGTTTTCTGTCATTTGCTTACTGTTTAATAAAACAACCCGCTCCACATTCGCAAGAAAAACACCATAGGTTTGATCTTGAACCGTTACTAACAACGCTCTATTCATAGAGGTTGTAAAAGGCATGCGAATCACAAAGGTGGTACCGCTATTTTCCTTGGTTTCTATGTTAATATTACCGCCAAGACCCTTCACAACCGTGTTCACAATATCCAAACCCAAACCACGACCTGAAATAGCACCAATCGTTTCTCGGGTTGAAAAGCCAGGCTCTAAAATAAAACGAATGATATTTTCTTCAGAAAGCTTTGTTGTTTCGGACATAAAACCCAATGCGATGGCTTTTCGACGAATAGCTTCTAGCTGAAGTCCCGCGCCATCATCGCTTATTTCGATACAAGCTTCTGTACCCCGCCTAAAGAAACGTAATCCTATTTTTCCGACGGCTGGTTTATTGGATTGTGCACGTACGGCCGGCGATTCTATACCATGATCAATCGCATTTCTTAATAAATGTTCTAGCGAAGGAATAAGATTTTCAAGAAGATTTCTATCCATCTCTCCTTCTACCTCAAAAATCTTTAAGGCCACATTTTTATGGAGTTCATCTGAAACCTGTCTCGTAATACGTCCCAACCTTGGTAACACGCTACTAAACGGTATCATACGCGTATCCACCAACCTGTTCTGAAGCTCTAATGCAACATTGGTTTGCCTGGTTAATAAAGATTCAACATTCGCATGCAATTGGGTGAGATCTTTACAAAGATTCAACAACCCTATGATTTCAGAGGTCATACTCCGATCGATCCCTTTGGGTAGCACGCGCATTTTTTCTTGCAAGGATTTTGTCACCCGAACCATTTCCGCCACTTGGGCATTGAAATGATCCATATAATGGCTCAAGTGAACATGCATAATATTGTTTTCGATCGATAAATCATTTAATTTTTCAAGGAGATCAGCCCTGACGCGCATTAAATCATTCGGGCGTTGCAGCGTAGAAGGGGTGGCAGAAGGAACCGGGGATTTATAAGATTCTGGCGACAGCGCTACACCTTGGTTGAATGCCTTTAACAAATCGTCAATGGCTGGCAAATCTGTTTTCGTGTTTAAACATTCTACGATTTTATTCATACGGTCTTGGGACGCGCACATTAAGTCATAATCCCCTTGTTGCACAGGGTGGTCGGAAGATAGCATCGCGTCACACAATGACTCTGATGCGTGCGCCAAAGTACTCAAGGCTGTTTGATTGATCATGCGGGCACCACCTTTAAAAGTATGCAGATCGCGCTTTAAATCTAAGATCCATTGCTTAGGGTCCAGTTCTAAAGACCCTTGTTGTAGCAAGGCAGACATGGCATCTAAAAGATCGCGGGCTTCTTCTAAGAAAATGTCCAATAATGTTTCTGATTCATTCCGTGGTTGGTTCATCACAACAGCTTAACGCCCTCCTTCCATTCTGGCGGAAAGCACATGATAAAACCCAGCATCTTGAAAAATGGCTTCGAAATCTAAAAGAATCCAAGGTTTTTCCTGATGCTCAAAAGCATCGATCACATACGGTAAATAGGGCTGAATGTCGGGCAATGCCTTGGCCGATTTTTTCTCATCCCCAAAGAAACGTTCAATGCCTAAGACTTGCTCCACGGCGAATCCATAGGCATAATTTTTAAAATGTACGACTAAGACACGACTCGTGATCCCCGACTGATGCGGCAATCCTGTGATAAAGCCTTGTAAATCAGTCACCGGTAACAAACGTCCCCGCACATTCGCTGCCCCTCGAAACCACGATCGTGCACTCGGCAGCGGTGTTATCATAGGCCAGGGTAATACCTCTGCGATAGCCTGCATGCTGCACACACCATGAAAGCGACCCACTTTAAAGCTGATCCCCCGCCAATCACGCTCACTGCTAATCTGCTTCGGTAAATGCACTGCATTTAATTTACAATCGCGCTCGATGTCTGATAGCATCTCGAAACAGTTCATAGCAATCGGGACTCCGCCTGGTTTCTGCGTATTTCCCCTAGAGTATAGCTTAGGATTCCATCTAACTTATAATGTCAAATAAAGAACATCCCCTTAAACCCAGCACGGTTTTGGGTTTTGACTTTGGTATGAAGCACATTGGTGTGGCTGTGGGCCAATCGATCACCCGTTCGGCGACCGCACTTCAGAGCCTATCAGCCAAAGATGGCACCCCTGACTGGAAATCTATCCAGTTATTAATAGCACAATGGCATCCTCAAGCACTGATAGTAGGATTGCCCCTGCAGATGGATGGCTCTGAACAATTGCTTAGCTTTGCAGCCCGTCGCTTTATGGTCCATCTCCGATCGCATTTTGAATTACCCGTATTCGAAGTAGATGAGAGGCTTAGCAGCTGGGCTGCCAAAGATCTGATGGGCGCGCCACCTCGCACACCGAAGAAAAGAAAGGCTGCACGTGACAAAGTACATGCCTATGCCGCAGCAATCCTGATAGAGCAATGGTATACAAGCACACAAGAAAAGGACTAAATACCGGGTTGTAAGATCCTTGTATCAATCTGCCGCCGGGTATTCTCAAGACCACTTGCCGAGGTATACGACCCCACTGAAGTAATACTGAAAACATTATAGGTGCTGTCATGCTCGGTAAAGGCATTTTGGGTACAGGTGATGGTTACACTAAAACCCGTAAGGGCCCCCTGACTTAAGCTAAGCGTGGTAGGACTTGTGGGACAGTTATAAGGACTGCCTGAGGATTGGATCGCAAAAGTCGCCCACTCAATGCCACTTTTAGCCGCAAAATAAGTTTTAAGGCCCAGCAACGTTAAATTCTCTGAACTACGCGTTAAAGTGCTAATGCTTACAATAAAACTACTCACTAAAGCCAAAATGAGGACGATAAAAATGGTGCTCACCATGGTGAACCCATGGTTTTCAGCGCCTTTTTTTTTCAAAAACCTCATCATAAATCGTTTTCCACCGTTATTTGACGCATCAAGGTAATCGTTTCACCACCCCGTGTAAAACCAAGCGTGAGATTAACCATGCCATACACCGATGCAGTGCCTGGGGTATAACTAAAAGCACAGCTGCTTACATGGTTGGCCAGCGGTGCAGTACGCGCACTTGCAAAGGGGTCTTGGCTTGGATCGGTTGCTTGCACCGCTGTGATTGCATAGTCCCAATAGCGCGTTAAGCGCTTCTGCCCATTGCTGAGATCACAGACATAGCTCACGGGCGTATCCACCACATACAAACGCTGAGCGGGCGAGGTGTTGGCAAATAACACAGGACTATTTAGCGTTAATTGTGATTCATTACCATTCGTAGAAAAAGAGACGCTGGTGTTTGGGGGGGTGATAGTGACGGCCCCCGCTACGGTCGTAGCCGTACTATAGACATTCAATCCATCAGTGGGATGATCCGTATCAACACCATAAACCCCCGCATTGTAGACAACCAAACGACAATGATTGGCGACACAGGTGGCATTGGTTGGCGCAGTGTTAAAAAGATCGATAGTATCAAATTGCGTTGAACCAGACCCTGTAAAGTCCAAAGAAGGATGAGGACTGGTCGCACGGTATCGAATGCCTTCTACAACATTGATCCATTCTATGGCTATACGATTGGCATTATTGGGATCTTGTTTCACACGAATGCTGTTGGGTAGGGCTCTTTGTAAATCGGCTCGCATTCTTTCGAAAGCCATTTCGGCAGAATCTAACAAATCTGCTCTATGCCTCACATCACTATAAGCCAGAATAGGATAGGTCATAAACAGTGAAACAACAGCCAGCAAACAGCCTGAAAGCGTGATGGTAATCACAAGCTCAACCAGTGTAAAACCCTGTGTTTTTTGCTGAAAATCATCGCTTAAGCTATTTTTAATCGTCATAATACCCTAATGATTCGTTTTATAGGCACTCATTTGAATCGTTTGCATGCCGCTATGCGACACCGTCACGTCCACACGTGCAACCGCGGCAGAACCACTAAAAGATCCCAAACTTGCTGTCGTGTTATCGACATGCACTGTAACGTTATAATCGCTCAATGCAGCCAGGGAATGACCCAGCTGATCGGTGGGTGACTCACTAAGACCATGGTAATGGCAAATATTGGTATAATTAGCACGTGTTGCAGCAGGACAAGGATTGATCGGAAAATGTCTATTGCCTATTTCCTGCAAATAACTCTCTGCAATCGAAACGGCCTGTTGTACTAAAAGCGGATCAAAGCTTGATAAGATCACGGTATTAATAGATATTAAAGAACCTAACAAGGCAATCGATAGAATGGCCATCGATATCACCAATTCTATTAAGCCTACCCCTTGTGCTGTTTTTTTCATTCGATAAATCCCGTTTCAGGATAAATCGAAAAACTGGATTGATCATCTACCCCTATGCTAATAAGACTCGTGCCTATTTGACAATCGCTGGCACGCAGGGCCTGGCCTAGACGATTAAAATAAATAGGCCATTGACTGGAAAAATTGAGCGTTGTATGAGTGGGTGCAGTTCTTACATAACCCACAACATTGCTCAACGGATCAACAATATCTGAGAAACGGGTGCCAATCGTGCAACTGGAACCTTCGGTTCTTTGCTGCAAGCTAATACTCGCTTCTGTCACAGAAACCTGAATAGAATAACCCGAAGCAACCGCCAATTTTCTGGCATAACGAATCGTGTTTACCACTTCATCCTGATAAAATTTTTGATTATAGGTAGAGAGCGAAAAAAATAAAGGGGTCGCGACGGCAGCTAAAATACCTACGACCACTAAAGTGATGATAGATTCTACCAACGTAAAACCACCCTGTCTTTTTGGATTTTCTATCATAACCACTTTTAACCTTTATTGCCGGTGATTTTCCAAAGATCCCACATAGGCAGAAAAATACCAAGCGCCAGAAGCAAAACTAATGCAGCGATAAAGCTAATGAGTATAGGCTCTATAGAATCGCCTAATTGTTCCACATCGTAATCCACTTCTTCCTCATAAGCATCTGCAATCTGATCCAATAGTTTATCGAGCTCTCCCGTTTCTTCACCAATCGATAGCATTTGTAAGATCAAGGGTGTAAATATGCCAACTTTTGTGGCAGCCACCGTAATAGACTCTCCTCTTTTAATATATTCACACATGGAAACAACTTTCTCGCCCACATAACTGTTATCCGTTGTTTTTGAAATAAGCGCTATCGATTCAAGCAAGGGGACACCCGTTCTAATGGACAAAGCGAAACTTCTAGAAAATCTGGCCATTACAGCCAGATGCATTATCTTTCCAACCAAAGGTATTTTTAACTTAAAGCGATCCCACATTGGACGACCCGCAACACTATTCGTAAATTTTAAAAACCCAACAACAATGAAAACAATGACAGCAATAAGAATATACCAATAGTTCACAAAAAAATGAGAAGAAGCCATTAAAAATTTTGTTGGCAAAGGCAGATCGGTCTTAAACTGGCCAAAAAATTTCGTAAAAGATGGAATCACAAAAACATTCACCAATGCCACTGCTACACCAATAACTATTCCAACAATCATTGGATAACGCATCGCCGCTTTTATTTGCTTGCCTGTTTTTGCATCTCTTGAAAAATGCACCGATAGCTGTTTAAATATCTCATCTAATCCGCCGGTGCTTTCTCCAACGCTCACCAAACTAATCATAAGAGGCGGAAAAACTTTTGGATGCTGGCGCATACCTATAGAAAAAGACTGACCAGACTCCATAAAAGCTAAAATATTAACAAGTGCCTCTTTAAGCTTCTCGTTTTTAGCGCTTTCCAAAACAACATTTACGGAACGCATCATGGGCACACCGGCTTTAATCAGCGTATAAAGCTGACGACTAAAAAAAGTTAAATCTTTTACAGAAGGTGGATTCTCTGTTAAAAAATTTGTTACTTTTTTCAAAAAAGATTTTCTTTTGAGTTTTAATGCTATTGAAATAGGCACAATGCCATTTCTCACCAGCTCTAATGCAACGGTTGATTCATTGGGTGCGGTAACAATTCCCTTGATGGGTTTTCCAACAGAATTTCTACCATGGTATTCAAATTCTGGCATGAATAATCCTTAAGAAACTTCCCCAGTTATTTTAAAGACTTCCGCTAAAGTTGTGATTCCCTCAGAAGCTTTATCGAAAATAAACTGCGTTAACGTTTGGTAACCGACCTGCGTTCGTGTTGCTTTGATAAAAGCATTGGTGTCATTGGTTCTTAGGATATCGGCTAATTCGGGGGTTATTTCTAAGTATTCATAAACGCCAATACGGCCCAAATAGCCACTTTGATTACAGCGCGAACATCCCTTGCCTATTTTAAAAGAAAAAGTGCTATGTTCCTTCGCAGTTAAACCATAAATCCAGGCCTTTTCTTGCTCTGTAGGCATATAGGACGTAATACATCCATCACAAATTTTTCTTGCCAATCGCTGGGCTAAAATACCTCTTAAAGCACCTGCTACTAAAAATCCTTCAGCCCCCATATCAATAAGGCGTACTGCACAACTGGCCGCATCATTGGTATGCAAAGTAGAAAATACCAAATGTCCTGTCATAGCTGATCGCAAACCAATCTTAACGGTCTCCTCGTCACGCATTTCACCCACCATAATCACATCGGGGTCGTGTCGAAGCGTTGCTCGAAGAACAGCCGCAAAATTTAAATCAATACTATTATTAATCTGCACTTGATTAACCCTAGGTAAAACGTATTCCACCGGATCTTCAATGGTAATAATTTTTCTATCGGCCGTATTTAACTCGTTGAGCATAGAATACAAACTGGTTGTTTTTCCGCTACCTGTGGGCCCTGTAACCAAAATAATACCATTAGGCCGACTGATAATATTTTTAATTTTTGTGAGCATTGCCTTAGGAAATCCTAATTTATCGAGCTTCACAATACCTTTTGATTGATCCATTAAACGAAATACCACAGCCTCTCCAAAATGGACGGGCATAACTGCGGCTCTCACATCAATATTTTTATCTTTCACAGTCACTCTAAACCGACCATCTTGCGGCAAGCGTTTTTCTGAAATATTCATCTCGGCCATCAGTTTTATTCTAAGCACCAAGGCCGAGGCAATCTCCTTGCCAGGAATAATGTTTTCATGCAAAATGCCATCTACACGCTGCCTAATCCGCAAAGCGTTCTCATCGGGCTCTATATGAATATCAGAAGCACGCATTTGAACAGCATCTTCGAAAATAGAATCCAAGAGTTTAATCACGGGTGCCGCATTGGCACTAATCGATTTTACTTCTTCTGTTTTATCTTCGCCTTGTTGTATTTCGTCCTTTAGTTCTTTTGCAAAAGAACTAATGTCTTCTGTTTTTCTATAAATGGCGTTAAAAACATGGTTAAGATCGCTTTGTAATACGATGGCTGTTTCTACGTGACTGTTGAGTATTTGTGTTAAGGCATCATAAGCTGCCAGATCAGAAGGATCCGCCATACCCACCAAATAACCGCTTGCGACGGTATCTAACAAAATAGACCCATAGCGTCTCGCTATTTTTTCAGGTAACTTTTGTACCACTTCAGATCTAAAGGAGTATTCTCGCAAATCAATAAAAGGTACATTTAATTGCTTCCCTAGCATTTGTGCAAAATCTAGCTCTGTTAAGCAGCCAAGATGCACCAAAACATCACCTATTTTTCCACCTTTTTCTTTTTGTACATTCAGTGCTTCATTTAGCTGATCCTGCGTAATTTTTCCAGCCTCAATCAGCAAATCGCCAATTTTTATTTTTTTCGTTTTACCAAAAATCATCCCATGTTATCCTTTCAATGCAAGCATACGTTCTTTGGCATATTTCACAATATTCGGATCCACACCCATTTTATCGCTAAGACGTTTGTAACCCTCGAGTGCTGACTCTCGTTCTCCTTCAGACTCTAAGGCTATACTAAGACCTAGCAACCATGCAGAATCATCTGGATCTTTCTCTAACAAACGAAAATATTGCTGCCTGGCCAAATTATAATGGCCTGTTTTCTGATAAATATAGCCCAAAAATGAAATGTACTGTTTATCCTGTCTTTGATGACTCCTCACCTTCGTTAAAAGTTCCAAAGCTTTTTCAGGTGCTTGCCTTTGATCCTCTATAAAAGCCATTAATCTTAAAAAATCAGGATGATATTCATCTACCAACAACCCTTCTAGCAGTAGATTTTGTGCAAAATCCAGTTTGTTTTGCTGCAAATAGAGGGTAGCCAATGCCACTCTGGCAGGATGATAATCAAGTCGTTCGCTTAAAACGCGTAGAAAAAGAGGCTCTGCCTTAACATCATTCCCCTTGGCATAGTGATAGAGCGCCCGTTTATAATCCACGTTCATTTCCTCTGTCACCGATAATTGAGCCGGCCTTTTTTGAAAGGTAAAGGCTTTGGGATCGGTGGTAGTCTTTAGAGCAAGTTCTGTAGGTGGCGTCTGAGAAACTTTAAAACTTTCTAAGGTAGGGGCTAGCACAACGAAAGGTTGGGCTTGGCTTTGTAGTGCGGTACTATGTGTGAGCTCTGAAATCGGCATGGAACTTGTCAGCTCTACAACGGACTGCGGTACCGTCCAGGCGAAAGCGCTGCTAAAACCTAATAGGATCATAACAAAAAAAACGTTTACTATCACGTCATGTGAACCTTTAATGTAATGCATTTTCACGCTCTATAATCTCTTCGTTCATGTCCTGAATTCGACTAAGCGCCTTATCAGCTTCGCGGGCTTCAGCACCGGCATTGGCTATAATGGGTCTTATTAAAATAACCACTTCACTTTTTTGCATGTTTTGGGCTTTTTGGCTAAAGAGCCCACCAATAACCGGCAATTTACCAAGAATCGGAATACCTTCTTTGATATTCATCGTCTTATTTTGAATGAGTCCGCCAATAATAACCATTTCTCCATTACGTGCTTTGACCATACTATCGGACTCTCGCACACTACTTTTTGCCAATTGAACAATCGTTTTTTGACTAGCAAGCGTATACTCCATAGGACTATTTGTAACCGAACTGATAGTTGGATGGATATGTAAGGTTATTTCGTCATCCGCTGTAATTTGAGGGGTTACGTCTAGCGACACACCCGAAAAAAAAGGTGTGAAAGTAACACTCGGTGTGCTTTCTGAGAGTCCGGTACCTGAGGTCGTTGTTGTGCTCGAAACATTGGTAATGTAATACTGATCATCTCCTGCCTTAATAAGTGCTTTTTGATTATTGAGTGTTGAGACTCTTGGATTCGATAAAACATGTACATCGCCCTGTGCTTGCAACAAATCCAAAAAAGCACTAATGTTTTTGTAATTCATGGCCATTGCAACCATACCCCCAAAAGCAGGCACTGCACTACCCGCCAACGAGGTTGTCCCCGTACCAGGCTGCATATTAATAGTACCGGGCAGTCCTTCACTCGAGATTGGGAACCCATTTCCGGTAGCACCAATGCCACCTATAACATTAGCAGCGCCTGACTGAGCTGCACTTAAACGACCACTGATTAATCCCCAGTTAATACCCGCTTGATAGGCTTCATTCAACTGTACCTCAATGATTTTTGCCTCTAAAATAACCTGTCGATTAAGCGAAAGTTGAGCCTTCTTTAGAAAGTCTTCGACGCGTCTTAATTCATCCGGCATCGCTTGCACAATAATCAAACTGGATAAAGGACTGATGGCCACTTTACGACCCTCGGCTGAACCAATAATGGTTTCTACCGCCGTCCTTAATTCTTTCCAAAAATCGCTCGTCGAATTAGTCTTCACCTCGCTACTAGCATCTGCCGCCCCTGCCGATAAACTGCTGGCTGATACTTGCACCGAAGACTTACCATTACGACTGATATCCAGATAATTAACAGGGAAAGCCCGTGTCTGCAGTGTTGCTGGTAAAATCTCTATCCCCTGTGCCGTTTGTCGATAATCAAACCCATAAACATTCTGAATTGTTTCTAAAATCTGTGGAATCGTTACTTTTTTTAACTGTAAGCTAATATTGCCCTGTACGAGTGGGTGCACCGTGATATTGTAGTGGGTGTCCTCCACCAGACTTAAGAAAAAGGTTTGGGCAGGGACTTGATCGGCTACAATATCAAAGCGTTTTTCAAAGAGTGCCTCCTTAGTGCCGGCTATGGGCGACAAAGTGGCACCTAAGCTTTTCCCCAGATCGCCTGAAAACCCTAAGGGATCACCCTGGGTACTGTTTTTTACAGCCTCTATGCTTGGTTTATCTAGCATTTCTTGTGTCTCTGCGGTCATAACCCGTTTTTTTTGAGGCAATTGGCACCCCATTAATAGCATATTAAAGAGTGCCAAAACGCTAAGAAAAAAAGGAATTTTCTTAAAAAACCGAGAATGCATACCAACTTTTCTAAAAGTTCTCATAAAGATACTTCCTTCACCTTCGTATCGAACAAAAGTAATACAGAGTCTTTGTTTTTACCTTCTCTTAAGACCACCTTATAATCCTCAATCGCAATAATTTTTTTAGTGCCCACCCTATCACCCACTTCCACAATTTTTTGGTTAATCACGGCCACCTTATGGGTGCCCGAAATAATAATTGCCTCTAAACGCATAGCATCTGAATCGATCGCCCCCCCTCGGCTGGCTGCCCCCACAAAATCAGAAGGCTTTGTGGGATCTTCTAAAGAAGGTTCTTCGGCTATAGTCCCCAAACCCACAAATAGGAAAAATAAGAAAAAAGTCGATTGAAAACATGATCTTTTTGCGTGCTTATACACCAATCCAATCCTCATCTAAACTTAAAGTATGCATCAGTATCTTTATCTTTGCCTGGGGGTATTTTACAACATCATAATCAATCTCATCCCACACAACACTTAAATGGCGTTTTTCTAAAGACTTTAAAAAATCAAGAGTTTCAAAATAACCACCCAACAGTTCAATCGAAAGACCATGCTCAAAAATACTAAGATTGCCCTTCTCCGTAGAATGCTCTATCGCGCCACCTTTTTGAAAACTATCATTTTTCAGGCTATCGCTCTGATCATTGCCGCCTTGTGCACCCTCTGTTTTTTTCTGCACCAAAATCTTTTTTTCTAGGCTTTCCATTTTCAACACGATGAGCCCATCACTTTTTTTTATCACCTGTTCCAAAATACTATTCATGTCTTTAGGTGAAACCATACTGGCCGTTCTGTCATGAATTTTTTTATCTAATTCAGCGCTTGTTTTTTTCGCACCATCCACCTGCTGACTCAACCCCTGCTTAGGGTTGCTTTTTACAATATCTGAAGCTTCATTTATTTTAAGCTTCGTTTCTTCTATTTTGCTTTTTACGGCTTTCGCTTGTTTTGAAAAATCTTCCCTGAATCCCGCAAGGCTTTGATCGATGACAAAGCTCCAAAAAATATACAAAAAAACAATCAACGAAACACAAAAAAATATCTTTTTATAAAAAGAAAGATTTTCAAATTTTTTTGAGAATCTTATCATGAATGTATTCATGAAGAGACCTTTTTTGTTTCAACATTAAAAGCGATTTTTTTACTTTTTTCATCCAAAACCATATTAAATAAAGCAAATGTTTTTCCAGAAAAGGCGGATTCCGAGCTTAGGCTTGCTATAAATTGTGTTACAAGCTCCGGGCTCAGGCACTCTCCGCTCAAGAAGAGATAATTTCCGCTGTCTTTAATAACAACTTTATTAACCCATAATCCTTGAATCGTTTTCTTGGCCAGCGATTCAAAATAATTAGAATACCCAATGATTTTCGCATTATCAGACACAGACAAACTTTCAAGCAATACCTTCTTTGATTTATTCTTATCATCATACGACTTTAATTCCTCTAGAATTTTGTCATTGGCTTTTTGTTGCTCGACCTGACCCATCATACTATCAAGATCCTTTTTTTGAACACTTTGTATTTTTTCAAGCTTTGAAATATCCATTTTATCCTTCACAAAACCATAGATATTATGGACTGTCATCAAAAACAAAACACCCAAACAAACCCAAAAGCCAACAATAAACTGCTTAAAGCTAATACGTTTATCAACTTCTATTTTTTCAACCTTATAAAGGTTTATCTGCTGAATCATTTTTTAAATCCTGATCTTTTAACAGCGCCCCTATCGCACAAAGACATTCTGTTTTTTCCTCGTCACTCATAGTTTTTTCTGTTTTTAGCTTTTCACACGGATCGAAAATATTCACTTCAAAACCCAAAGTGTTTTTTATCGACTCTTGTATTAAAGCAATATTTAACAATGTTGGCGCCAATACGACTGTGTTACTAATATTTTTTCTAAACATACTATTCACATAATCAAAGGAACGGTGAATTTCTAGACATAAAGATTCTAAAGACTTGAGTCCTTCTTCCGAAGCTAGATTATCAAGCGTTAAATCGAAAGAACGTATCATACAAACACTGTTATCTTGACAAAGCATTAAACGACCACCCTGAGCATGCAGTTGAATAAAAGCACAGCCTGCCGTATATTTCGGATCCAGATTGAGAATATTTTTTAAGGCTAACTCTGGAATATCGATACGGGTTAAAACAAGACCGGATGCATGAATAAAACCTTCAATACTGGCAATTTGAGTCTTTCGCATCACCACCGCATAAAGCATATTGAGATTATCTCTGGCTCTTGGAAAAGGTAATTCAAAGGTATCAATCACTGCCTCCTCAATGGGAAAACTTACCAAATCTCTAATAAGCCAAGAAACAGCTTGGGATCGTTCTTGGCTCGCAACGGCAGGCGACTCTACTAAATGCAAACTATATTCTCCAGCTCCAAGCACATACACACAGGCCACACCCTGTAACTGATTGGCCTGTACAAATCTTTGCAAAGCAACCTGCTTGATCCCTGCATCCCCAGAAATAAGGCTTTGAAAAAGCTGCGCCTTAATCACAAAATCCTCTCCCTGACCTATTCCATAAGCGATGGATAAACTTTTAGGGGTCTCATAGATACCTACGAGACCCTCTACTGTCTGCTCTAAGGTTTCTTTTTTTGTTGTTTTTGAACCGAAAGACCAGCGCATTTACCTACCTATTGATGGAAACATAGAGTTATTCTAGTATATCTACTAACTAGTGCAAGTTCACTGTCTATTACTGTCAACCTTTAATGATTGCAGGTATTTTGCTAAGATTCCCCGTAGAATTTGGTAACAAGCCACCTCTCCCTCAAGACGAGAGGCATACACATAGCGCCTAGGAGAGACCTTTTTGAACAAATGCTTTGACTCTATGCGTCATGGAAAATGCACAAGCCTAGCGCTTATCCTAGGTCTTTTGCTTGCAAATAGTGTCTCTGCACTACAATTTCCGCTGCTAGAACAAGGTGATATCATTGGTGCTCTGCAAACAACCACCGTACAAGCGGGCGAATCACTGGGAGAGATCGGTCGAAAATTTGATGTGGGGGTCTATGAGATGATAGAGGCCAACCCTGCTTTAGACCCCTGGGTGCCTACCGTTGGTGCAACGGTCATCCTACCCACCGAGTTTATACTGCCTCGGGTACCCCGCGTAGGACTGGTCCTTAATCTGGCCGAAATGCGTTTGTACTATTTTGATAACAAGGCCCATACTGTCACGACCCATCCTCTGGGCATTGGTAAAAAAGGATGGTCCACACCTTTAGGTGAATCACTGATTACCCATAAAAGGAAAGATCCGCCTTGGTACCCCCCAAAGTCTATACACAAAGAACATCTGGAAAAAAAGGACCCTTTGCCTGCCGTCGTCCCAGGCGGAACCCCGGATAATCCTTTAGGCCTATACGCGCTCTATCTGCATAAAACAGGGCTTTCTGCCAAAGGGGATTTTTTAATCCATGGCACGAATCGCCCGGCAGGCATTGGGGTGCGGGGTACCCATGGCTGTATTCGTCTTTTCCCAGAAGATATTGAGTCTCTTTTCGAACAGATCCCCGTAGGCACACCCGTACGGATCATCCACGAACCCTATAAAGTAGGATGGAAAGACAAGCATTTATATTTAGAAGCACATCAACCATTGACCGAGGCGCACTATGCAGCCTCTGGTAGTCTTGATCGCTTATCGAAAATTATTAATGATGCTATAAAGGAAGCACATTGGGTGAATTGGGGCAGTGCAAAGATGGCCATAAAGCACCCGAATGGGTACCCTGTTCGCATCGATTAAATGAAGCTTTTTGAAAAAAGCTCCCCTGTTAAGAGGAGCTTCGATCGTTCAAGAAACGGCTTACTTGCCGACTCTTTCGTGTTTCATTTTTTCAAGTTTGTGATGCTGATTTTCTGTTTCTGAACAGCAACGCTTTCCGCCACACGCTGTTAAGCAAGCAACCGGTACCAACATACACGCTAAAACAACAACTTTTGCTAAGTTCTTCATAAGACTCCCCTTCTATTCCACTTTATTTTCACAAAAACTGTAAGCTACAGTCTAAGCAATTCTACGTGATTTGCCAAACTATTTGCCTACAGAACCCTTAAAACAACGCCTTTATCGCCTCTCGCGCAGAAATCTGTTGCTGAATCACAGCAAACACTTGTTCTACAATGGGCAAGTTCAGCCCATAATGCTTCGCCAAATCGCGCAATTGCTCCACATTGTACAAGCCTTCGACCACCCCGCCAATACGTGCGAGCGCCTGATCGACACTTAAACCCTCAGCTAAGGCCAAACCGAAGCGCCTATTACGAGACTGATTATCGGTACAGGTTAAAATAACGTCCCCACACCCTGACAGTCCCATAAAAGTCTCTGGTCGAGCGCCCATGGCCATACCCAACTGCATCATTTGCGCCAAGCCCTGCGTCATCAACGCTGCTCTGGCATTAGCGCCAAACTGTACCCCATCCGATAGACCCACAGCAACTGCTAAAACATTTTTAAAAACAGCCCCCAGTTGCACGCCAACAATATCATCACTTAGTTGAATACCAAAACTGGCATTCTCAAAGAGTACCTTCAGTGCCTCTGCAAAAACTTTGTCCTTAGAAGCGATGGTCACAGCGGTGGGTAGACCTAAGGCCACCTCCAGCGCAAAACTAGGGCCCGACAACACCGCATAAGGATAACCGGTACCCAATAAACGTTCCAACACGGTATGCAAGAGCGCCGCCGTACCACGTTCTAAGCCCTTTGTCGCCCATACAATACGATGGACCGGCCGCAGCAAAGGTTGCATAACGGCTAAAAGCACACCAAAGGCTTGACTGGGTACAGCTACCACAATGGTATCGGCATTATTCAAGGCCTCTTCTAAGGACGCATGAATCAATAATTGATCAGGAAAAGCCACCTCGGGTAGATAACGTGTATGACGCCGCTCTTGGCTTAACTGTGCTAATAAAGCAGCGGAATGATCCCATAAACCCACCGGTTGCCGATTTTTAGCCAATAGGATAGCCAACGCTGTTCCCCAAGCACCGGCCCCAAGGACTGCAACCGATCCACCCTGAGCTTTTTGCATACTAAACCCTTGCGCCCTGTGTGCTTTCTATCTGGCCGCTTAGATGCTGGGCATACATGCGATCAAAGTTAATGGGTGGTAACACTAATTGTGGAAATCCCCCCCGTGTTGCCAAGCTCGAAACGGTTTCGCGTGCATAGGGAAACAGTAGCGTGGGACAGGTAGTAGCCAATACTTGCCTTAAGGCTTCGTCTGAAAAATCTTTGGCAGTAAAAGCGCCGGCCTGTTGTAAATCAATCACAAAAGCCACTTGCTCCTGCTCCCCTTCCCCCAACTTCACAGTCACTGTTAAATGTAAAACGACTTCGTAAATATGTTCGGGTTCTGAGAGTACTTGCGATCCCATTTGCAGATCAAAATCGACCTTGGGTTTCCATGCTTGCTGAAAAATCTGCGGCGCATGGGGTGCCTCAAACGATATATCTTTCAAATAAATGCTGTGCACCGAAAATAAAGATCCTTCCGGGCTATCATGCTCGTTCTGTGGGATCCCCTGGCCATTTAAACTGTTTGTGTTCATCGTCTATTTTTCCTTCTGTACCACGGGCAAGCCGTTCGATTTCCACTGTTGCAAACCCCCACCTAATACAACGGCTTTAAAGCCTTGTTGGTTCAACAGCTGCGCTGCTTGCATCGCAGTATGACCTGCCTGACACACAATAATAAGGGGGTGCTTCCGGTATTTTTCCAGACTCTGTATTTTCTTTTCCAACAAGGCCTGTTCGATAGAAAGCGATCCTAATAGATGTCCTTGTGCAAAGGCTGCCTGCGAGCGTATGTCGATCACGACAGCCTGTTGCTGATTCATCCACTGCACTGCTTGTTCAGGTGTAATCTGAAGGATGCCAGAACTGCGATGCTGCCATTCTTGCTGCAAGAACAGTAGCAAAACCAGCACCAAAAGCGTACAAAGTATCCAATGTTTAGTTATAAAATCGACCAACTGCATATTATGATAAACCTGATTTAGGATAAATACTAAAGAATCGGAGTATATCTGAAACACAACTAAAATAATATGTAGGGTTGGGGTGGTGGATAGGAATCAGTTATCATAGCGCATGAATCAAACAACCCTGGTATTAATCATTTTGGATGGTTGGGGAGAAGGCCCCCCCACCGCAGATAATGCGATCGCGCATGCAAAAACACCCACCTGGGATCGGCTATTACGCGAATATCCTCATAGCACCTTATCAGCCTCAGGTGTCGATGTAGGCCTACCCCCAGGCCAAATGGGCAATTCAGAAGTTGGCCATCTTTGTATGGGTTCTGGCAGAGCGCTTTTGCAAGACTTAGGCCTCATCAACGCGGCCATTCAAAATGGCGATTTCGATCGTAATACTGTTTTGCTAAAGGCCTTCAAAGATGCGGCTGAAAAAAAGCGTGTGGTCCATCTTTTAGCTTTGTTATCACCGGGCGGTGTTCATAGTCACGAGAATCATCTTTATGCTGCGATACAACTCGCTGCCAAACAAGGCATTTCACAGATTTGGATCCATGCTTTCTTAGATGGCCGCGATACGCCCCCCAGCAGTGCCAAGGCTTCCATCCTCCAATTGCAAAAGGTATGCAGTGCATTACCTGTCTCAACCCATGCTGCCATTGCTTCCATCAGCGGGCGCTACTATGCCATGGATCGCGACAAACGTTGGGACCGCACACAACGTGTGTATGAATTGCTCACAGAAGGCAAAGCCGCGTGGTCTTGTTCATCAGCCTTAGAAGCGCTTATTTTTGCGTATGCGCGTGGCGAAACCGATGAATTTGTCACGCCAACACGCATTGGTTCAAGCCCCCCCATTCACGCAGATGATCTCGTACTATTCATGAACTTTCGTGCAGACAGAGCTCGGCAGTTAAGTGCTGCCTTAAGCGATCCCCATTTTACAGGTTTTGTTAGAAAAACATGGCTTGCATCGCTACGATTTGTCACGCTCACTGAATACGATTCGAAGTTAAGTGCACAGGTCGCCTTTCCCAAAATGGCCATCCGCCCTGTCTTGGGTGAAATCCTTGCTGCGCATGGTTTAAAACAACTACGTATCGCGGAAACCGAAAAATATGCCCATGTCACTTTCTTTTTTAATGCAGGATTAGAGACACCTTTTGCACAAGAAGATCGTATTCTCATCCCTTCAAAAAAGGAGGCTACCTACGATCAATGTCCTGCCATGTCTGCTTTTGAAATCACAGCGGCTTTGTGTGATGCGATTGAATCTCATCGCTTTGATGTCATTATTTGTAATTATGCCAATGCCGATATGGTAGGACATACCGGCCATTTCAAGGCAACGGTCCAAGCTATTGAAACCCTCGATCAATGCTTGGAAAAAGTGTGCACAACCTTAGAACGTGCGGGTGGCGAATTGATCATGACTGCCGATCATGGCAATGCAGACTGTCTTTTTGATCCCCAAACACACCAAGCCCATACGGCTCATACCACCGCACGTGTCCCTTTTGTCTATGTGGGTAAACCCGCAACCATTCTAAAAGAACAGGGCACGCTCAAAGATATAGCGCCCACCATGCTGCAACTGCTGGGCATTACAATACCCCTCGAGATGTCCGGCACCCCGCTCATTGCCCTAAAAAAAATAGGCGAAACCCTGTAATCCAGATTATACTTTGCAGATTCTACCATTTTCGTTCACTTTTCTTTATTTGGAGTCCCCAATATGCAATTAACAGGGCATCGTTCCCGGGCTATGGCACGAATGGGTTTTTTGGGATGTTTGGTAGGATGCCTTTGTTTATCGCTACCCGGTAGTGTTTTTAGCAAAGAATCGACCGAGAGCAAATTACCCTTAGCCGAGCTACAACGCTTTACCAAAGTCATCGAATATATCAAAGAATACTATGTACAACCGGTCAGCGACGAAAGGCTGTTTGAAAATGCTGTGCGTGGCATGTTATCCGGCTTAGATCCCCATTCCAGTTATTTCGATGCCGAAGAGTTTGCCGATCTCAAAGCCAATACCAGCGGACAGTTTGGGGGATTGGGCGTCGAAGTACTCCCCGAAGATGGCTATATTCGTGTGATTAGCCCCCTCGACGATAGCCCCGCCCAGCGCGCAGGCGTCCAAGCTGGCGATTTAATCGTACGCATCAACGATACCCCTATCAAAGGACTTACCACCCGTGAGGCTATCGAACGTATGCGTGGCGAAAAAGGTTCAAAAGTTAAGTTAACCATTGTACGTCAATCTGAAGCTTCCCCCCTTATCCTCGAGGTAACACGCGAGACTATTCATGTCCAAAGTATTCGCGCAAGAATGCTCGACAAACGTCATGCCTATATTCGTATTGCACAATTTCAAACGAATTCTGGGGATGATCTGATCAAGACGCTCCAAACACTACGAAAAAACAATGGCGATGTCTTAGACGGCATCATCTTAGATCTGCGCAATAATCTGGGTGGCGTGGTTGAAAGTGCGGTGCAAGTAGCCGATACCTTCTTAGATCGAGACAAACTCAAACAATACGATGGGCTTATCGTCTATGCCAAAGGTCGTCTACCCGACACCCAACTCAAAGAAAAAGCCCATGGCACCGATATTTTAAAGGGTGCCCCGATCGTCATACTCATTAATGCAGGCACCGCCTCTGCCTCTGAAATTGTGGCCGGTGCACTCCAGGACTATCGTCGCGCAGTCATTGTGGGCACCCAAAGCTTTGGTAAGGGATCCATGCAAACCGTATTCCCGCTCAAAGATGATCGTGGGCTCAAACTCACCACTCAGCTCTATTACACGCCCTCAGGACGCTCCATTCAAGCCACCGGCATTACGCCCGATATTATTGTCCAAAACCTACAGATCCCAGAACCCAAGAACACGGAAGATACAAGCTCGCTCGTCATCCACGAGGAAAATCTGCTCAGGCATTTAGAAAATGGTAACAAAAAAGAAAAAGGTACCGACACCAAGAACGCGGCCAATACAACAACAGCCCCAACAGGCCATAATCCAGAGGCTAAGGATAATGGCAAGGCTGATAACCTCTTATATACGGATTACCAACTCTATGAAGGCTTGAACCTACTCAAGGCTCTCACGATAGCTGGCAACTCATCGGGTAAGTAATTTAACTAATGTTGTGGGGGGCGGTTGACCCTCCCACAGAACTTCGCTATCATCGCACAACGTATCTATTGTCATGCCCATTTTTCCCCGGTAGCTCAGTTGGTAGAGCACGTGGCTGTTAACCACTAGGTCGGCGGTTCGAGTCCGTCCCGGGGAGCCACAAAAACCCTTAAAAAGGTTTCTATGAAGCTATGAGAGAAACCTCTACTTATGATCAATTATTGTAAATACATTGCCTTCATTGGAACCCTAATTCTTCTCATTGGCTGTTCAATAAACAAAAAGACGTACTCCGCCGAACAGGATTATAGGGCTGAAAAAGCTAAATATTCGGAGTTGATTCGACTTAATCCTAAAGACTATCGCGCTTATCTTAATCGTGGAATTTTTATTTATAATGAGGCCGATAAATGGAAAAATATCAAAGAATTTGAAAAGGTTTATCCTGTTAACTCACACCAATTAGCAACTTTGTTATATTTAATAGATACCAATAAAACGGATGATGCGCTAGAAAAACAACCGGAATTTCAAGATTTAAAATGTTTTTTCTTTGCATTTAAACAGATGTTATGGGATTTTGAGAAGGCTGGTGAAATAAACCCATATGAATCAGAAAAAACTTTTAAATATTTTTGTCTAAAAAACCCTATTATTCTAAAAATGACCCAAGCTTTTTTTGGTACAAAAAAATAATTAAACTTCATCTGTCAGATGATAACTAGTACTTCGCCCGCTGCCGGAATTTTGCATAAAAATGCCTCTGCCTTTTAAATTCTGAATATCTCTAAGCGCTGTATCGTTTGAACACCTTACTAATTTAGCATATTTTGATGTATTCATATGCCCTTTAAAATCATCCTCCAACATGCGATTGATTATACGGCGTTGTCGCTCATTCACAGGGTTTTGATTAATCTTATTCCAAAGTTGAGCCTTAAACATTACCTTGCTCAACGTATCTTCCGCGCTAGAAATAGATCGTCCAAGGCAATCTAAAAACCATTCCAACCAACCCGTTATTTCAGGTGTGCTGCATTGTTGCCTTTCTAGCTGGTTGTAATAGTCTTTACGCTCAAATTCAAATTGCGAGGAAAGACTATAAAAACGATACGCCGTGTTATCCGCACGCGCCAATGCCCTATCAGCAATAGCTCTGGCAATACGGCCATTCCCATCTTCAAAAGGATGAATAGTCACAAACCAAAGATGCGCAATCCCCGCTCTTAAAACGGGATCAACATTATCTGGTTCTTCAAACCATGAAAGAAAGGTTGCCATCTCTTTATGAAGTCTATCTGCACTTGGCGCTTCAAAATGAATTGTTTCATGTCCGATAGGCCCAGAAACAACCTGCATCGGACCACTATCATCGTTACGCCAATCCCCAACGACAATGGAATGCATTCCACTACGTCCTGTGGGAAATAAGGCTGCATGCCAATCAAACAAACGTTTCTTGCTAAGGGGTTTTGAAAATGACTGTGTGGCATCAAGCATCATTTCCACAATACACTCAACGTTACGACTGGCTGGTATAAGACCCGCGACATTCATTCCTAGCCGACGTGCAATCGATAACCGGACTTCATCAGGGTTAAGGTCTTCTCCCTCAATAGCTGAAGACTTCACCACATCGCTGGTCAAAGTACTAAGAAGTGCTTCACGGTTAAGATCGAAGCCTAGACCCTCCATTCTTCCTAGCAAACGACCTTGGCGATGCCGAATATCGGCCAACTTGGAGCTTAGTCTCCGGTCATCCCAACTGAAGTTTGGCCAGCCTTTATGTTCATATATCCACATCATTAATCACCGCAAATTTTGCAGTAATTATAGCAGCTATTGACCGCAGGCACAACATTAATCACCGCAAAACCCTAAAACTGTTAACCACTGGGTCAGTGGCTCGAGCCCATCCCATTGAATCAAATGAATCAATAAATATTTACAATGATGTTTTTATGATTCAATTGCTTCAAATTTTGGCCTTGAATCAATTTTTGACGCAATTGATGAAGCATAATGATGCTTAACCGATTTATAACTGGATAAAAAATCAGCCTCTTACTTAGGAATCAACATAGGCAATGGATGCCCGCACGATTGAATGTGGCACATAACCCTTTCGACGATTGGTAGGATAATTTTTCATCACCAGGGCATTCGCTTTAATCCAATCACGTTCAACGCGCTTTAACCAAGCTCGAACAGAAGAGATTAACGGTTCCCATTGCGGGCCTACATCACTATAATCAAATCTTGAGCTGCCAAAAGCAGAGCGATGCCACTCGCTGGTTTCAATTTTTTTACCTGGTTGCACTTCCAAAGTAGGCACATCCCCATCTATCAATGATATGTAAAAAGTCTCTTTATATTGTTGCACGTGGAGTTTATGCCATATTTCATTTTTGTCAGCAAGGATAATCTTCCAGATTCGATCGCCATCGAATTCATACTGAAATTTTTTCAGTTCTTTTAGGAATTTCTGTACATTCTGATCAAACTCCATAACCAATTCCTCACTATTTTATAGCGTCAAATAATATGCCAATATCCATAACGATCAGATCCCATTCGTTGTAATATTCCCTTGTCTTTTAATTTAGCTATATGTTTATCTACGGCTGTAGTACTTACGCCTATCTTTTCAGCCATATCTCTTTTCGAAATATTATTATTAACCTTGATAAGATGTATAATCTGAAAATCTGTCTTACCCAGCCCATCTACCAACCCATCTACCAACCCATCTACCAACCCTATCTGGGTAGTCTGCTTCAATGAAAACTCTGGCGACCTGTAAAAAGTGGCTTTGAAAAAGAAATCCGACTCGAACTTGGGCCTGCGCAATCCCGCAGCCACCATAGCAGAGCGCATCTTCTTAATTCCATGCCCCATCCGCTCAACTTTGTCTAATCGGTAAAATAGATCGGCAATAATTTCATTACGACGTACTGAAAGATTGCCAAGTTTTGATTTATTTAACCCTCGCGGCAACCCACCAGGATTAACTATTTCAACTCTATCATCATAGATCTCTATACCAATTTGCGTGCCAGTGATAGTGTAATCACGATGCACTATCGCATTAACAACCGCTTCGCGCAGTACTTCTAAAGGCACTTCATAAATGTCATATCTATTCACACCTCTTATTTCACTGCGCACGTTTAAATGCCGCTTAATAAACGCCATGGCTTCATTAAACTGGGTTAAGAGATCATCTCGCACATCTCGACGGTCGTAAATGTGTAACCGTTCTACACCCTTAAAGGCAGCCAGAACCATTTGTGATTGATGGATATATTTATAAACATTGCTCGCAAAAAACATGATGCCAGCATTATTAACTTGGCTCTGGCTTGCAACACTTAGGCTACGCAGAAAGTCTTCTACAGAGGTACGCCCCAAACGTATATTGGCTTCCTTAGCAAAAGCTCTTACTTTAGTATCAGAAATATCTTCAAAGGTAAAATGCGAGACCGTTTTTATTTCAAATGACTTAGAATCATTTTCTATAAACATAATTTCAAGTTCTTCATGACTCATCTTTTGTGTAGTGCCATTTAAACGTCGATAATATCCAGAACCACATGAATAAGGTTTTTTTAGACCTTCTTTGACTTCTATTGCAATAATTTCACTCATTTGATGGATGAAAACTTCTATAGGCGGCTTACAATTACGCGTTAAATCATTCATTTTTGCTTTTAGATCATTGTTAAGCATTTCACCCGATATTGTGCCATTATCCCGCACGCCTAATAACAAGGTACCACCTCGCGTATTGGCAAAAGCAACAATATCTTGATCGATACGTGGTGTGTAATGTTCTTTGAATTCTACAGTTAACCCTTCGCCTTCACGGATAAGGATTGATATTTTTTCAATGTCTAATTCTTGCTCAACAACTAACAAAGACATTTCCACTCCAGCCAGATTCTAAGGCTATTATTTCGAAAAACACGTTTCGATACACCACACCTTGTACGACAAAAGCCAGAAAAAATAAATAGGATAAAAAACCTAGATATTACCTAAGACTCTTCTGTGCATATTTTTTGTGGATCACCTCTACATTGTACGACACTGTTGAATATTGCAGTGAGGCAACAGTTGAAAAATGCATAAAATGCCTCAAAATGAATTGTTTCATGTCCGATAGGCCCAGAAACAACCTGCATCGGACCACTATCATCGTTACGCCAATCCCCAACGACAATGGAATGCATTCCACTACGTCCTGTGGGAAATAAGGCTGCATGCCAATCAAACAAACGTTTCTTGCTAAGGGGTTTTGAAAATGACTGTGTGGCATCAAGCATCATTTCCACAATACACTCAACGTTACGACTGGCTGGTATAAGACCCGCGACATTCATTCCTAGCCGACGTGCAATCGATAACCGGACTTCATCAGGGTTAAGGTCTTCTCCCTCAATAGCTGAAGACTTCACCACATCGCTGGTCAAAGTACTAAGAAGTGCTTCACGGTTAAGATCGAAGCCTAGACCCTCCATTCTTCCTAGCAAACGACCTTGGCGATGCCGAATATCGGCCAACTTGGAGCTTAGTCTCTGGTCATCCCAACTGAAGTTTGGCCAGCCCTTATGTTCGTGTATCCGCATCATTCTTACTATGCCAATTTGATTCGTGTAATGGCTATCGTTTGGCCACTAGGTCGGCGGAAAGACCGTTATTCGATGGATTGAAGCCCTTAATGACATGCACTCGAACTGGTAGAACCTGCGAGTGAAGTCTGTCCACCTGGACAATGTGTACAGCTGGTTGCACCACCTGTTGAATAGGTATTAACGCCGCAGGTAGGACAAGAACTTTGCGCAGCCTGCCAATTTGCAGTGCCTGCCGGGCACGGTATACAACTACCGATCCCCGGACCTGTACCCGCAGGCGAATAAGTGCCTCCAGGACAATTCTGACAGCTCTGAGCATCGGTCGTAGAATATAATCCTGCAGCACAGGTAGTACAAAAGCTTTTGCCTTGTTGCCACTGAGAAGTACCGGCTGGGCAAAGTGTGCAACTGCTAGCACCGGGTGAGGTTGAAATAGTGCCTGGAGGACAATTGGTACAACTGGTATTGCCTGTACCTGAAGCATACAATCCTACGGAGCAAGCTGGACAAGAACTTTGTGCAGCCTGCCAATTCGCGGTACCGGCTGCACAAGGTGTACAAGCACCAATACCTGGACCTGTACCCGCAGGCGAGTAAGTACCGCCAGGACAATTCTGACAACTGGTACGGTCGGTTGTAGAATACAGTCCTGCAGGGCAGGTAGTACAAAAGCTTTTGCCTTGTTGCCACTGAGAGGTACCCGCCGAGCAGTTTGTGCAAAGACCACCGGGTGTAGCGTTGTAGGTGCCTGCGGGGCATGAGAAACAGGAGCCTCCTACATTCGAGGATTGTCCTGCTACACAGTTGCTACAATTTCCACCATTCGCATAGGTGCCTGCTGCACAGGCGCAACTGCTGCCATTCCAAGATTTTCCTGTGGTACAACTAGGACCACAGCCTATTGAGTCACTCCAGTATACTGGGGTAGCCGCTGGACATTGGCAGCCCAGGGTAGATCCTTGATAGGTTTGTCCTGTAGGACAGTTCGCGGCAGCCGCAGCGGCTACCAGAGATTCCCCCCCAAGTACCTCGCCACGCATCACATCGTAAATAAAATAATGGTTATTGGCAGCACCATTCAGGGTATAAATACAAGCACTACTGGCAGCACTCGCTACATAACAAGTGGGTGTTGTACAGCTATCTGCGGAAGAAACGGTTTCAGGAAAATTATTGACAGCACTCACCAGGCTTACACAGTTACTTACCGTTGGTGTAGTGGTACCAGAAGGCGCTGGCCAGCCTCGACCATTGAGTGTGATGGCCGCGCCATCTACGGTTACTGTATTAGTACTACCCGATGAACCTGCCGCTATCCAAGCCACATGGGCAATCTGAACGGCTGACTGTAGCGAATGGGTAGCGTGTTGATTTGCAGCACTGTGCGCTTTGTCTTTTAAATTGGCAAATTTTGGAATAGCAGCCGCGCTTAATACGCCTATAATCACCATGACCGTGACCAGTTCTATCATGCTAAAGCCTTTGGCAGTATTAGACACTCAACACTTACCTATTTTATTGCTTCCAAGCGCACAGCCAGTTCCCCATCTTCAAATCGGTTTTGCGCCGATTGCTGTCCGTTAAAAACTATAACCTACAACAGTAAGCTATAGACATGAGAATGCCATTTTTCAAGGGTAGTGCAACAATCTTTGATAAAGCAACTTCTGTTCTGTCAATTGGTTACCTCGGGTCTAAGGTACCGACAATAGCTTCTCCTAAGGGCTATTAATCTAATCACATCGATATTGTAATGATAAATAGG
>CAZFXA010000008.1:0-46696 GCA_964522825.1 uncultured Legionella sp.
TGTGAAAATATTTCTTCCACCTCATGTTTGTGCTGTAGCACACGCATTTCTACGATAAAAATGCGTCCCTTGTTATCGGTGCACTTCACATCCACAATAGTGCGCTTAAAGGTTGGGATCTCAGGGACTTGCTCAGAAGGTAGATATTCTAAGGATTTAATGGGTGCATCCTTAGGAAGGGGCAAAACCGCATTTAAAAAGCTCTTTAACAGGTGAGGATGATCGCCGAAAACCTTCTTAAATACTACATCCGAGCGCGGATCTAAATATTTAGCCATCTTCCCCCCCCCCTTTAATTCTATGAGTATCAGTTGCTATTCTAAGGTATTCAACCTAGAACATCAACTTCCAATATAAAGTAATCTTGCTAAGTATTTTGTATTCCCCAATCGGGCAAAACTCACACAGCCCCGACACTTGAACGACTCTGTTCAGAACCCACCTCACGCATTGCCCAGTGAAACTTTTTTTGGATTCTACACCTTGTGAATTTTTTTTGCCTATCCAGTTGTCACTTAATTTAGGTTCTCTCATAGATTTGTGAATCATGATAGCCTCGTGAAGGCGCTCTATTGAGCGTTCTTTGGTTTGGTTACAGATCTTGAATTGCTGCCTTCTCATCTTGATCTTCGATTGGCTTCCCGACACCCTATAGCGCATATCATTAAGTGACAACCGGATAGGCAGGAAATTTTTCGTGGTGTAGTCCTTAACTTTTAAACGACCATTTATTTGCATAATCGGATAACCTCCTTTAATCATGCACAAGGACTGCAGAGGCTTTGCACATTGATGACTGGGTTCTGATTCAGACGTAAGCGATCCACGAACTACATCTTTTAAGCGATCGCTTACCAATAACCACAATGAAAGGGAAATAAAGCCTTTTGTAATGGCGAGGAAAAATTTTTTATTTAGTTCCTCTGTCAACGGCGCATATGCTCTATGCCTACATTTAAGCCTGATCCGTACAGCCAAGCGTCATGGTCTTGACCCCTACCACTATTACGTCAAATTGTTAAAGAGCATCCCCCACTGCCAATCCGTTGATTATGAAAAGCTCCTTCCATGGAACCTTCAGCCAGATGATCTCAAAGCCCCTTAACAACCGCAACATGTAGTTCTTGGATCGCTTACCCAGAAGCCACGGACTAAGGCTTAGCCCTCTTATTGATTAAATCATCAATATTATTCGGCTTATTGGCCGAGTCATTGCCTTCCAGTGGTATCTCTTCGACACTTTGAGCATCATCATCTCTATCACTTTGAATAGCTGTTTGTGATGCCGGTTGGTCAAGATAACTAGTCATATGAGTCACCGTACGGCTCAAGGGAAGCATTTGATCTTCTATGTTATCCAGAATGTCATTGAATCCTATCAAAAGTCTCCTTATCGTGCCCGCATCAAAGGGTACAGGTTGCTGTAGATTATGCTGTAGTTGTTGAATACCCACGGAGAGATTACCAACTTGTCTAACCACACTGTTTACATTGGGTGCAATATGGTTGAACTGATTCCCCAACGCGCCTAATAGTAGAGGATGTACATTTATAGGAGGATTTTCTTGACTTCCGTTGTGAGACAATAAGTTTTGTATTTCCGAAAATCTACCTGCAATCTTATGACTTGCTTCAACAATATTGGTAGTCCTTGCTACACCCTGCATCGCAAAAGTGTTCAGATTTCTTCGGGTTTCATGATTAGGCATGGGCATCTGAACCACATCCGTTTTCTTTGATGATTGAATAGACACATTACGTTTTCTTCTTCCCATTTTGAACCCCTAAAAAAAAAAAGCTTTATCTCACATAAAAATTCTTTCCATCGAGAGACCAGTCTACTAGGCTTTTCCAAAGCAATCAATCGCACCTATTCAAGGATTTTTCTATAACCATGCCTTTAAGTGTTTCACTCTGTAAACTTGAGGGGTTGAATAACCAGGTCTAACCCAGTTACGCATAACTGCCACAAATAGTGTTTAGAGACTACCTTGTTCCCAAGATTTTTAATTTATTTTTGACAGTACACACCAAGACATAAATCGAGAAGCATCGGATAAGGATACAAACGCTCCATGACCTTAGCCCAAGTTACCGGACTTTAAATGATGCAATATATCCTCAACGCCACCAAGCGACCTTTCAACGATACCCGACTCTCAAGTGAAGCGTCTGGAAATGAGACTTAACAACAGGCTAAAAAAGGTTTTAAAGTACAAAGCTTCAAGACAAGAGAAGTGTTCTTTGAGTCTCAACCACACCGAGTGTTGCTTCGGTCTTGAATTAGAACACCGAAAGAAAAAATAAAACATTTTTAGCTATTTTAAAAGCAAGAAACAGTTTCTTTCGCTAGGCTAGCATTTTCTAAGATTTCTATCCTGAAAGCTACCGGTAAGATCAACTCATACATTTCGATTCTCCTATTGGCCATCGTTTTTTACTCCAACCATTGACTGGGTTGGCTGGCTGAGTTTAAACTGTTAAGTTTTCATTCTAGGGAGGAGGTGGCCGAATAGATGGCGATCAAGTGGCCTAATTAGCATGGCAATCGGGTGGTATGATTAGCATGATCAACCGAATGGTGTGATATGCATGGCGATTAACACCCCTCTCGTGAAGAGCTTATTGTTGAATAGACACAAGCGCCTAGCGTATACTGAGGTCGATTTAACACGTGGATGAAATAAATGTTTCGCCAGAATAATTAATTTTAGAAGCCCTATTCGCTGTTTATCGTTTTGGGGTATTCTACGCGATTCAAAATAATAGAAGGCGTTCTTAAGTATTCAAGTATGGAATTTTTTAAAAAATGAAGATCCTTTTTTGTCATGTGAATCAAAATATTACAACTACAATCGCTCTATTTAAAAAATATGAATAAAAATAATGGCTGGATGATATTAATAGAGGGTCTGGATCTAGCTGGAAAATCAACTCTTACAAGAAATTTGGTGAATCATTTGAGAGAAGCAGGGGAAGAAATATCCTACGCCCGTAATGCCTTAGTACCTACGAATCCCGTCGCTGTAAAAGCAGATATTCTAAGAAGAGAAGAACATACGGGGTTATTAGAAACTGGGGCACTTTTTCTTGCTGCACATCTATATGATGCTAAAGTTTTTCAATATCCTAAAAAAGGTACATTTCATATCCAGGATTCATGTTGGTTACGTACTCTTGCATATAACATTCTTTACAATACGCGCTTTATACCAGATTTAGTAAAGACATGCCAGATTCTCCAGCCGAAATTTGATCTGGTTATTTACCTCACAGCTTCGAATGAAGAAAGAAGAAAAAGAGTTTTTAAACGCTCTCAGGAGTCTCAAGAGAATGATATGGCTGATTACCTATCTTGGCTAAATCCAGAAAAACTTAAAAAAAATGATGATATATTATTCGAAGAAACTTTAGCGATTTATCCAGAAACAAAAAAAATCGATACAACAAACATGTCTGAGGATGCGGTTTTAAAGGAAGTTATCCGGCTGTTAAAATGCGAAATGCTACTATTAGAGAAGGGTTGAGAAATAATGAAAAAAATAAATATGATAATAGTTGGTTTAGGCCTACACTCACGAAGTTTATACTTGCCAGTTTTGTGTAAGTATAAAGAAAAATTTAATGTTGACATAAAACTTGGAGTTGACCTAAAAGATCAAGAAAATATAATACGAAACTATCTTCTTACTAAGAACATGGAGATGGAACTTTATTTTATCAATCCTTTTAATTGGGCTGAGAATCTGCCGGTTGAGCTAGATGTATATTTAACTGATTTTGTAAAACAATTTAATATTGAAGCTGTTCTTATATCTACCGAACCTTTATGCCATAAGGCCTATGCAAAATGGGCTCTAAGAAATGGCCTTCATATTTTAATGGACAAACCAATTTCCACGAGAGAAAATCCCGTATCAGATATGGAGCAGGCTATTGGAATTTATAAAGATTACCAGGATCTAAAAAATTTATACGATAATCTTCAAAAAAATAAAAAAACAATTTTTTCAATAAACGCACAACGTAGATATCATATATGTCATCAGAAAATAATATCTTTAATAAAAGAGGTGGCAAATAAATTCGATGCTCCAGTTACTTCTATTCAAAGTTCTCATGCTGATGGTCAATGGCGAATGCCAAGTGAAATAGCCGCTCCGATTACTCATCCCTTTTGTCAAGGTTATGGAAAATGTTCTCATAGTGGATATCATTTTTTCGACATTCTACACCAATATTACTTGGCTGGACAACGAGAAAACAAAGCACCTGATGTTTTGCAGTTGATGACGTCTTTTGTAAAACCACGCGGTTTTCTGATGCAATTTAACGAAAAAAATTATTTCGATTACTTCGGCGAAGCCTACAAAAATACAAAGCTCTCTAACGATTCAAACTTATCTTCCATATTCGAAAACTATGGAGAAATAGATGCTTCCATATTACTAAGATTTATTAAAAATGGAGAAAATATATGCAATTCAACAATCAATTTGTTGCACAACAGTTTTTCACGAAGAGCATGGCTTAAACCAAGAGAAGACCTATACAAAAAAAATGGGCGCGTAAAACATGAGTATCACTCTATTCAACAGGGTCCATTCCAAAATATACAGGTTCATAGCTACCAGTCGAATGATGATCATAGCGTTAATAATGAGGCTGATTATCTGCTTGGAGGAAATAACCATTTTGATATTTATGTCTTCAGAAACTCAGTCATGTTTGATAAAGATGAGCTACCTTTGAGAATCTATAAACTAAAAGATCTTGATTTAAATAAAAACTACAATGAAAATGAATTATCTAATGATCTAGCTAAAGAATTTGTTCTAACAGAATTCTTCGGTTTTATTCGGGGGAGAATTAACAAGAATCAATTAATTTCAAACATAGATAGTCATTCAATATCAGTAAAGATTATGAGCTATGTTTATCGTTCTCATATTAATCAAATACAAGGAGACTCACCTCTTGTAGAATTTAAATTAATGAAAGAATAAGAACCCCATAGGATTGGATAATAAATCCGTTCTCACTAATCAGCTAGTAATGACTCTCCATATTTTAGTTTTCCCACTAAGCTTAGCCTCATGAAAAAGTTTTGAAAAATCATTCTCAGTCAATTTGCTATATTCTACTCGATTTATCTTGATGTCTTTTATATTATCTAATAGATCTAAGCCGCCAAGAGGCATTTGTCCACCTGTAGACTGCGATCCTCCATTATCAATAATAATTACTCCAAGATTGACTTTGCGAAATATGAGTTCACTAATAATGCCTGCCCCTGCATGCATTAGAGAAGCATCACCTGAAATACAAAATGGATAAACAATACCCGCTTCACATAACCCTATGCCTATAGGAATAGAAGCGCCAAGACATAAACAAGCTTGTATAGTGTCTGTATTTTCTTTCGTAAATTGCCCCAGATCGCCAACCACAAAGCTAGGATTTATTTTTTTTAACCCATTAAATAAATTTTCCAAGTGAATCCAATTGATATATCGTCTACTATGATTCGGAATCAATCCGGTATTTGAAGAAACTTTTATAGAGTCTAAAGACCAAATAATAGATTTTATTGTTCTTAGCGCATAATCATTTCCTTGTTCAAGGACAGCTACTTTTTGCTTAAATTTTATAAAATGATTGATTAAATTTATGGGCGCTGGATAAGTTTTGACACGTAAAATCTCACAATTAGAATAATTAAGTAATTCTCTTTGACAATTGCCAAAAACTATACAGCCATCTACCATTAAGGATGCTTTTAAATCTTCATTTTCATAGAATTTTTCTACAAATATTTTTATTAATTTATTTTTTTTCTCTAAATGATCTCTTTGTTCCCTGGAGTAAAATGGATGTATCAAGTATTTTTTTGAGGAATTAGCCAAACTGAATGACTTTCGTATTAGATTTTTTCTTTTATATTTTCCGCTTAGCTCAAAAAATTGATTGGTTAATCTTATGACAATTGGTATATCTAATTGTTCAGAAAATAAAAAAGAATTACAGGCAATATTATAAGCATCTTCCAAGGAGCTTGGCTCAAACCATAGGCCTCCGAAAAAGTCTCTATAGCTTCTTGAATCTTGACGGCACTGTGAACCTTGAACTTCAACATCTTCAGTCAATACAAGCACTAAACCCGCATTAATTCCGCTCACTATGGAATTAAGAAATGGATCGGCAGCTACATTTAAACCAAAGCTTTTGAAAGTAACTACCGTCCTAACCCCTGCAAGACTTGCTCCAAAAGCCATTTCATAGGCTACTTTCTCATTAATGGAAATGGTTTCACCTCCAAGCAAATTAAATATATCCTGACTATAAAAACCAGGAAAATTCGTCACGTACTCACAACCCCCGTCTAACAAACCTTGTGTGATTGATTCTATAGCCCTATTCGTTGGAATTTTTTTGATTTTTTATTTCCTCCTCTAATCAAAAAATAATTCAATATATCAGCAGATTTCATATAAAAACTGAGGTAATATAACAGTTGCGTATGAACCTGTTGGCAAAAAGAAACTTAAATCAGCACATTTCATGCCTAAGTTTAATGCATCATCTTTAATATTTGACACAAATATTTCAGTATATACAAATGTCTGACGGCTACTACATAATTCAACAGGAGATCTATCTTTCACCCTATATTTTATTATTTTTTGCTCATTAACATTAGATAGAAATTTAAATTTATTAGATCTTTCTTTTATGTAAGTATAGGGTATAGATTCACATTCAAACTGTATTTTTTTACCAAATTGTTGAATAATTTTTTTCTGCAAATCGTCATTCCATTTATACGAATAATAGCTATTTAAATAAAAAGCTAACTGTCTAGGGTCTATTTTTTCAAAATATTCTGCTGGCATATCAGAAGTGAGGCATTTACTTTGAAATTGCTCAATCAATAAATCAAGAGCCTCTTTGTGTCTTTTATTTATTAAATGTTCACCAATTACATGCGTATTTTTTTTTAATCCAGGCCTCCCAAATCTTTGTGGGCCATAAAAATTAATATACATGGATCGATGGCTAGAAAAAAAACTTAATTTTTCAGCCAAAGAATTACTTATATTTCTAACGGTTATTTTAAATGAATTACCAAGTAACATGCCTATACTAAGTTCTTCATCTGTACTTCCCTGGTATAGCAATTCCATTTCCGTGGAAATATTATTGATTTCATAAAGTTGCTTTATGCTGAAAATGATTGGCATAGATATTAATTGTGTTGTAATGCCTTCCTCATCTTTTAAACCAGAATAACCAATGCTCTCTACAGAAAAATCAGCGTATTTAGCAATTTTCTGAATGGCCTCATTAGTACTAAGACCCGATTTTTTAAGAGTGTATATATGCACTCGCCCATCTTTGAAAGCTTGAGGCAAAGGGATCTCATTAACTAAAAAATCAGAATTTTTAGTTTTAAAATTAACCCTCAATACATTGTCTATGTCTTCTCGCATTACTATGTCCATAATGTTATACATGATATACTTCTGATTTACGTTTCGTATTATGACATGATTTTATCCTAGAATGAAGATTTAAACTAAAAAAGTTCTTTATAGCCATCTCCCCGGAGAAAAGCTTTCATTTTTTATTGTAAGCTCTTTTTACTATCTCTGTAATATCAACTGGCACAAAAGCGATATCATGGATTCTATGATACTTCAGCATAGCTTCAATAACATCTGGTGTCTTTTGATCTGAGTAAGCAATATAATGGACATTGCCTTCACTTTTTATTTTTTTGCAGCCAGGTGGCACATGTAAGATTTGATCTGTGTCTATTTCAAAAGCGATCATTTTTTCATTACCCAATGAATTTTTTAGATTAACCAATGAATCTTGTTCGATAATAGTACCTTTGTCAATAATAATTACACGCTCGCACAAATTTTCCACATCATCGAGATCATGGGTCGTCAGTAAAATAGTTGTTTCTTCTGATTGATTTATTTTTTTCAAAAAAAATCGAATGGATTCTTTTGCAAAAAGATCTAATCCTATAGTAGGCTCGTCCAAAAATAAAATGGCCGGATCGTGCAGTAAGGCAGCAGCTAGCTCGCATCGCATTTTTTGACCAAGACTTAATTTACGCACTGGCACATGAAGAAAATCTTTTAAATCTAAGATGCGTATAAAAGTAGATAAATTATGTTCATAACGTTTTGAGGGAATACGGTACATTTTAGCTAAAAGTTGAAATGAATCTTCAGGGGGAAGATCCCACCAAAGCTGCGTACGTTGCCCAAAAACAACGCCAATGTTAAAGACATGCCGAGTTCGATTTTCATATGGAACAATACCATTAATGTTTATGGTGCCACTACTAGGCGTTAAAATACCCGTTAGCATTTTAATAGTCGTTGATTTTCCAGCACCATTAGGCCCAATAAAACCAACAAAATCTCCTTTTTTTAATGAAAAACTAATATTATCAACTGCGACTTTTTTTTCTTGATCCCGCCCAAAAAAAGAATGCCATTTGTTTTTAGTTTTGCTTATTTTAAAAATTTTTCTAACATCTCGAACACTAATTATATCTTTCATTTCATCAACTGCCTGTACTTTTGTAATGTTTTAAGCTGAAATTCCAGCATGCCCAAATGACTGCTAAAAAACAAAGTGCTGCTAAAGGGGCAAATATTGCAGGTGGCGCCCAAATTGCAAGATTGGCTTTTTTTTCATATAGCTCTATCGTTGGTAGATAGCTAACAAAACCAAGTGGTATGCAGTAAACAAACATGGTTTGCATCCATTTTTGATAAATTGAAAGAGGATATTTTGCTACTTCTATACCACCATAAGTAAATGCATTAAACATTTCGCTACTATCTAATGTCCAAAAAGAAACGGCCCCATTGGCTAAAAATAAAGCATAATAAACAATGAACATACTAAATATGGAGATGCTTACAAAAAACAATCCTATTATGGAGGTAAGAACATTTGTCTTTATGCATGCAATTATTAAAGCTGCTAAACTTTGAGCAACTCCTCCCAATCGTTCAATACGAAATGATAGGGCTGCTATTTGAATGATAGGTGAAATAGGTTTTATTAGCATTTGATCAAATTCACCTGATTTTATATACAAATGCAAATCTTCAAAAGATTCTGAAGTGAGCTGCGCAATAGAAAATGAAAAACTTGTCACACCATACAAATATAAAATCTCCCAAAAAGACCATCCTGCTAATGTTTTAACATGGTGAAATATAAAAACAATACTTCCAATATGAGTTGCCATCTGCAAAAAATATGCAAAAACTTCTATGGTATAAGATTTATGATATGACATCTGCCCCTTAAGACGTATGGTAATTAAATACCAATAAATTGCCAATAAATTCATTATGTATTAGCCCCCATTCAAAGTAATTTTGTGCTCGCCTTGTTTTAGAGAAAACAAACAAATGAAGCTAATAATAAAAATCCAGAATGCCTGAAAAATCAAAAGCCTTAAAGGCTTTGTACCCGAAAAAACTTCAATAGTAGTGTTTAAAGTGTATTGGAATGGTAACCAGGCATTGATTCCTTTAGCCCAAGATGGGAAAAATGCTATCGGAATAACAGCTCCGGAGAGAAAATATGTCGCAACTGAAACCAATCGCTTTGGTCCTTGAGGGGATTCCAACCAAAACCCAGTAAGCTCCACTAAAAAATGAATTGAATTAGCTAGCCACACGCTCAAGAGTAAACTTAGAATGCCAAGCGTTATGTGGTAAAAATCTGGTGTAACATTAAAAAACCCGAGACTTATACCAATTAATAATGCTGGAATTCCACGTGCAAGTAAATAAAACGAACTAATCCCCACTCTTTTTGCTAGAATCATAAGATAATAATTTATAGGACGTAATAAATCCATCGCAATTTGACCCGTGCGAATGTCTTCAGATACACCAATTGATCCCCATTGAGGAATCACCATAATAAGCACTTGAACCATGACTACATAATTTAATGTATATTTTTCTGTACAACCTGCTATAAGGGTTTCATTGATAAATAGGGCTTGAAATATAGCGGCTCGAAATAACATAAAAAAGGTATTCGTAAATAAGCCAGCGATATTGGCTAAAAAAAATCTCGATTGACGAATAAATGCTGTTTTTACAAATGCGAAATAAACCATGTATGATTCTATCCATATAATTACAAGCGAGTGCCTTCTCTCAGTATGCGCTGTGAGATATCTTTATCACCTATGGGCTTTCGGAAGCGGCACTAGTATGTAGTGCTGCCGCGCTACGGTCGGCCGCCCTCTGTTTTCCAGAAGTTACCCTCGCAGGCCGTAGCAACCTCCCATAATGGCTTTACGCCGTCAGGTACATTCCCTGCGCATACGCTTCGCATGCTTCGAAATTCTGAAGCTACCCGAGGAACCTCGGGGAAGCGCTTGATGGTGCTGCTCTGCTTCGCAAGTAAGCGTCCAGCGATCATCCCATCAACTTTAAACGATTCGATTGGTGAGATGGAAGGTAAGAGAGAGTTCACTTGTCTATCAAGCATTTAAATACGCTCAGAACCATGCAAGCCAATTTACTCAAATTTTGTCAGACGTCCGTAGCATCCACCTTTAGCTTTAGGTTATCTAAATATTGTAATCGACATCCAAGAACGCGTATGGTACCTTAGTGCTCCAGCCTGCTGCAAGCTTTAAATTTAAAAAAAAATATTGAAATCCAAAACCTGCATTCATAAACCCTGTGTTATCAAGAGTCGAAAAACCCACCTAATTGTACGATCCGTGAAGAACAATGCACTATTGTTCACCACACTACTCCGACAATCCCCTTAATACTTCATAATCTCTGATCAAAAACATCCACTTTTGAAGCCATAAACAACACCAAGAATTCTGGATCATCAAAGTGTAGAAACAGCGCTCTCAAGCCATCAGCTAATCACACACCGACAACGGGCAGCGGCTTGAACCCCCGCATCTTCTAATGTTTCTATTTGAGAATCGTTTACCAGAGTTGGTATTACCTCAGACTTTTTTTTTGAAGCAAGTGATACTTTAGAGCCTTTTTGTAACTGCCGCCCCGGCATTGAAAATATTTCCTAAAAACTCGAAAAAAAACCATGTTATGATTGAGGACATGGAAACAGTAAATACTCAATCAGTCAGAGAAGAAGCGAGCGGATAAACACCGCGTTCAAACGTCTTGCTTCTGATAAAAAAATAAACAGTGAATCCAAGCTGCTTTTTCAGAGCATGCTGATGCTTATCAATTTGTTAATTTCTATATTTCTTGCGAAAAAAACCAAGAAAAATAACAAGAATTCAAGCAAGCCCTCTTCGCAAACTGATAAAGATGAATCCCCGACCACACAGGAAAGTTCGAAGGGTAAAGGCAAGCCGGAATCGAACGCCACCGCCGATAACACGCGCACTCGAGAAAGCGTCACCATCGCCAAGGTCACTCAATGCGATGTTTGTTGACAAGACTTAAATGCCGAGTCCCAACATTATAAAAGGCGCACAACAATAGATATTCTCTTCGAAAAAGTGGTTGAACATGTGGATGCTGAAGTAAAGCACTGCGCGACCTGTGATTCAACGGTTAAAGGATGTTGTGGATTCTTTTAAGACACAAGCCAATAACACGGGTGCACTTCCTTACCAAACACAAATTAATCAGGCTTTAAGAACCATGTTGCCCGATTCTCGCGAACATTCTGCGCTGTATGAGAAAATGAAGCACGATCTCCTGTACGACAAGCATTTCGTGGTTTCTTTAAAGAAGATCCTTAAGAAGGCTAGTTGATGAGCCATGCTGTAATTGACCTTAGCTGATGAAGCGATCACCCAGCCGGCCAGGAAATAAAATCGCAAACCGATTTGTGGAGAGCAGCCAACCAGCTCTGTGATTCCAAACCCCAGGAAACAGTGCGTTTGCTAAAAAAAGTTTTGCTTCCTAATCGCGCAAAAGTCGCGCAAAGGCCTTTAGAAGCTGAAAGCGCTGGAGGTGGCAGCATATGAAAAACATCCGTTTTTATAGGTTTTTTAGTGGTGCCGAAGCGCGGAATCGAACCGCGGACCTACTGATTACGAATCAGTTGCTCTACCAACTGAGCTACCCCGGCGCTTGTTGAAGTCCTCGCATTATAGGGTTCCCCCTGGATTGCTGTCCAGTCTCACATCTATCCGATCCTGAACAGACAGCCCATAGCCTCCGTTAAACATCGGATTGTTGTGTATTGGATGGGCTGTAACACTGGCACCGTAGATTCAATCAACCATACGAACCAAAACAAAAGGATATCATATGCAAAAACAACAAGGCTTTTCGATCATGGAACTGATGATTGTGATCGCTATTATCGGGATTTTAAGCAGTATCGCCATACCAAACTACAAACAATATATTATGAGGGCGAATATGGCAGAAATATTCACGCTGATACAACCTGTAAAGCTTGCCATGAGTGAGGCGTTGATTAACAACATGCCCCTACGTGATATGAATAGCCAAAGTCTAGGCATCGATCCCAATACACCCCAGGGAAAAATACGTTCACTGTCTGTGGAAGCTGGGATTATGCGTATTGAAGGCGATCGGGAAAAACTAGGTCTAGCAGAAGGCATCGATGCCATCATTACCATCACCCCTAGAACCGTTGGCGATCTGATTCACTGGGAATGCACGGCTTCTGAAACCTTGCGGGCATTATTACCTGCTAGTTGCAGGCCTTGAACTAATCTCTGCCAGGTTCAAAATGATCCAAATCGCTTGCCTTAGGTATTTCTTTGGAGGCTTCAGCAGGTACTTGCTGACGAGGACCAGGCAACCGAAATTGCCTGGTAAATTCAGGGGTTGCTTTAGACTGCTGATTCATATTTCTGGGCGAGCTATCGTTTAAAAAATCCCGCATCTTTTGCTCTTGCGTTGTGCGCTCTTCTGGGCTTAAGACAACCTTCTGAGAGGCACACCCATGAAGCAACAGACTAACACCCACCCATCCTATTAAACGCAGCATAACCCATCCTTAAACAGCCGAAACCTACAAACTTGTGGTAAGATCTTAACAGACTCACCATGAGACAACTAGTACCCTCGGAAAAACCTATTTGACGAGGCGCCAGTATTTTTCTAACTAACTTTTGAGAGTGTGAAATGCCTGAATACATTTATAGTATGCACCGTGTCGGAAAAGCCATTGCCTCCAAAGGCGATATCCTCCGAGATATCTCTTTATCATTCTATGATGGTGCAAAAATTGGGGTCTTGGGTATTAATGGATCGGGTAAATCAACACTGCTAAAAATTATGGCCGGCCTTGAAAAGAATCATACTGGAGAAGCCACACCCCGCAAAGGTGTGCGAATCGGATACCTCTCACAAGAACCTCAGTTAAACCCTGAAAAAGATGTACGCGGTAATATTGAAGAAGGCGTGATGGAAGTAAAACAATTGTTGGAACGCTTTAATGCGATTAGCCAGCAATTTATGGAACCGATGAGCGATGATGCTATGAACCGCTTGCTCGAAGAACAAGGCGAATTACAAAATAAAATTGATGCAGCCCATGGTTGGGAATTAGAACGTACCCTTGAAATAGCGGCCGATGCTTTGCGTCTACCACCTTGGGATGCAAAAGTAGAACATCTATCGGGTGGTGAACGTCGTCGGGTAGCCTTGTGTCGTTTACTGCTATCCACACCCGACTTACTGCTCTTGGATGAACCGACGAACCATTTAGATGCCGAAAGTGTGGCTTGGTTAGAACGCTATTTACACGAATTTACCGGTACCGTTGTGGCGGTCACCCATGATCGTTATTTCTTAGATAATGTGGCTGGCTGGATTCTTGAATTAGATCGTGGACATGGGATCCCTTTTGAAGGCAATTATTCATCCTGGCTAGCGCAGAAAGAAAAACGCCTTGGCATGGAAGAAAAACAAGAATCTGCACGTCAACGAACCATTAAGGCAGAATTAGAATGGGTTCAGAGTAACCCAAAAGGTCGCCGAACCAAAAGCAAAGCCCGTCTGGCACGCTTTGAAGAGCTCAATGCCAAAGACTTCCAAAAACGAGCCGAAACGACGGAGCTTTACATTCCACCTGGACCACGCTTGGGCGATCTCGTGCTAGAGGCACAAGGGCTCTCTAAAGGCTTTGGCGATCGAGTCTTATTTGAAAACTTACATTTAACAGTACCCAAAGGTGCCATCGTTGGGATTATCGGACCCAATGGTGCGGGCAAATCAACCTTCTTCAAGCTACTCACTGCTGAGCACACACCCGATAGCGGCAGTATTCGCTTTGGAGAAACGGTAAACCTAGCCTATGTCGATCAATCCAGAGAAAGCCTCAATGCGCAAAAAACGGTGTGGGAAGAAATTTCCGGTGGTAGTGATATGCTCATTGTAGGCCAATGTTCTATGCCTTCCCGTGCCTATTTAGGCCGCTTTAATTTTAAAGGATCCGATCAACAAAAACGTGTTGGCGATCTGTCGGGGGGTGAGCGTAACCGACTCCATTTGGCCAAACTGCTACAAAAAGGTGGCAATGTGTTATTGCTGGATGAACCTACCAATGATCTCGATGTAGAAACCCTAAGAGCCTTAGAAGAAGCACTCTTAGCATTTCCCGGATCGGCCCTGGTTATTTCGCATGATCGCTGGTTTTTGGATAGGATCGCTACCCATATCTTATCCTTTGAAGATGAAGGTAAAGTGACTTATTTTGAAGGCAATTATAGCGATTACGAAGAGGACAGACAAAAACGCCTGGGATCGGAAGCCTTACAACCCCATCGTATGCACTATAAGAAGTTGCAAACGATTAATTAGGGCACTCTCATCCGGCACTGCGTCCCCCCCCTTCTCCCGAAACTGGGAGAAGGGAGAGGGAAAGGCACGCCAAAGCACAGCTTTCGTGCTAGGGTGCGCGTTAAATCAGTGCCAATGCATCGCGCAAATGTTTAACCGGTGTTATCTCAATGCCGGGAATCGGGTTTTTAGGGGCATTACCCGCCGGTACAATGGCACGTTTAAAACCATGTTTGGCGATTTCTTTTAAACGCTCTTGACCACTTTGTATCGGTCTAATTTCACCCGCCAAACCAACCTCACCAAACACCACCCAATCATGTGGCAAGGCACGATCTTTAAGACTCGACACCACGGCCAATAACATGGGCAGATCGGCTGCGGTTTCACTCACCCGCACCCCGCCCACAATATTCACAAACACATCTTGATTCCAGGTAATCACGCCACAATGTCGATGCAATACAGCCAAGGCTAAGGCTAAGCGATTCTGCTCCAGGCCCACGGTCACGCGCCTTGGATTGGCCAAATGGCTTTCATCCACTAAAGCCTGTACTTCAATGAGCATAGGGCGACTACCGATCCAGGTGACTGTCACCAAGCTCCCTGCAATAGGCTGTTCATAATGGGATAAGAAAATAGCGGAGGGATTGCTGACCGCCTTTAACCCCCGATCGGTCATCGCAAAAATACCTAATTCATTCACTGCACCAAATCGATTTTTGAAAGCACGGATTAAACGAAATCGGCTGTCGCTTTCACCCTCAAAATAAAGCACGGTATCGACCATGTGTTCTAAAACACGCGGACCTGCCAGGGACCCTTCTTTGGTCACATGGCCCACCAAAAATAAAGCCACACCACTTTGTTTGGCGAAGCGAACTAATTGGGCTGCACTCTCGCGCACTTGAGAGACCGATCCAGGTGCTGAAGCCAGTGTCTCTGTCACAATCGTTTGTATGGAATCGACCACCACAATCGCAGCGCCTTGGGCTTTAGCAATCTCTATAATGCGCTCAACCGCTGTCTCTGCTAATAAATGCATAGGACTGTCGCCAACCCCTAAACGATGCGCACGCAAGGATACCTGTTGTAAAGACTCCTCGCCTGTGACATAAAGGGTTTTATGGTGAACAGCTAAACTAGCCAACATCTGTAATAACACGGTAGATTTACCAATGCCCGGATCGCCACCGATTAACACCGCCGATCCTAAAACGATTCCACCCCCTAAAACTCTATCCAGTTCTAAGAGCTCTGTAGAAAGGCGTACATCCTCCGCCTGGGGTATCGCGCTTAAGACTGTGGCTTCTTGTAGCGCCTCTACCCCCGCATAGCCCTGCAATCGCTTGGCGGCTGCGGTCTGAGCGGCACTTCGGGGTGTGATAAGCCCCTCGCTGAGGGTATTCCAAGCCCCACAGTCCCCGCACTGCCCACTCCATTTGGAAGCGACAGCACCACAGTCGGTACAAGTGTAGGCAATCTTGGTTTTAGCGGGATCCATGCGGCATTATAACATGCAAACGGCCATCAGTGTCTGATGACCGTCTACTGTTAAAGGCGACACGCTTAACGATGACTGTTAGCTTGGTCTGTTTCCTGATCAATTTTCTGTTCAGCTGGGGTTTCTTGGCCTGCTGGTACAGCGTGATGTTTTTTGGCATGATGCTTATGATGATGCTGTTTGGGATGATGGCGATGCTTTTTGGCACGTTTCTTGTGCATGTGTTTTTTATGCGTGCCACTCTGATGCTTGGCTGGTTCTGCCACTTCTTGGGCTTGAGGGCCCTCTTCTGGCATCATGTCATGCGCATACGCAGTAGGACAAGCCAAAGCAAGCGACATCACGGCGCCGACCCATAAATTTCTCATGTTTTTCCCCTCTATACTTCGGATAAAAAGCCTTTGAACAAAGACCGATAAATTAAACCATAGATTACTTTTTGGATCCCTGCAACCATGAGAAACAACAGAAATAGCAGGCGCAAAGACCCTATCAAACAACAAGCGCCCGTAAGCGGGCACTTAATTGGGTAACTCTTTGATGTGAGGTCATGGTACGTACAGCCATAGCCAAAGCCTTGAGCTGTCCAACCAATACGACCAAAGACTTACCCCGCGTCATGCCGGTATAGAGTAAATTTCTTTGTAGCAATTTATAGTGCTGCATCGCAATCGGAATAATGACCGCTGGGTATTCAGAACCTTGTGACTTATGGATCGTAGTGGCATAAGCCAGTGATAGTTCATCGAGATCATTGAGTTCATAGCGCAGCAACCGTCCCTCAAATAAAACGCTCAACACCCCCTCTTCCAGATTAATACTGGTAATAAAACCGATGTCACCATTAAAAACTTCTTTCTGATAATTATTCACCGTTTGAATAACCTTATCCCCTTCGGCATAGGTACAACCAAAACGGGTCACCGCGTGAGGAGCCATAGGATTTAAATGTTTTTGAAGGGCTATATTCAAGGTCTTCGCCCCTAAACCACCCCGATTCATAGGAGAAAGCACTTGAATATCACGAATAGGATCCAGACCAAAACGCTTAGGAATACGATCGCTTAACAAGCGTAGCAGTGTTTCATAAATATGTTCAGGGGTATCGACGGGAATAAAATAAAAATCACTCAAACGAGCAGGATCGGTACTCCATTGGGGTAACTGTCCTTGATTCACTCGGTGAGCATTCAGTACAATCTTCGATTCCTTCGCTTGTCTAAATATTTCGGTCAAATAAACGGTTGGAATTGTCTCCGAAGTAATGAGATCGGATAAAACAGCACCCGGTCCTACAGAGGGTAACTGATCCACATCGCCCACCAAAATAAGTACGGACTCATCAGGCACTGCTCTTAGCAAGGCATACATCATGGTGATATCTACCATTGAAAGCTCATCAATCACAATAAGATCGGCTTCCAAAGGATTGTTTTCATGCCGTTTAAACCCTGTCGTCTGCGGATCAAACTCTAGCAAGCGATGTAAGGTTTTGGCCTCTACCCCGGTAGAATCGCTTAAGCGTTTGGCAGCCCTGCCCGTGGGGGCTGCTAATAATATTTTCTGTGTTTTTATTTGTACGCTGTCTAAAATGCTTTTAACCAAGGTTGTTTTACCAACGCCTGGCCCCCCGGTAATAATCGTTATTTTGTTTCTGAGCGCCAGTCGAAGCGCATCTTTTTGCGTGTCCGATAAAACCAAATGATTGTGATCTTGAACGCGAGCAATCGCTTCACTTAAAACAATTTCATGGATCCACGTTGCCCTCTGGGTGGATAAGCGCCTTAAATGTCGTACTACACCTTGTTCCGCCCTATAAAACCCCATCAAAAAAATGAGCGTTTGGCCATCAGCATTTTCTATGACAATGCGATCTTCGCGTGCTTCAAGTTCTATCGCTTGCTGTACCAGTTCGGCACTCAGTTCTAACAGTTCGGCGGTGCTGTCTATTAAAACAGACTGTTCCATCGCACAGTGTCCCTCATTGGTATACGCTTGCAAGCTATGCCGAATACCCGCTTGCACCCGTAACATAGAATCCTTTGGAACGCCTAGACGCTCGGCTAAGCGATCGGCAGTTTTAAAACCAATACCTCGAATATCCAAAGCTAGACGATAGGGATCTTTTTGTACCAAGGCAATAGATTGCTGCCCATAGGTTTTATAAATACGTACAGCTCTGGCGGTACCAATACCATGAGACTGTAAAAAAATCATAATTTCCCGAATAATCTTCTGATCTTTCCAGGATTCCAGGACTTGATCACGACGATTTTCTCCAATGCCCGCCAACTCTAAAAGCCGATCGGGTTCGTTTTCAATCACATCGAAAACTTTATCACCAAAGGTTTCCATCAGTCGTTTGGCAAAATGAGGACCAATACCACGAATCAATCCCGACCCGAGATATTTTTCCATCCCTTCAAGGGTAGAAGGCATAATCACATGAATATGTTCGGCCTTAAATTGCAAGCCATAGTCCACCGTATTCACCCAGCTACCCACACAATCCACAAATTCGCCAGGATTGGCAGCAGCCAAATAACCCACCACGGTCATGAGATCGAGTTGTTCCTTGGCCTTGAGCCTTAAGACGCAAAATCCAGTGGCTTCACTATGAAAAGTAACACGCTCTATAGAGCCGCTCAAAGATTCTTGTTTTTCTGTTTTTTCTGTTTTTTTCATGATTTTTCTGCTGTACAATAGCGATCTTTTTTAATTATTTCTTTTTTTAATTGTTCTTTAAGACGCAGACACTTTGGCATCTTACAGCGCTGGTGCAATTGTGCTTCTATGTTTTTAATTTTTTCAGCTGTTTTTTGGCAACGCAATTGACGATGCTCTATTCTGATGCGTGCGAGTGCTGCTTGTTTGGTTTGGCGTGCTTGCTGTGCTGCTAAGCGCTTTTGTTTTTTTTGGTGAGCCTGTTCTTTTTTATAGATAAGCGCATTCTTTTTTGCCTGCGCAAGGGCTTCTATAGGATTGTCGCCTGCATGGGTTTGCTCGCCTTGAACCGAGGCTATCTGTATTAAAGGGTATGTATGGACATCATCTAATACGCGCTGGGAGTGCAAGCTGGGACAAGGACGATCTTGAAACGCAACCCTGCCTGCAGGATTGACACAGTAAAAAATGCAGGCTGCAATAATGCTAATCATACGGCAATCTGCCAATCAATCGGCGGGGATCCTTGTGCTTCTAAATAAGCATTGGTCTTCGAAAAAGGCTTCGATCCTAAAAAACCCTGATGGGCCGAAAAAGGCGATGGGTGGGTGGTTTGCAAGACACAATGTTTAGCGGTATCAATTAATTGTCCTTTGCGTTGGGCATAAGCGCCCCATAATAAAAAGACTAAGCCTTTTTTTTGTGTATTGAGTATTTCGATAACCTTATCAGTAAAAAGCTCCCAACCTTTGCCTTGATGGGACCCCGCCTGCCCGCTTTCCACCGTGAGAACACTGTTGAGGAGCAACACGCCTTGCTCAGCCCATGGGATTAAACACCCGTTAGTACTGGGTGGGATCCCTAGATCGGCTTTTAATTCTTTGTAAATATTCACCAAAGAAGGCGGACATTTTACACCCGGTTGTACTGAGAAACACAGACCATGGGCCTGGCCTGCCCCATGATAGGGATCTTGACCTAATAATACGACTTTAACCTGATCAAAAGGCGTTAGAGCAAAGGCTTGAAAGACATCTGCCGTCTTTGGGTAAATAACTTTTTGTTGATCTTTCTGTTCCCGTAAAAAAGCGCGTAATTGCTGCATGTAGGGCTTTTCTAGCGCCTGGCCTAAAACGACCATCCAACTTTGTTCTAGCATGGTTGCTCCAATATCCGATCTGCTAAATGGCAACAGGGCCGACACAGAGGTCGGCCCCTACATGCACGATTGGGCAGGCACTTGCTAACCCGGAAACGCACAAGATACACCGCATCTGCAAATCGGTATAATACCATAATCATGTTAGAAATCTGTCCGCTAAATGAACGAGCATTGCTGATCCGTGCACGGGAGCTTGCAGGCCTATCTTTAGGGAAACTTGCCAAAACCTATGGAATACCCTTACCTAAAACACTACTGCGTGCCAAAGGCTTTGTAGGGCAACTGCTTGAGTTGGCGCTAGGCGCAACAGCGAAAAATCAATCTCTACCCGACTTTCCCGATCTGGGTATTGAATTGAAGAGCCTACCTATCGATAGCCATGGCCACCCACGGGAATCGACGTATGTGTGCACAGCCCCCACCCACACAGAAGTCTCAAACTGGCAGGATTCTAGAGTACGACAAAAACTGCGGCATGTTTTATGGATCCCCATCGAAGCCGACCCAAAAATTCCGCTCCCAGAACGTCGTATTGGCACCCCGCTACTCTGGCATTTACCACCCGACCTTGAAAATAGCCTACAGCAAGATTGGGAAGAATTAGTCACTTTGCTTCGCTTGGGTCAAGAAGCCAAAATCACGGCACGCTTAGGCACCTATTTGCAGATTCGCCCTAAAGCGGCCCATAGTCGTGTGATGCATGGGAGGCTTAATGAGGATGGCGATCGCATTCAAAGCAACCCACGGGGATTTTATTTAAGAACACTCTTTACACGAAAGGTGTTGGAAGCGGGGTATTGTTAAAATACCACCTCTATTGTTAAACACTTTCAGTCTGTACAGCTTCTACAAACAAAGCCTCTAAGCTATGAACCTCTAGTAATTTTGCACCCCAACACAGCAACTGTTCGCTAGAAGCCTGTTTGACACGATCGCGATATGCAGTAGAAAGAGGTCCAAACTTGCGTTCTAGCAAAGACAATAGAAAATAGGACTCACCCCGCCTTTGCCCTTGGGCGTATTGGTTTCGTGCACGACAGCAAAAAAAATAATAGGGGCTGTCCTAGATAATCACTTAAAAAAACTGTATATAAACACAAGTTTCTACTTTAATATTATTAATTACCGATGGTAGACAAACTATAAATTTGCAAGTAAACTGGCATTTAAAATATAGAGACACGCCAGGAGTTGATATGAAATTAAGTTCTTTGTTTTGTTTGATAGAAGACTTGGTCGAAGAAAATCATTCTTTAGTACGAGCGCCACGGTGCCGTACACCGCAAATGATAAGAACTACGAATATGAATAAAGCCTATTTATTGGGAGCTACCCAAACACCTTCTGTAGACTTATGGGAAGAAGGTCGCAATTCTCTGACAACGTGTCATATTAGAATTGATCAATATTATTCAAGCGAAGATACCCAACTGTCTTTAGCGCACTATACTGAAGTACACCTCGATCCCCAAGGTTTTTTGGTCACCATCCACGTTTATTTTAATGAACAGGGACATTTAGAAACAGTCGCCAAGCAATCAGGTCCTTCAAACCCTGAGAAGGAAACTATTTTTTTATTATCAGATAATCAAAAAAAGACTCTTAATTATCGCGTGCGTGAAGCATTACCTCTTTTTAAAGATCTAATCTTCGAAAAAAGCACACGACGTCTCAAAGCAATCGAAAAGGCGAAACACTTTGAGGAGCAATTAACAGAACTCAGTCGAAACCTAAAGGAACCTACTAATAGATCTGAATACAGAAGGATTGCAGCCCTCTTTTCACAACACATTCAATTCATTAATCGTTACGAAGACAAAATCGTTTATCGTAGTCATTCCCTAGTAAATAAAATCATTGAAAAAATGGATGAAGAAGAAAGGGCTTTATTAGCACAAGGTTCTTTGACAATCGGACCTTCTGAAGAATCCGAAGATCAGAAAGTTATCACAGATCAAACACCTACAAAGTCCACGCCAGATCACCCTCTTAAAAAACAATCAATAGATACCCAAAGAGCCTCTACAGAAAAAACCGAAGCACTTCTAGAAACATTAAAAGTGAATCTTGAAAAGACCACATTGACTTTCCAAGTTATTTTAGACGCTTTTCCAATAAAACAAGCGATCGAAGATCATATGTTAGAGCTTCTTTTTTCAAAAAAAGAAGCTTCTGCCGCTTTAGAGAAGAAAAAGGCAACAAAACACAAAAAAATACTTAAACAAGCGCAAGATACCATCACTCAATATCATACTAAAAAAATGGAAGTACTGGACAATTGCTTTTGGAAGGGCGACTTGAATTCATTTGAAAAACTCTTGGATTTTGTTTCAGATAATGAACTCCTGGAAGCTATTAAAAAATGGTTTAACCCATTAATAACGACCGAAAAAACTACTTATTCTGACAAAACCATAGCTATTTTGAATTTTCTAAGTAAAAATTCGAATATTTATAAAAATTATGTATCCACACTAGAAAGGCTTGTTTTTGGGCCTCCAGGAAAATCTATTCGTTATTTTTTTATGATGAAATTACACTTTAATGATCATCTCAATTTGTTTGAAATGTTTCTTGATCAGGGTTTTGATCCCAATGGACTCGGTGATTCTGGCTGTAAAAATAAATATTTATCCCTCGTAAAAGCTATTGCTTACTTCGATCAGAAAAGAGCCCATTTTTACATTAAAAAATTATTAGAAATGGGCGCTCTTTTGGATATGATTAATACAGATTTAGAACCCTATCTAAATAAAGAGACAAAAAATGAACTATCTTTCACCCTAGGTTTACAAGACACCGCGAAAGACCTCGAAAAAGAAACTGAAAATCTTTCAACACTACCCGATTTGTTAATTGCAGCTCAACAAAATGCCTTTGATGTTCTAAAGGTTATGATACCCTATGCTGAAGGATACAGTATCAGTTTGGCATTGGTTTATTTAAACAGCTTGCCTTCATTTAGAAGAGCGATTGTTTATCATCAGGAGGGCATGGGCATTGCCCTATATTCATCTCAACAAACATTTGAAGATGCTACAAAATCCGATAAATTAATCGGAGCAGCGAATCATTTTAGAATTTTGATGTTTTATACAGGTAAAGATCTACAAGAACCAGCTTACCAAGCCATGCAGGCCCTATACTTGGCTTTTTTAAAAAAACATCCCGATCCAAACACTCTCCGTAACAGCCATAAAAAATTAGATTTTTTATTGGAAAAATCCTTCTATTTTACAGAAAATGATTTTTATGTCGTGTATATGGCTAAAATATTTTTAATCGCACAACAATATAATAGACTAGCATTAAAACCGGATGCTTTAGAGGAAATTCTTAAGGCTTACCATGAAATGAGTTTAAAGAGTGGTTCTAGAAATAAAACACCTTCTTTGAAAACAATGAAAATGATCGGTGAAACTTTCACCTTAGCTTTAACGGATGGTTCAAAAAAGTTATTAGAAGAAGCCTCTCGAATATTACAAAGAGAAGAAGCGACACCACTGCAGCAGACAAGCAGGCCGCGCCGATGAGGCGCAGGCCGAGGTCTGCAAGCCCCTCACAACTGCCCTCTCAGGGCCCCATCCTCAGCTACGCCTAAATCAACAGGCTAAACGAAAATGGCTTGATCGCTATCCCATAAGCATCGCTGGTTTATAGGACACCTTACAAAAAGTTTCTTTGACAAACATTAACAAAATAATAGAAATCACCAGTGCCACTGGCAAGGCTATAAAAGCCTGCTGATAAGCCACTAAGCTAAAAATGTGCTCGCCATTGGCTGCAACGATAGGATCCGTACCCATATCTAAAAATTTACCAATAAGCGGTTGAGCCAGCGCACCCCATAAGGTATTCAGCGCATTGGTAAAACCAATGGCTGTCCCTGCTACTCCGGGCGTATTGGTTTCGCGCACGACTGCAAAAGCAATAATAAATCCACTGGAACAAAAGCCGAGGAAAAACAAGAGTACTGACAATAACGATAGGCTTAATCCTTGCAAGTAAATAATGGCTATGCACAAAAATAATGTGAGCAAGGTTGCAACCATCATCGGTGGTTTACGTCGTTGGTAATAATCGGAAATCCATCCCCAGAAAGGCGCTCCAAAAACCCATCCTATATAGATGAAAGAAACACATAAGCCCGCCGTGTCACGATCAAAACCATGGGCTTCGACTAAAAAAGGAATACCCCATAAACCGCCAAAGGCCAGCGTGGGTACAAACATTAAACCTGCATAAAGCGCTGCAATCCACGTTTGAGGTTGCTTACAAACCTGCATGAATCCACGGTAAAAGGCAACCAACACGTTAAGGAAAGATTTGGATGTTGAAAACCGAAAACCCGCGACTTTAAGCGTGATTTCTCTAGGAGGATTTGGCATCATAGTCCATAAAAGCAACGCCAATAATAAGCCTACAGCCCCACCATAATACATACTGTGACGCCAATCACACCAGACCACAATTTTACTGACCGTAGATAGACCAAAGACTGCACCTAAAAAACCGACCGTAACGGTTAAGCCCGTCATGAACGCAAAACGTTTGGCAGGAAACCAAAGAGTGACAATATTTAAACAGCCCACCAAAGCAAAAGCAGCGCCCATGCCGATAAGTACACGGCCAAACTTTGCTTGCCATAAGGTTAAAGCAAGGCCAAACACCAAACTGCCTAATCCACATAAAAGAGAAGCTAAGGTTAAAAGACGTTTAGGCCCAAAGCGATCCATTAACATGCCTGCTGGGATCTGCATTAACCCGTAGGCATACAAACAATAGGCCGAGAGGCTGCCAAACTGCTCGGCTTCCCTGGCAAAAATAAGTGAGAGCTCGGGTTTCATCGCACTGGGTGAAACTTGTAAGAGGTTATCATAGAAATAAAATAGGGCTGCCAAACCCCATACTAAAGACGCACGCAATACAGAAACACCCCCTACGCCACGCTTCACTTGAAACCCCTTATGAATTATTTTATGGGCTTCACTTTGCTCTACAACACGCATAAAGTAAAGTTTTTCCGACGAAAAAACTTATCAAAAAGACTACTGGGCGGGATTGTATGAATATGCACGCGATTCATAGCGTGCTTGTAACGTTTCTGCTAAATCCACCGCACGTTGTCTGGCATCAGGATCCATATTATTAATCAGATCCTGTAAAATGCTTGGAATAGTGACCGATTGATGGACCAATGCAATGCTTAGCCATGCATAAGCCGCGACATCATCTTGTTTAATACCCTCGCCCTTTAAATACAACAAGCCTAGTTGGTGTTGTGCCTGCTTGGCACCTTGATAGGCCGCTTTGCGAACCCATAAAGCAGCCCTTGTAGCATTTTGCTCGACACCTTTTCCTTCCAAGAACATTAAGCCCACGCGGTATTGTGCCTCAGGATGGCCTCTTTTTGCCGCTTTGTAATACCACATAAGCGCTTTGGCTGGATCTTGATCAACCCCTTGACCGGCTTCATACAACCCACCGAGGCGGAGCTCAGCCAGCCTTAAATCGTGTTCAGCGGCTAAGGCGTACCAACGGTAGGCTTCTTTAAAATGGCAGGGCAAAGCGAAGCCTTCCCTATAACGTTCTGCGATTTTATACTGTGCCATGGCAACGCCCGATTCTCGGGTAGCCGCCTTATAATAGGCCATACTCTTGACCATATCCGGGGGTACACCACGACCCTGTGCATACAAAATACTTAACATAAACTGTGCATAAGGTTGATGGACTGCTGCTATCGTATAGAGACGCGCAGCTTCCCGCGGATCACGCTTCACCCCTTTACCTGCATGCACTAAATCGGCCAACTCCAGCGTTGCAGCCCGAAGTCCCTGTTCTGAGGCTTTACGATACCAGCCGGCCGCTTGTGCATAATCCTTATCGATCCCATAACCATCACGGTACAGATGTCCCACCTGTAGTTGAGCCACGGCAAAACCGCCCTCTGCAGCCCCGATAAACCAGCGAAAGGCCATTCGATGATCAACCAGCACGCCCTCACCCATCTGGTAGAGCATACCTAATTTAAAAGCTGCCTCGGCATCACCTTTTAATGCTGCCGCGTTATAATAGGCCTTTGCTTTTTGAGGGCTCCGGGGTACGCTGCGCCCTTCCAGATAGCAATCGCCTAAGTCAGACAAAGCCTTTACATCTCCGTCGTCTGCTAAGCGCTGCAATAATTCGAAAGCACCGCGTGCATGATGCGGTTTATCTTGGACTAAGAGCCACGCTATACGGTACTCTGCTTCAAAGGAACCCAGAGCCAGCGCCTGTCTATACGCACCTAAAGCCTTTCTTGGGTCTCGACGCAAACCATCGCCCCCCTGGCGATAAAGATCGCCGAGGGCTAAAAAGGCTGTGACTTCACCTTGATGGGCTGCACGTTCATACCAATGCAGGGCCTGATGACTATTCGGATCCACGCCTAAACCATCACGATAAAAATGCCCCATTTGCACTTGGGCGTAGCCAAGCCCGCCCTGTGCAGCTTTCACAAACCAATGCAAGGCCTCTAATTGATTCTTCTCGATAGCGAGGGATGAATCACCGTTTAAATACAGTTCTGCCAACCGGCCCTGCGCATAGACATCCCCCTCTAAAGCACAGGCCTTCAGGCTTTCAAAGACATGTTTTTTAAGGAGCCCGATGTGTGGCTTAGAGGGTTGCTCGTGGGGAAGCAAAACGATAGGCTCAGAAAAAGCCGGCTCAGGCGGCAAGGGCAGCGTACAAGCTGCCAAACTCAGAACTCCTCCAACCATCCAAAACCTAACAAATCTTTTCATTCTCATAGTATGGCACTAGGCTGGATCTTTGACTAGGCTCCCTCTCTACGCGTTGGTTGAGCGCCTTTGATGCTTATTATATCCCTTGACTATACTAGAAGACATGTTCGATCGACTGTTGAGCTGTATCATTTGCATGATTCGATGGCTGGATTTAGTCCTTGCCAGTATGCTGCTTTATCTGCTTAGTTTTAGTCCCCCTCGCTTTAGCCTAGCTTGGTATGGTCCGGTTTTTCGCAGCTGGTGCTGGATTTTTATTCGTGCCTTGGGTGTCAATCTGAAGGTTCATCAACACTATACAAAAACATTACCCAATCATTTTATTGTGATTGCCAATCATCCCTCTGCTTTTGAAGATCTGGGCATGCCTGCTCTTTTTAAAGCCCATTTTTTAGCCAAAGAAGAATTAAAAGCCTGGTGGATTTTAGGTCGGATCAGTCTGTTCGCCAGAACACTCTATGTACAAAGAGAAGATCGTGCCTCCCGCAAAGAAGCCGCCAAAACTATTCATACCTTGTTATTAGAAGGTGAAAATATTGGTCTCTATCCGGAAGGTGGCTGTAAGGGTCGACGTATTTTTTTACCTTTTCAATATGGCATTTTCGAAGCATCACTTAAAACCGGTGTACCGATTATTCCTGTTTTTATCCACTATGAAGCCCAAGCCGATTTTGAATGGTCTGAAGATGAAAGCTTAATCAAAACACTTCAAAAAATTTATCGGTCTAAAAATAAAACGGTGAATTATTATATTTTCGACCCCATCGACCCAAAAGATTTTGAGAACAAAGAATCTTTGTGTGAACATGTGCAAATGCTCTATCTTCAGTGGCAAAAAAAATATTTAGAATAGATACGATTAATGCGTAGAACGCCTGCGCTTATTATCAACTTCTACAGGTACCCTATTTTCTACACGTGCAGCTTCAATCGATCGTTTTTTATTATTTTTATTCGCCTCTGCCATTAATTTTTGCAGATTATTCATAAACAGCAAAGGCGATACCGTTGTCGTCCCACCCATGGTTTCAGAAGTTTTTGGGGCATTTTCAGACGTTTCGGTACTCAAAGCACCCAAGGTTGATAAACTGAAAACGCTTTTTAATACAATGTTTTTACCTTCAGGTACAACGGATCTTTCACAGAATCGTGGTGCTTTCTTTTGTGTGCCCGCAACAGACATGCGATTAGGAACTGCACATTGATTTTGAACATCATTGACCTGTAAACGATACTGCGGTAAAAAAGTTCGATCTTTTTTAATGGTTCTGCGAACATGACTTCTACTGTCTTGGTTGACACGTTTATGGTCAGCAACAAACTGAATACTTCCTGTCTTGTCTAACTTCATATCCATCATCCTTGATAGTTTGAAACATCTAGAAAGTGAATCCTAGCATGGTAATAAGCTAATCATGCATCAAACAAAACAGCGTTTCTCGCGTTGTGCGCGTACCATTAAAACTGAAAACTTTGTGCGCTACTGCATACAATATTCGAATTATTAACAGAGTTTAGTCTATAAATTGTGTGTCGTAACTGATACAAGAATCATGGATCTTTATTGAAGAAACAATGGCTTGTCATTTTGAATATTATTGGCATTGTGCGGATCCCTTCCAAAATAAAGGGATCCGACTATATAAAATCACAGTGGTCTTAACAGCGATCTTAAAAAGGAATATCATCATCGAAGGCTTCTTCTTTCATAGCGACACCCGCGACTGCGGTTGTTTTCTTAGGTTGCTGCCTTTGGTCGAAATGATCCTGTGATTCAGGCATGCTTTGTGCACTTTCTGAATGACCTGCATCAAATCCAGCACCCTCGCCTTTTGCATCCATTAATTGCATACTCGAAGCAATGATTTCTGTGGTATAGCGATCTTGCCCATTCGCATCTTGCCACTTGTTGGTTTTTAAGGCGCCTTCTATAAACACTCGGGATCCTTTACGCAAATATTGTGCAGCTATTTCGCCTAAACGATTAAATAACACAATACGATGCCATTCAGTGCGCTCTTGACGCTCACCACTTTGGCGATCTTTCCATACTTCCGTAGTTGCCACACGAATATTCGTCACAGCTGAACCACTAGGCATGTACCGAACTTCTGGATCAACGCCCAGATTGCCCATAATCATAACCTTATTAATACCTCGTGCCATTTTCACTCCCCCTTATACATTGCCTATAAAAAAACAAAAAACTAATCACTGTGCAAGCCACTGCCCCTAACAAAACGGCCTGTGTACCATATAGGTCATCCAGCTTACCACCTATCCACCCACCCATAAATAAACCCAAAAACTGTGCGCTCGAATACACACCCATGGCGGTGCCTTTAAGAGAGGGTGGCGCAAACTGTGAAACCAAGGCTGGCAACCCCGCTTCTAAAAGATTAAAGGCTGTAAAAAAAAGCCATAAAACCAGCGCCAAGCCATAAAGATGCTCCAAGGCAACACAAAATCCCAGTTGGGACAGCACCAATGCTAATATAGGAAGGCCCAATGCAGCGGGCCGATGATGTCGCCCGCTCATCATAAGCCAAGGAATCGTGCTAAACAATGCGCATAAAAACACAGGGGCATAAAATCGCCAACTGCTGGCTTCTGTGTATCCCCCCTTATTTAAAGCGCCTGGGATCTTTAAAAAGACAGCAACCAAACTTGCATGCAAGGCAAAGACTCCCAGTGCCAAGGAGAGAAACCTTAAATCTTTTAAGACGGTAGAGAGATCGCGCCATACAGAGGCTGAAACAGGTCCTAAGGGTGCTACTGGCTTGGGAACAAAGCTTATAAGGAGTATAAGGGCAAGACAGCCCAATAAAGCCGTGATCCAAAAAATACCCTGCATGCCAACCCAGGCACTGAGCAAGGGTCCTAACACCATGGCTACAGCAAAAGAAAGACCAATACTGAGACCAATAAACCCCATAATCCGTGTACGGAAAGGTATGGGCGTTAGGTCTGTCACCAAGGCCATAATCACCCCCCCTATCGCACTTGCCCCTTGGAGTAAACGACCCAGGATCACCCCCTGAATGCTATCTGAGGTGGCTGCCACGACGCTACCTACTATAAAAGATATAAGACCCAGAAACAGGATAGGCCTGCGACCCATCCTATCGGAGAGGATCCCAAAAGGGATCTGCAAGAAAGCCTGCGTTAAACCATAAGCGCCCAAGGCTAGGCCTACTAATGTGGGTGTGGCACCCTGTAGATCTTTGGCATACAAAGCGAATAGTGGGAAAATCATAAACAATCCCAACATTCGCAGTGCAAATAGTCCGGTTAATGCCATCAATGCACGTTTTTCCAAGCTAGTTATAATAATCATAGGGTATTGTTTTCCGACTCTTCACACCATCGGGTATTTATCGTATAGTACCAACTTCATGCAAACAATTACTATCCGCGGTGCCCGAACACATAATCTTAAGAACATTCACTTAGAAATCCCCCGTGACCAGCTTATTGTGATTACAGGATTATCGGGCTCGGGTAAATCCTCCCTGGCCTTCGACACCCTGTACGCAGAAGGCCAACGTCGTTATGTGGAATCGCTTTCAGCCTATGCTCGGCAATTTTTATCTTTGATGGAAAAACCCGATGTGGATCATATCGAAGGTTTATCACCCGCCATTGCCATTGAACAAAAATCTGTTTCACATAATCCACGATCGACCGTGGGTACCACCACTGAAATCTACGATTATTTAAGACTGCTCTTTGCCAGAGTTGGCACACCTTATTGTCCTGAACATAAGGAGGCATTAAGCGCCAAAACTGTGAGCCAAATGGTGGATCATTTGCTAGCGCTGCCTTTACAGAGCAAGATTATGCTTTTAGCACCCATCATACAAGATAGAAAAGGTGAGCATCTTCAGAAATTAGCCGAACTACGTGCCCAGGGTTTTATTCGGGTGCAAATAGATGAGACAATTTATGAATTAGATAACCTGCCAAAACTCGACGCGAGACGCAAACATAGTATTAGTGTGGTGGTGGATCGTCTGAGCATTAAACCTGAAATACAAGGGCGTTTAGCGGATTCTCTGGAAACAGCACTTAACCTTAGCAAAGGCTTGGTACACATTCAGGGCTTGGATAAAGATAATCACTGCACACAAACATGGACCTTTTCTTCAACCTTTGCCTGCCCTCTCTGTGGCTATAGCTTAAGCGAATTAGAACCACGTCTTTTTTCTTTCAATAGTCCTGCGGGCGCCTGCCAGAGTTGTGACGGCCTAGGGGTAAAGCCTTTTATGGATCCCCAAAAAGTGGTGATGGATGAAAATAAAAGTTTAGCGGAAGGTGCCATTCGACAATGGGATCAATACCATTATTATTACTACAGCATGTTATGTTCTTTGGCCAAGCATTATAGTTTTGATCTCACGATGCCTTTTAAAAAGCTTGATCAAAAAATAAAGGATATTCTGCTCTATGGTAATGGGGATGTGCAGATTGCCTTTCGTTATATCCAAGATAATGGCTCCATTACCACTCGAAAACACGCCTTTGAAGGCATTATTCGTAATATGGAAAGACGTTATCGCGAAACAGAATCGCATGCGGTGCGTGAGGAACTGTCTAAATATCTTACCCAACAAGCATGCCAAGATTGCCAAGGTTCAAGGTTACAAGAAAAAGCCCGCAATGTTTTTATTCAAGATCATAATCTATCGGCCATCACAGCCTTACCCATTGCCAAAAGTTTGATCTTTTTTGAAAATGTACGTTTTGGTCCCACCCAACAGACCATTGCCGATAAAATACTCAAAGAAATTATGGCGCGCCTTCGATTTTTAATGAATGTGGGTCTGGAATATCTTTCTTTAGATCGCAGCGCAGAGACGCTTTCGGGGGGAGAGACCCAACGTATTCGTTTGGCGAGTCAAATAGGCGCGGGATTGGTAGGCGTTTTATATGTACTCGATGAGCCCTCGATTGGACTGCATCAACGCGATAATGCACGTTTGCTGAAAACTTTGCATCATCTGCGTGATTTAGGCAATACCGTCATTGTGGTTGAACACGATGAAGAAGCCATCTTAAGTGCACAACATGTGATTGATATAGGACCGGGGGCCGGTGTTCATGGTGGTTATGTGGTAGCCCAAGGCACACCCCAAGCTATTATGAACACTAAAGAATCTTTAACCGGACAATATTTGTCTGGTACACAAAGCATTACCCTACCCGCTAAACGTCGAAAGCCCAATCAAAATCGCATGCTAAGCCTTAGCGATGCTGCAGGCAATAATCTTAAAACCATTAGTGTCGATTTTCCATTAGGACTTATTACCGCCGTGACGGGTGTTTCTGGCTCGGGCAAATCGACGCTGATTAACGATACGCTATACCCTGTCGTTGCTAAAGCCTTAAATGGTGTAAAACAAGCCGATGCTAAAAAGCACACGGCTGTTAAAGGCTTAGAACACTTAGACAAAGTCATTGATATTGATCAAAGTCCTATTGGCCGCACACCCCGCTCCAATGCTGCGACTTATACAGGTTTATTTACGGATATTCGTGATTTATTTTCCAATACCGAAGAATCCCGCAGTAGAGGCTATAAGGTGGGCCGCTTTAGTTTTAATGTCAAAGGCGGACGCTGTGAAGCTTGCGAAGGCGATGGCTTAATCAAAGTCGCCATGCATTTCTTAGCCGATGTTTTTGTGCCTTGTGATGTCTGCCATGGCAAACGTTATAATCGCGAAACGCTGGAAGTCTATTACAAAGGTAAAAATATTCACGAAGTCCTGGATATGACTGTCGAAGAAGCCTTTGTCTTTTTTAAAGCGCATCCCAGCATTGCACGTCGTTTAGAAACGCTTATCGATGTAGGTCTTGCTTATATTAAAATAGGCCAAAGTGCGACCACCCTTTCAGGGGGCGAAGCCCAACGCATTAAACTCTCTAAAGAATTATCACGCCGCGATACCGGACAAACCCTTTATATTTTGGATGAGCCTACCACGGGCTTGCATTTTCATGATATTAAACATTTACTCGAAGTTTTGCAGCGACTCTGTGAACGGGGTAATACCATTATCATTATCGAACACAATCTAGATGTCATTAAAACCGTGGATTGGATTATTGATCTGGGCCCTGAAGGTGGAGATGGTGGTGGACAAATTGTGGCGATGGGTACACCTGAAACCGTAGCCAAAACCAAGGGATCGCATACGGGTCGGTTTTTAAGGCCATTGCTTAAAAAAGGATAATCTCCCATTTTCCCCCTTCCAAGGGGGGAAGCGCCCGTAGAACAGGCGCAGGGGGATGTTTACATCCATGGTTGCTTCTGCTTGCACAAATTGCGTTGTGTAGCGATTCTGAACAAGCCCACGCGTTGTGATCATCGTCGTAAACAAGCTTTTTTTACAGCCTGTTTCCGAACGAAAAATTTCTTTTTTTTGTTCTAATTCTTCCGCATATTTTTTAGTCAATTCGAATGCTTGATCGGCGTATTTTATTTCACAAAGATTAATGCAACCATCTGCTCGATCTAATAGCAAATCGATTTGCGCCCCTTTTTTAGCGGAGTCTCCCCGAACATGCCACACAAAAGCTTTAAAAAGGGTTTTTTTTCTATTTGTTACCTTTGGCTGATTATAGCTTATAACTGGCCAAAAGCGATCAATAAAGACTATATTTGGCTGGTTATGGCCTTATAACTAGCCAAATACAGGGGATCCACCGCTGTCGCCAATACGAAAGAATCACATACAGGGCTGTTTTTAAGGCAATTGCTATTAAATGTTAGTTAGGTCTATTTTTTCTTTCTTTGCCGCTATTAAGTGTGGGTTTGGTGCTAATAGCTTTTTTGAAAAAAGAAGCCATCTTTGAAAACACTAAAGTTTTTTGTTTCTCTTCGGGTTTTCCTTCTGCTAGTTTTGGCAACACGGGCGATTCTTTTTCTGGTTCTTTTGTCAACATTGATAAAGCATCGAGCGTTTGTTTTGTGGCCTCTATAAGTGCCGGATCATCGGGTTGTACTTGTGATCTACGCATTCTCTGTCTTCTTTTTACTCGTTCATCACGACCCACTTTTAATTGTTTTTGATAAGCTTTTGATAAACTTAAAAGTGCACGTACTCTATTGACCAAACCAATCAGTCCACCAATACGTATATCATTCAGTGTTTTGTTTCTATTGATGGTGTCATTGAGCGTTTTTTTTGCATTAGCAAAGAGGCCTGCTAATAAATTTTGTTTGTTTGCTTGCTCTTTTAGTGATGCAGGCGCATCAGGATCTTTCCCTGGTTCAATAGGCATCTTGTCAATCTCCTTCGAATACCTTTAAAGGTATAGGACTGAATTAGGAGAATGACAAATGGGCTAATTTGGTAGGATTATTTCGTACGCGTAGCGTAGTAGAAAACGCAGGGAATATTGCGGTAAAAATCGAGGCGGTCAAATTGCATACCGCATTTTTCTAAAACACGCCGAGAGGCTAAATGATCGCAAGGGGCGAAGCCCACAATGCGATCGACCGGAATATGTTCTAAACCCCAGGCTAATACGCTTTGGGCTGCCTCGGTAGCATAGCCCTGCCCCCAATATTCGGATAAAAATAGAAAACCCATTTCTACGGTACCATTTTTTAATTGGGCAAAGCCGCATCGACCTATAAGCAATTGGCTTTCTTTGTGAATGACCGCGAAAATGCCAAAGCCTAAGGTTCGCCAAGCGAGCAAATGGCGATCGAGCTCAGTTTGAACCTGTGGGAGCGTGAGTGCGCCCTCTGGAAAGAAGGAACGCACGGTGGGATCGGTGTCTAAGAGGCACAGGCGATCAAAATCTGCCTGTACCAGCGGCCGCAGGTACAGGCGATCGGTCTCTAGATAAGGCTGATCAGGTGCTACCTGCTGCACTGCTTAGATCATCCACACCCGCTGCTATGGCTGCATCGGCTGCTATTGCCGCGGCTGCCGCCGCATCGTCGGCTGAATTGAGTGCTTCACCCAAAGCCTGTTGAATATCCATCGAGGTGGGTTCATGCCGCAAGGATTGCGCCAAGCGCGCTTTGCGACGTGCTTCGTGATAAGCCAAGCCTGTACCCGCAGGAATTAAACGTCCTACTGTAACGTTTTCTTTTAAGCCCCGTAGACGATCGCGCTTTCCAGCCACCGCCGCTTCGGTTAAGACGCGCGTGGTTTCTTGGAAAGAAGCCGCCGAGATAAAGGACTCTGTTGCCAGCGAAGCTTTAGTAATACCCAGCAATACATGTTCATAGATAGCCGGGATCTTGCCTTCTGCAACAGCCTTATCATTGGCTTCTTTGATCTCAATAATGTCTAATTGCTCACCTTGTAAATAGCGTGTTTCACCGGCCGCTGTTACAACAACTTTACGCAACATCTGACGCACAATGACTTCAATATGCTTATCGTTGATCTTTACACCCTGTAAGCGGTAAACATCCTGTACTTCGTTCACAATATAATTGGCAAGCACATCCACACCCAACAAACGCAAGATTTCATGCGGATCGGGTGAACCGTCGGCAATTTTCTCACCACGCTGGGCTTGCTCCCCTTCAAAGACGCCGACATGACGCCACTTAGGAATTAAAGCTTCATGCACCTGACCATCATTGGCGGTAATCAACATGCGGCGTTTACCTTTGGTTTCTTTACCAAAGCTAATGACCCCTGAAATTTCTGCCAAAATCTCGGCCTCTTTAGGACGACGTGCCTCGAAGAGATCAGCTACACGGGGTAAACCACCCGTGATATCACGGGTCTTTGAGGTTTCTTGTGGAATACGTGCGACCACGTCGCCCACCCCAACCAGTGCACCATCTTCAACACTGACCACTGCATCCATTGATAACGAATAGTGCGCTAATAAATTACTACCGGGTAAATGTAAATCTTGACCGGCTTCATCGACCAACTTCACCATAGGTCGTAAATCTTTACCACCTACGTTACGTTGTTTCATATCCATAACCACAACGCTGGTCAAGCCGGTGACTTCATCGGTTTGACGACGCATGGTAAGACCATCGATGAGATCCATATAGTGAACCCGTCCTGCAACTTCCGTCACGATGGGGTGATTATGCGGATCCCAGGTTGCAACCGTTTGGCCTGCTTCAACCCGATCACCTTCTGATACCGTAATCATGGCACCATAGGGCAATTTATAACGTTCCCATTCTCGGCCTTGTTCATCGGCAATCGTCAATTCCCCAGAACGAGAAACGACAATACTATAACCTTTGGCATGGGCTAATAATTTAACATTCTGTAAACGAACACGACCCTTCGATTTAACCTGTACGCTGTTTTCAGCCGTTGCACGGGAAGCGGCACCACCGATATGGAAGGTACGCATGGTTAACTGTGTACCCGGTTCACCAATGGATTGTGCAGCAATCACGCCGACTGCCTCGCCAATATTAATAAAGGCACCGGAAGCTAAATCGCGACCATAGCACTTGGCACAAATCCCATAACGCGTTTGACAGGTAATAGCCGATCGCACTTTGACATGATCAATACCCAGACGTTCTAGATGATCGACCTTCTCTTCATCTAAAAGAGCACTGTCTTCAATCACCACGACACCTGTTTGTGGATCAATAATATCCCCCAAGACTACGCGACCTAAAACGCGCTCTCTTAAGGGTTCTACCACATCCCCCCCTTCAATCAGGGGACTCATGGTTAAACCTTCAAAGGTTCCACAATCGACTTCGGTCACCACCACATCTTGGGCAACATCCACTAAACGGCGTGTTAAATAACCCGAACTAGCGGTTTTAAGGGCTGTATCCGACAAACCTTTACGCGCACCATGGGTAGAAATAAAGTACTCTAGAACATTTAAACCTTCACGGAAGTTAGCACGAATAGGCGTCTCGATAATCGAGCCATTGGGCTTCGCCATCAGACCTCTCATACCCGCCAACTGTCGTATCTGGGCGGCTGATCCTCGCGCACCTGAATCGGCCATCATATAAATGGAATTGAACGACGCTTGGCTCACTGATGCACCCTTGGCATCTTGTACGATTTCGGTAGAGAGTTCGGTCATCATGGCTTTAGCCACTTGATCATTGGTCCGAGACCAAATATCGACCACCTTGTTATAACGCTCGCCATGTGTCACCAAACCAGAAGCATACTGCATACCAATTTCACGCACTTCCTCTTCCGCAGCTGCAATAATGGCACCCTTGCTTTCAGGAATCAGCAAATCATTGACACCAATGGAAAGTCCCGATCGTGTTGCATAGGCAAACCCGGTATACATCAGTTGATCAGCAAAAATAACGGTTTGTTTGAGCCCTGCTTTACGATAACAATCGTTAATCAGAATAGAAATCACTTTCTTATCCATCACCTGATTCACAATGCTATAGGGCATGCCTGCTGGTAAGATTTCGGATAACAAGGCACGACCAACCGTGGTTTCCACTAAGACCAAACCCTGCTCAGGATTTTCATGCGGCACACGCACACGGACTTTAGCATGTAAGTGAACCACGGCATTTTCATAGGCGCGACGTACTTCAGCAACGTCGCTAAAGATCGATCCTTCACCCAGAACATTCACCTGCTCACGGGTCATATAATACAAGCCTAGAACAATGTCTTTTGAAGGCACGATAATGGGCTCACCATTCGCAGGCGATAAAATATTATTCGTCGACATCATCAAGGCCCGTGCTTCTAATTGTGCCTCGATGGTTAACGGTATATGCACAGCCATTTGATCGCCGTCAAAGTCAGCGTTATACGCCGCACAAACCAGCGGATGCAATTGTATGGCTTTACCTTCTACCAAAAGTGGTTCAAAGGCCTGAATACCTAAACGATGCAGCGTGGGTGCACGATTGAGCAATACAGGATGTTCACGAATGACTTCTTCTAGGATATCCCATACTTCAGCACCTTCACTCTCAACAATTTTCTTAGCTGCTTTAATGGTCGTTGCAAGACCACGAAACTCCAACTTGCTGAAAATAAAGGGTTTGAAAAGCTCTAAAGCCATTTTCTTGGGCAAACCACATTGATGCAGTTTAAGGGTTGGACCCACCACGATCACCGAACGACCGGAGTAATCGACACGTTTACCTAACAAGTTCTGTCTAAAGCGACCTTGTTTACCCTTGATCATATCGGCCAAGGATTTCAAAGGACGTTTATTGGAACCTGTAATGGCACGACCCCGTCGCCCATTATCCAAAAGGGCATCAACCGATTCTTGCAACATACGTTTTTCATTGCGCACGATAATATCGGGTGCGCCTAAATCGAGCAGACGTTTTAATCGATTATTACGATTAATCACGCGACGGTATAAATCATTTAAATCGGAGGTTGCAAAACGACCCCCATCGAGCGGCACCAAAGGCCTTAAGTCGGGCGGTAAAACCGGTAATACGGACATCACCATCCACTCAGGCTTATTGCCAGAGCTCATAAAGGCTTCCATGAGCTTGAGACGCTTCACCAATTTTTTCGAGCGGGTTTCAGAATTAGTACCCGGTAATTCTTCACGAATACGTAGCGTTTCTGCAGGCAAATCCAAGCGCTTTAATAAGATCTGGATAGCCTCTGCACCCATGCGCACTTCAAAATCATCACCATATTGTTCTTGGGCTTCTACATAGGTTTCTTCACTCAGCAATTGCCCTTTTTCTAAGGGGGTCATACCAGGTTCGATCACCAAATGCGCCTCAAAATATAAAACGCGTTCGATATCACGTAAGGTCATATCCAACAATAAACCAATCCTAGAAGGCAAGGATTTTAAAAACCAAATGTGTGCCACAGGGCTTGCAAGCTCTATATGCCCCATGCGTTCACGCCTTACTTTAGCCAGCGCAACTTCTACACCACATTTTTCACAAATGACACCACGGTGTTTTAACCGCTTATATTTACCACACAAACACTCATAGTCTTTCACAGGACCAAAAATTTTCGCACAAAATAAACCATCCCTTTCTGGTTTAAAGGTACGATAATTAATCGTCTCGGGTTTTTTGACTTCTCCGAAAGAGCGCGAACGGATTAAATCCGGCGGGGCCAAACTGAGTACAACGCTGTTGAACTCCTCATGTTGCCCCTGTGGCGTTAGCAAGCTTAGTATGTCTGTCACCTGTAGGCCTCCAAAAATTAATCGTTCTCTAATTCAATATTGATCCCCAGAGAACGGATCTCCTTGACCAAGACGTTAAAGGATTCTGGCATCCCTGCTTCCATTCGATGGTCACCATCCACAATGTTTTTATACATTTTGGTACGACCTGCAACATCGTCCGACTTCACGGTCAACATCTCTTGCAGCGTATAAGCGGCGCCATAAGCTTCTAAAGCCCAGACCTCCATCTCACCAAAACGCTGTCCACCAAATTGTGCTTTACCGCCGAGTGGTTGCTGGGTGACCAGACTGTAAGATCCGGTCGAACGCGCATGCATCTTATCGTCCACTAAGTGATTTAATTTGAGCATGTACATATAACCCACGGTGGTCGGCCTATCAAAAGCCAACCCGCTTCGGCCATCATACAAGGTGGTTTGTCCACTTTCAGGCAACCCAGCCATTCTTAACAGCTGCTTAATTTCCGCTTCAGAAGCCCCGTCAAATACGGGTGTTGCCATGGGGATCCCTTCACACAAGTTTTTGGCCAAAACAATGAGCTCATCATCGCTCAGCTGGCTCAGGTCTATGGACTGACGCCCATTCAAATTGTAAACGGTATCCAAGAATCGTCGGATTTCAGCAACCTTGGTACGCTGCTCCAACATCTTTTGTACTTTGAGACCTAAGCCTTTGGCAGCCCAACCTAAATGGGTCTCTAAGACTTGTCCCACATTCATACGAGAAGGCACACCGAGCGGATTCAATACGATATCGACAGGGGTTCCATCTTCCAAATACGGCATATCTTCAACCGGCACAATAATAGAGACCACGCCTTTATTACCATGACGACCCGCCATCTTATCGCCCGGTTGTAATCGACGCTTTACGGCCAAATACACCTTCACAACTTTTAAAATACCAGGGGCAAGATCATCACCCTGCTTCAGTTTTTTGTGCTTGGCCTCTAATTGTTCCGCATGGAAGCGTAGCAATTCACCCAGCTGCTCCTTGGCAATCTCTAATTGCTGATTGGCATCATCGTCTTTCAGACGTATTTCAAACCAACGATCGCGTGCTAAATCGGCCAAATAGGCATCACTCACAGGTGTGCCTGCTTTCAAGCGATTCGGACCACCGGCTGCAACCTTATCCAGTAATAACTGATGGACGCGTTGATACAGATCTTCTTCTCGGATCCGCAGTTCATCTTGCAAATCTTTCTTCACCCGCATCAGCGCTGCATTCTCAATCGCTAAAGCACGGTTATCTTTTTCAACCCCATCCCGGGTAAAGACTTGCACATCAATAATCACACCACTCATACCTGTGGGCACGCGCAAGGAAGTATCTTTTACATCCGAGGCTTTCTCACCAAAGATAGCTCTTAATAGCTTCTCTTCGGGTGTAAGCTGTGTTTCACCCTTAGGCGTTACTTTACCGACTAGAATATCGCCAGAATCAACTTCTGCACCAATATAGACAATACCCGCCTCATCCAGTCTGGATAATGCACCTTCTCCCACATTGGGAATATCACCGGTGATTTCCTCGGGACCCAGCTTGGTATCTCTAGAAATACAGGTGAGCTCCTCGATATGGACTGTCGTAAATTTATCTTGCTCTGCAATACGCTCGGAAATAAGAATGGAATCTTCAAAGTTATAACCATTCCAGGGCATAAAAGCGACTAATAAATTCTTACCCAAGGCCAATTCACCCATATCGGTGGAAGGACCATCGGCTAAAACATCGCCCGCCCGGATCCGATCGCCTGGACTCACCAAAGGTTTTTGGTTAATACAGGTATTCTGATTGGAACGCACATATTTGGTCAGATTATAGATCTCAACCCCAGCATTACCCGCTTCGGTTTCACTATCATTCACACGTACTACAATACGGCCTGCATCCACAGAATCGACCACACCACCGCGACGCGCAATGACTGCAACACCCGAATCGATGGCCACCATACGTTCCATACCGGTACCTACTAAAGGTTTTTCGGTACAAAGCGTGGGCACAGCTTGACGTTGCATATTCGATCCCATCAGGGCGCGGTTTGCATCATCATGTTCCAAAAAGGGTATTAAGGAAGCCGCCACAGAGACAATCTGCTTGGGCGAGACATCCATATACTCCACACGATCGGGCGTTGAAAAGGTAAATTCATTTTTATGACGACAAGGGACCAGATCGTCCACCAACGCAGCGTGTTTATCTAAACGCGTATTGGCCATAGCAATGACAAATTGTCCTTCTTCAATCGCGGATAAATACTCAATTTCATGCGTAACTTTGCCTGCAACGACTTTGCGATAAGGACTTTCTAAAAAGCCATATTCATTCGTACGCGCATAGACCGCCAGCGAGTTGATTAAACCAATATTTGGACCTTCCGGTGTTTCGATAGGACACACACGACCATAATGCGTAATGTGAACGTCTCGGACTTCAAAGCCAGCTCTTTCTCGGGTTAAACCACCAGGCCCAAGGGCCGAAACCCGACGCTTATGCGTCACTTCCGATAAAGGATTATTTTGATCCATAAACTGAGACAGTTGGCTTGAACCAAAGAATTCTTTAATCGCTGCAGAAACCGGCTTGGCATTAATCAAATCCTGGGGCATTAAACCTTCGGATTCGGCCAAACTAAGACGCTCTTTAGCCGCACGCTCTACACGTACTAAGCCCACGCGAAATTGGTTTTCCGCCATTTCACCTACGCTACGCACACGACGATTACCCAGGTGATCAATGTCATCGATTTCACCACGACCATCGCGAATATCAATCAAGACCTTCAGCACATCCACAATATCTTCTTTGCTTAAGATACCAGGTCCTTCGGATTCGCTACGACCTAAACGACGGTTAAATTTCATACGACCCACAGACGATAAATCATAACGCTCTGGGCTGAAAAATAGATTCTTGAATAATTGCTCTGCGGCATCCGCAGTGGGCGGTTCGCCCGGACGCATCATGCGGTAAATTTCAACAAAGGCTTCCAATTGCGTCTTACAGGAATCGATCCTGAGTGTATCGGAAATATAAGGACCCCGATCCAAATCATTGGTAAAAAGAGTCTTTAAGGTGGTGATCTTGGCTTCTTGTACCATTCTCATAATGTCAGCGCCAATCTCGGCATTCGCCAAGGCTAGGATCTCGCCGCTGGAGGGATCAATCAGATCATGGGCCAACGTTCTACCCATTAAATAATCGATAGAAACGTCTAAGCTTCGAATACCAAAAGATTCGATTTGACGAATATGCTTAGCAATAATACGTCGGCCGGCCTCGACAATGAGATCGCCTGCAGGGGTTTTAATATCACAGAGCGCCGTCTCTCCACGAAGGCGATCGGCAACCACTTCCAATACCCATTGTCCTTTTTCAAAATGGAAGGTATTCGTTTCAAAGAAGATCTCAAGTATTTCTTCGGTGCTATAGCCTAAGGCACGCAACATCACTGTAGCCGGTAATTTGCGACGTCTGTCTATGCGAACAAACAAACAATCCTTGGGATCAAATTCCATATCCAGCCAAGAACCACGACCGGGAATAATCCGTCCCGCATGCAGCAACTTACCGGAGGAATGCGTCTTACCCTTATCATGTTCAAAGAAAACACCGGGTGAACGATGCAACTGCGAGACGACCACACGCTCTGTGCCGTTAATCACAAAAGTCCCACTCTCGGTCATCAGTGGCAATTCGCCCATATAGACTTCTTGCTCTCTGACATCCTTCACGACTTTTGCATCACTGGGTGATTCCTTATCGAAAATCACCAAACGAATTTTTACACGCAAGGGTGCAGCGTAGGTAAGCCCACGAATTTGGCATTCCTTGACATCAAAGGCTGGCGTACCCAGTTGATAGCTTACATATTCCAGCGCGGCATGACCTGAATAACCCACAATCGGAAAAACAGATTGAAAGGCTTCATCCAAGCCAGCTTTCTTTATTCTCGATTTTGAACGCACACTGGGATACAAAAAAGTCTTATAAGACTCTAACTGTATCGCCAATAAAGGCGGGGCCTCCAAGGTATCTGGCCGTTTGCCATAATTCGCTCGAATGCGTTTACGCTCGGTATAAGACAATGTTCGCGTGTCAGTATAAGCCATCTCGGTCCCTCTGACCTTATGTGAAATCACTCAAATGGCCAACAGTATGACTATTGGCCATTCACTTAAGCACTGAGCGTGCTTTACTTAATTTCTACTTCGGCGCCTGCTTCGACAAGCTGCTTTTTGATGTCTTCAGCATCTTTCTTGGCAATGCCTTCTTTCACAACAGCCGGTGTACCTTCTACCAAGTCTTTGGCTTCTTTTAGGCCTAGGTTGGTAATCGTACGCACAACCTTAATGACGCCCACTTTATTGGCACCATGATTGGTCATGACCACTTTAAATTCTGTCTGCTCTTCAGCAGCAGCACTTGCAACGGCACCACCACCGACAGGCGCTGCAACAGCAACGGCAGCGGTCACATTAAATTCTTTTTCCATCATGGCTATCAATTCAACAATGTCCATGACAGGCTTATTCGCAATAGCCTTGAGGATTTCTTCATTTGAAAGGGTCATATTCATTACTCCACATCTAGGTTAAACGTAAAAATTAAGCGCCAGCCTGTTTTGCATCACGCACCGCTACTAAGGTTCTTAGTAGTTTGGTGTGGGGTGCAGCCAGCGTCTGTACAAACTTGCCAATAGGTGCCTGCATCACGGCCAACAACTTGGAAAGTGCTTCATCGCGCGTCGGTAAGCTTGCAACAAAATCGAGCTGTTTTTTATCAAAGGATTTGCCATCTAAGGACAAGACCTTCACAATCAACTTTTCGTTTTTCTTCGCAAAATCCCGCACCAAACGTGCGCCTGCACTTAACTCGGTAGTTGAGAACGCCAATAGAAGCGGCCCCACCAACGATTCGTTGATACACTCAAAAGAGGTTCCTTTGAGCGCACGCCGTACCAAAGTATTACGCGCCACACGAAGATGAACAGCCGCTTTACGGGCTTGCACCCTCAGCTCTGTTAACTCGGCAACCGAAAGACCGCGGTATTCTAAGGCTATTAAGGATAGCGATCGATTCGCGAGATCACTGACCTCTGAAACGATCGTTTTCTTTTGTTCTAACTTCAGCGCCACCGTGACTACCCTCATGATAATGACAACTCTTTGCAATCCCCTTTGAAGAGGGATTGCCCCTTACGGTAACCTCCGTTCGGAATATCCGCCTTTCAGTACCGTCTGCGCGAGCTACCTTTCGGTTATTTAAACCACCGTACTCGCGGTCTTAGACAGCCATTGCTGCTAAATCCTAACTGTCGAATGAGGCTTGATCAATCATCAAGCCGGGGCCCATAGTCGTAGAAAGGGTGATCTTTTTAAGATAAATACCCTTCGCTGTACTGGGCTTGGCCTTACGCAAACCGTCCAAAACAGCCAACACATTAGCCTTTAAAGCCTCTAAAGAAAAGTCTACTTTGCCAACACAGCCATGCACAATCCCGTTTTTATCAGAACGATAACGAACCTGACCGGATTTGGCATTTTTCACCGCTGTGGCTACATCCATACTCACAGTACCCACCTTAGGATTGGGCATTAAACCCCGGGGCCCTAATATTTGCCCCAAGCGTCCAACCACGCCCATGGCATCGGGACTTGCAATCACTACATCGAAATCGAGCATGCCACCTTGAATGGCTTGTGCCAAATCATCCATCCCCACAACGTCAGCGCCTGCGGCTTTTGCAGCCTCTGCATTCTTACCCTGGGTAAAGACAGCCACACGAACCGTTTTACCCGTACCAAAGGGTAAAACCACTGCGCCACGTACTGTTTGATCGGATTGACGCGCGTCTACGCCCAAATTGACACTAATATCCACGCTCTCACGAAACTTTAAGGGTGGCAAGGATTTTAGAAGCTCGACTGCGTCGGCAAAAGCATAAGCTTTAGCAACTGTGAGACGCGATCGAATGGCTTTTGTACGTTTAGAAAGTTTTGTTGCCATTTTAATCCTCCACCTCTAATCCCATGCTTCTCGCACTGCCCGCAATCGTACGCATCGCTGCTTCCAAATCGGAGGCTGTTAAATCAGGCCTTTTTTTAGTCGCAATCTCAGCCAACGCTGCACGAGAAATTTTGCCTACTTTATGGCTATGCGCCGTACTACTACCCTTTTCGATACCGGCAGCTTCCCGTAGCAGCACACTGGCAGGCGGGGTTTTAATCTCAAAGGTAAAACTACGATCGGCATAAATCGTAATGACCACAGGTAAAGGCGTACCTTTTTTAATACCCGGTAGATTTTGTGTCTGCGCATTAAAGGCTTTACAAAAATCCATAATATTGACACCACGAGGACCGAGCGCCGTACCAATCGGTGGCTTGGGATCTGCCTCACCCGCCTTTACCTGAATCTTCAGGAGGGCATCTATTTTCTTCTTCTTGACCATGTTTTACACCTCATCGTGGGTACAAGCGCTCTCATAATAAGAGCTCCCCTATTTTTTAAGAAACCTTAGGCCTTTTCGACCTGCGAAAAATCTAAATCAACCGGCGTGGATCGACCAAAAATTAAAACCGCCACCCGCATACGATTTTTCTCATAATTAACTTCTTCAACAACACCATTGAAATCCGCAAAAGGACCTTGGGTTACACGAATCACTTCTCCGGCCTCAAACAATACTTTAGGTCTAGGTTTATCCACCCCTTCTTGCACACGCTGCAATATGGCATCGGCTTCTTTATCGGAGATAGGCGCAGGTTGCGCGGAAGTGCCCCCTATAAAACCCAATACTTTCGGGATATGACGCACCAAATGCCAGGTTTCGTCATCCATTTCCATACTGACCAAAACGTAGCCTGGAAAAAACTTACGCTCACTTTTACGCTTTTGTCCAGAACGAATTTCGACCACTTCTTCAGTTGGCACGAGGATATCACCAAACTTGTGCTCCAGACCTAATAATTTAATACGGTCTTCCAAAGAACGTTTGACACGCAACTCGAAACTCGAATAGGCGTGTACAACATACCAGCGCTTAGCCATTCGCTCTTATACTCCCCAATGGCCGGTTAACCACTTAACCGCTCGCAATAAAACAAAATCTGCCGTCCACAATATGAGTCCCATGACCAAGACCATCGCTAAAGTCGCGACCGTGGTCTGTATCGTTTCCTGTCGTGTAGGCCAGTGCATTCTAGCAACCTCTTGGCGTACATCCTGACATTGAACAAAGACACGACGACCCCAACGGGTTTTAAACAGCAGCACTAGCACAAGCGAAGCGGCTACCAGAAAGCCCAAAAGCCGCCACAGACCTGAAACATTTCCCATATAGCGATTCGCTATAAACAATGAGAGGATCAGAAGTACCACTAAGGCAGCATATAGTCCATCTCTTCGTTTGGAAGTTTCAACGGTCATTCTCTAAACCTGCCCATTTTTATGCTCTGTGGCAGGCCAGGAGGGAATCGAACCCACAACCTGCGGTTTTGGAGACCGCTGCTCTGCCAATTGAGCTACTGACCTACTTCTTTTCAAAAACGCCCTACAATACACTATTATTCCAGAACCTTGGAAACCACACCGGCTCCCACTGTTTTACCACCCTCTCGGATTG
>CAZFXA010000009.1:0-41079 GCA_964522825.1 uncultured Legionella sp.
TGGCAATCAGATTGGCCATAGAGGCCACTGAACCATAGCGGCTGTAATAGAGCACAAGAATATAGGGCAGCATAGGGATCTCCGATAAAAAGCCTGAAATAAGGCTTTAGCTTAACATAAAGGCCTGCTTACTTTAAGTCATAATAACTGACACATCATACAGTTTTTGTTTTTGATCATGGGTTACAAGGGTGAATTCTTCTATTTGTGCTTGCGCTATGAGTAGGCGATCAAATGGATCGCTGTGATGAGGGGGTAATGTGCCAGCATGCGAAGCATGGGCAATACTAATAGGCAAGGCTTGAAAATTATTAAGTATTAAGATTTCTTCAATTTCATTTGAAAATTCTAATTTTCCAATAGATTTTTTAATGGCTATTTCCCAAGCTGTTGCAGCACTCACAAATATCACATTGTTACTATGATGGATGGCAGCATAGGCTTCTTTTGAAAGACGTTTGTGATCGCTTAACCACCATAAAAAAACATGAGTGTCTAATAAAAGATTCAAGGATTTTCCCCTTTAAAAGCAGCGAGTATGTCAGGCGGTAATTCATCAAAATCTTTATGTATCACAATTTTACCTTTCAAACAATCGGGTATTCTGCCTTGCGTGCCATTTTGAAATTTGATTAATTTGGCCATGGGTTTGCCCGCTTTGCAGATAATAATCTCTTCACCTTGAGAAGCGAGCTCAACAAATTTGGATAGCTGTGATTTGGCAGCATGTATATTCGTCATTTTCATGAACCTGCACCTTTTTTAAATAGACTTAGTCTAGTCTAGTTCAAACAATGGGGTTTTTCAATCGGCTCTTAAGACTTTATAAGGTAATGCTACACTGGGTTTTTTGGTTATTCATGAGATAGGACCCTAAAATGCTAGAAAACTTGCAAATTTTTGTATTGGCCATTGTACAAGGGCTTACTGAATTCCTACCCGTTTCAAGCTCAGCACACCTTATTTTAATCCCTAAGCTTTTTGGATGGGCGGATCAAGGTTTAGCCTTTGATATTGCCGTGCATGTGGGCACCTTGTTTGCGGTGATTCTGTATTTTCGTCAGGATCTGATCTTGCTGTGCAAGCATGGTCTTGGCATCTTAGTAGGGCGACGCATGAATACAGAGGCTAAAATCAACGCCAAAATAGCCTGGGCTATTGTGTTAGCAACGATTCCTGTGGGTTTGTGTGGGTTGGCTTTTAAGGGTTTAATAGAAACCCATTTACGCTCTCCCTTAGTGATTGCGTATTCAACCCTAGGCTTTGGATTATTATTGTGGGTAGCCGATAGGCTAGGTGCTAAGCAAAGAACCTTTAAGCATTTTAGATGGGGTGATGCTGTGGCGATTGGCCTAGGCCAGGCCCTAGCCCTTATTCCAGGCACTTCACGTTCAGGTGTTACTTTAACGGTTGGATTAATGCTTGGGTTAACCCCCGAATCCGCTGCGCGCTTTTCTTTTTTATTATCGATTCCCGTAATTGTGTTGGCGGCGGGTTTAGCGGTTGTCAGCCTGTATCAGCAGGGTGGTCTTATCGATTGGCAAGCCTTAATGATAGGTGCCTGTATTGCAGGTTTAAGCGGTTATGCTTGTATTCATTATTTTCTGAAACTACTAAACCGTGTAGGGCTTTTTCCCTTTGTGTGCTATCGCCTGTGTTTAGGTACAGCTTTATTATATTGCTACGGTAATCATTGATTTACTCATTGTATTGAGTAAATTATCGAGCTACACTGAGCAAATCATTTTTTTGTCTTCAATAGAGGGGGGTTACACGTGAATCCGACTTTTGAAAGACCTATTCTGAAGGTGTTAGTTCAGCGCCTCATGGAGCCCAGAGGGAAAATGCAAATTCTCTCAGGTGCAAGGCAAGTGGGTAAAACAACCCTTTCAACCCAGGCGCTGCTTAAGCTATCCCAACCCTATATACAAATGGTCGCTGAAAGTGGATTTACGGTTAATTGGATTGATCAACAATGGGCTTTGGCAAGAGCGCGTGCGCTGGAACATCCCCAAGGCGTCATTTTAGTGATTGATGAAATTCAAAAAATCGAAAATTGGTCCGAGCGTGTGAAGCGTTTATGGGATGAAGATACGATTAAGGCAAGGCCTTTGAAAGTGCTTTTGTTGGGATCTTCCTCTTTATTATTAAGTCGTGGCCTTACAGAAAGTATGGCAGGTCGCTATGAGATTATACATGTGCCGCATTGGTCTTTTGCAGAGTGCCAAGATGCTTTTGATCTATCGCTGGATGAGTATTTATATTTTGGTGCTTATCCAGGTGCTTTAGTCTACCGTCATGATGAAGACCGTTTTTTGGCCTACATGCAGGATTCCATTATCGAACCTGTTGTGAGTCGGGATATTCTCTCACAATTTATTGTCCATAAACCGGCGTTATTACGTCAATTATTTCATTTGGGTTGTATGTATTCTGGGCAGATTCTTTCTTATAATAAAATGCTAGGTCAAATGCAGGATTCTGGTAATACCACAACGCTTGCGCATTATCTTGAGTTGTTAGAGAAGGCAGGTGTGCTTAGGGGTATTGCTAAATTTTCTAACGAAAAAATTCGTCAACGCCAAAGTTCGCCAAAATTTCAAGTTTATAATACGGCATTGATGACGAGTGTTCACCATAGTGGATTTGTTTCAACCATGAATAATCCAGAATTTAAGGGCCGTCTAGTAGAAAGTACTATTGGAGCAAGTCTTTTAATGGATTCAAAAATGGAGATTTTCTACTGGAGAGAAAACAATCAAGAAGTCGATTTTATTGTAAAAATGAAGGAAAAATTAGTTGCCATTGAAGTAAAAAGTGGTAGCTCTATAAAAAGTCTATCGGGCATGACGACTTTTGCAAAACATTTTTCTCCCAATAGTATTCTGTTGGTGGGAACAGGGGGGATCCCTTTAGATGTATTTCTAAAAACCCCTTTGGCACAATTTATCTGAGGACTATTCCATAACTTCTTGAGGCATAGATAGCGTATTTTCAATCGTTTCTGTTTTTTGGTTAACACGTAATTCTTCCTGATAAAACAGAAGCAATCCCACACCAAAAATACTGATCGCTGTAAAATAATGCCAGGTAATAGCTTCACCTAAGAAATACCAACCAAAGAAAGCGGCGAAAAAGGGCGTAATAAGACCCGCCAAAGACATAAAGGTTGCGCTATAGCGTTTGAGCAGATAACCATAAAGGTTATAGCACACGATATTTGAAATCAGGCACATCAACACCGTATTTTGTAGAAAGGGTTGTAGGTTAGTGATCGGTAGTGGGTTCCAAGACTCTCCCGCTGCATAGGAATGGAGCAGGGCCATGATGCCACCCAATGTCATACCAATACCATTGGCCATGAGCGGAGAATCTTTATATTCGCTGATGAGTTTCTTTAGGATAATCCAGCCACACACACTGCCGAGTACCGCAATCAGCAACGACAATTCTGCAGAAGATATCCGTACTAGCTCATGGATGGGCATTTCGGTAGGGGCTTGAATAATAAACACGGGAATAAGACCCATAAAGCCTACTAGAAGTCCCAGCCATTTTTTAGGCGTTAAACGTTCTCTTAAGAGCACAAAAGCCACTGCGGCGGATAGAAAGGGCGAGAGGCTATAAATAAGGCAAGCTTTGGAGGAGGCCATGTGTTGGATCCCCCAGATTTCTGCCACATTCGTAATATAGATATTTAAAAAACCCAGAAAAAAGAGATAGGCAATATGGCTTGGGCTAAAACGAAAGGCTTTGCGGTTATACACCCATTGGTGTGCAAGGAGCAGTAAGCCTGCAAAAGCCATGCGAGAGCCAATCAAGAAAAAGGGCTCGCAATGGTTTAGGGTCTCTTTGCTAAGGCTAAAAAGACTAGCGAACAGTGCATACAATAAAGCTGTTAGCAGCATGACTTTTACTCATCTACGCTAAATAAAACCGGATCCTAACATAAGACTGAGGTCTTTGACTAAGGATTAATTTTTTTCTTTGACCGGGGTGTTTCCCGGGGCGATAAGGATGCAACAGAGCCATTGTGTGTTTGATAGAGAGCCAATAATGCAAGAGGTTCTTTCACGGGCGCATCAGTTGCGATAGCTTTTGCTTTTTGAAAAGCTTGTAGGGTTATTGCAGTAATACCAGCACGGTTTAAGGTAGAGCGAATGCCATCAATCGCCGTAGGAGAGAGTGCGTCTGTATGGGTTGAACCATGGGGCTGCACCGTCGTACCTTTCACTGCTGCACCCGGCGAGGGGGGCGTCTTATAATCAAAGAATCCTAGTCTTTCGATAAGGACGTCGTCAAAAGACGCTAAAGCGGGCAGAGAAATTTTGCGATGTGAGCCGCCAGTGCCAGATGATTCTAGATAACCTAAGGTTCCTACATGGCTCGATGCGTTTGAAGCCTGTGGGAATAATGTTGCAAGGGAACGATAAGGAATGGTTGGGCATGGAATCTGATCGGGTGCAGAACCATCTTCCTTCGGTATTCCGACTATTTCTTCTAGTAAATCCAGATTTTTTTTATTGAGCGGGGATAAACGTATAAAGGCAGCTTTTAATGTTTGTTGTGCTTGAGCCGTGGTGGATAATTTGTTTTGAGCCTCTTCAAGCATTGCCCTTTTTTCTGTTTCTTCCTTTAATTTTTTTTGTTTTTCTTTCTCGTCTAAAGCTTTTATTTTACGTTGTTCTTCAACTGTTGCCCAATAAAGACGTGTTTTTTCAGCAATGTCCGAAGAGGCTTTTTTTTCTTTTAAATCAACAGGTTGCAAATTCTCTTTTGGCAAAGCATTTTCAACAATGTCATTATTTATCAAGGGGATAGGGTTGTTTTCAGCGGGAATTGCTGGTGTTTTTTCTTGATGGTCATTCACCGCTGTTGGGGTGTTTGGAGCAGCGGGAGGCTCTGTTTTTATAGAGGTTTTTTGTTTTACAGCAGCGATGCTTGTGGTTGCATGATCGCGCCTAATAGAATCGCGAGAAAGAAGCAATGGTGTTGGAGGTTTTGTTTCTAAAACAGGTATAGATTCTGTCTTGGGCGTTTCTGTTAGGTTGGTAGCTGTCGCTGTTGTTTTGAGCGGTATTAAAAAATCTTTAAAGGGTTGAAAGCGATCAGGATAGAGTTCTATATCGGTTTTAAGTTTAGAGAAGTCGTCATAGAGTTTCTTGTAGCCCTCACAAAAGCCCACCACATCCTTTTGTTGCAAGGCAACGGCGAGTGTTGTATCACGATAATCTATTAGTTGACCAAGGCGCTCAATCACTGTTTGTATGTTGAGTGCGCCATCTTCATCAAGGATGCACAGCATCGAGGATCTTTGTTGCTCATCAAAGTCGAGGACCAAAAGCGTGAAATTCGGTAGTTCCGTATCCAGAAAAGAAGTGCTTAGATCGGGCATCCATAAAGTCTTTGTGGAGCCTTGTACCGTGGTGAAGGTGAGCGTATAATCGCGTATAAAACGATTCATAGCCGTGCTGATCAGTGGTTTTAGAAGTTTTTTTATGTCTTTTAAAAAGGGAGACTCGTGAAAATCTAGGTCAAGAATATCGGAAACCCACGATGGAAGGTTCGATAAAAACCTTTTTCGAACTGCTTTCGACAAAGATTGAAGATTTTCGTTGGTGTGCCTTTCTAATGCTTCATAGCTGAAACAATGTAAATAGAGTTGATCGAGGACGGTTTGAATGTCAGGAGACATTTTTTTTATTAAGACAATTTGCGTGAGATAATGTCTAATCGCATAGTTTAAAGAACCCTGGAAATGCTGAAGGTCTTGTTCATTTGGAAGTAATTTAGTTTGTTTTAGTTTATGTTCATTGTATGTGCGTCGAGCTTGGCAAAGTTCTTCTACGCGTGCTAAGACTGTTTCAGGGGTTCTTTCTTGACTGTTTGAGGTCAACATAGGGTCTATCTCTCATCGTTAGAATTATTTTGGAAAAAGATAGCATGCCCCTCGGATAAAAAGCAAGCTTTAAAACAAACTTTATATCAGGCCCGTGAACCGTTTTAGGTGTATATTCGCTTAGACTAAACCTTTTACGAAAGAAACAGTTTGCTCAAGACCTAAGCGTTTACTAGCATTGAGGGCATCCGTTCTCGCTTTATATTCCACAAAACCCTCAGCCAAATTTTTATCGCCAATAATAATCTGGTGTGGAATGCCAATCAGTTCAGAATCTGCCAGCATCACGCCTAAGCGTTCTTCACGATCATCCAATAAGACTTCGATACCCGCAGCCGTGAATGATTGATAGAGCGAGTCTGTAGCAGCTTGAACCGTTTCGGAGCGATAATATTGAATGGGCAGCAAAATGACCTGAAAGGGTGCGAGAGCTGCGGGCCACACAATCCCGCGTGCATCGTGATTTTGCTCAATAGCCCCACCCACAATTCTTGAAACGCCAATGCCATAACATCCCATATTCAGATATTGCGCCTTACCTTGTTCATCCAAAACACTGGCTTTCATGGGTTGACTGTATTTCTGGCCCAGTTGAAAAATATGTCCCACTTCAATCCCACGGGTAAAACGTAAATAACCCGCTCCATCGGGGCTGCGATCGCCTGCTTGTACGAAACGTAAATCCATAAGCTCTGGCAGCGGGCAATCTCTATCCCAATTGATACCATGATGATGAGAATCATTGGCATTGGCACCACAGCAAAAATCGGACATTAAAGCCACATCATGATCAGCGATTTGAGGAATGGCTAGGTCTATAGGTCCTACAAAACCAGGGCCGCAGTGTGCGATAGTCTCTAAATCGGTCGGTTCAGCCATTACGAGAGGTGCCGCGATCAATGGATGTTTTTCCGCCTTTAAAGGATTGAGTTGATGATCACCTCGGATGAAGAGCGCAACAAAAGGATGTTCTGCCGTTCTACCTTTCACAATGAGTGTTTTCAGCATGGCTTGAGGTTGGATGCCGAAATACGCAGTCTGTTCTTCTACAGATTTCATAGACGCTATGCCAGCATCATTCGTCAAAGAGCGTTCTTTGGTGGGGGCAGGTCTGGGATCGCTGGAAACCAAGTGTGTGGCTAATTCTACATTGGCCGCATAATCGCTACCATCGCTGTAGGCGAGTAAGTCTTCGCCAGAGTCTGCGAGTACATGAAATTCATGGGAAACACTACCGCCGATATTACCGCTATCGGCGAGCACTGCACGAAATTGAAGCCCTAAGCGGTTAAAAATCGTATGGTAGGCTTTATGCATGCGATCATAAGTTTTTTTAAGATCTTCGATACTTAAATCAAAAGAATAGGCATCTTTCATCACAAATTCGCGTGCGCGCATCACCCCAAAACGAGGGCGGATCTCATCCCGAAATTTTACTTGTATTTGATACAGAATACAGGGTAGTTGTTTATAACTTTTGAATTCGCGTCGTGCTAAATCGGTGACCACTTCTTCGTGGGTAGGGCCTACACAAAAAGAACGCTTTTGTCGGTCTTGCATCTTTAAAAGCAAAGGACCATAGGCATCCCAACGTTCCGTTTCTTTCCATAATTCGGCGGGCTGCACCACCGGCATTAAAATTTCTTGAGCACCGACTTCTTGCATTGCCTCGCGTATAATCGCTTCGACTTTGCGCAGCACCCTTAAGCCCATGGGTAACCAAGTATAAAGCCCAGAGCCTAATTTTCGGATTAACCCCGCGCGAATCATGAGTTTATGGCTCATGATTTCAGCCTCTGAGGGCGATTCTTTAAGGGTACTGTACAAAGTGTTTGAAATACGCACGGCTACTCCTAAAAATCCCCCCGCTCTTGCGGGCGGCCCCCTTTTGAAAAGGGGGCATTGGCGTTATCATTTTTTACAAGGTTAATCTAGATCTGGGGAGAATTGTACCATACCTTTTTCGACACGCGTAGGGTAGGTTCGCAGGTCTTCAAAGGCGGGTGCTGCTTTCACCACCCCGGTTCGTACACAGAAAGCGGCACCGTGATAAGGACAAGTCAGAATCCCATCTTCTAAATCACCTTCTTCAAGGGGGAAATTTTGGTGGGTGCATTGATTGTCCATGGCATAGTATTGATCATTGAGTTTTAATACCAAAATAGACTGTCCTTGATGCTCAACAACCTTACGGTCATGTTCTGTAAAGGCGCTGGTTTCTGCAATATCGATCCAGGTACTCATAGTGCTATTTTCAACCTTTTCATAATAAATTCAACTGTAATTGCGTGCTTTCTGAAAGCCTATCCTTGGTCCAGGGAGGATCCCAAACAAGTTCTACGGCTACACTCGATACGCCAGCCACTTTTAGTATTTCATCTTGAACCGTTTGGGGAAAGGTTTGGGCGACAGGACACATGGGTGAGGTTAACGTCATCTGAATCTGAACACTGGCCTTTTCTTCATCCACTTTGATCGTGTAAATAAGTCCTAGATCGTAGATGTTAACCGGTATTTCCGGGTCGAAAATCGTCTTTAACATTTCAATCACTTTTTCTTCAAGTGTGAGTGGGTTATCGATACTAATCACAGTCATCAGTTTATTCTCAAGTTGTTACATTTATAGAATGTTCCCCTCACCCCGCTTTGCGGGGGAGGGGTCCGGCCCCGTGAGGGCCGGGGGGTGAGGGTATTCCGTACTCACACTATCAACACCTGCTTTCTGTGCAATGGCGGCTTCAAGGGTATGCCAAGGCAAGGTTGCGCATTTCACGCGGCTTGGAAAGGCGCGCACACCCAAAAGGGCGCTTAGTTTGCCTAAAGAAGCATCAACCGTTGGATCATGGATGGGTGCTGCCGGTGTGACACCTGCAATCAAAGTTCGAAAACGATGACACAGCGCAAGAACCTTTTCGGTCGATTGGCCAGGCAGTGTTTCGGTCATGAGTGAGGCAGAGGCCATACAAATAGCACACCCTTTGCCTGTGAAGCTTGCTTCTTGGATACCCTGATCCTCAATACGTAAAAAGACACAGACTTGATCGCCACAGAGTGGATTAAACCCTTGAGCGGTACCATTAGCACTTTCAAGCACCACACAATTTCTTGGTTTGGTCCCGTGGTCGATAATTAATTCTTGATATAAATCTTGCAGGTTCATAATAGCCATCACCAACGATTAGGATAGTTTAAATAATTGCCGAACTTTTTGTAAAGCCAGACATAGCTTATCAATATCTTCAAAAGTATTATACAGCCCAAAAGAAGCCCTGGCTGTAGCGGGAACCTCAAAAAAATCCATCAGCGGCATGGCACAATGGTGTCCTGTGCGTATGGCAACACCTTCTCGATCCACAATGCTGCCGATATCGTGTGGATGGATCCCTTCCATCATAAAGGATAGGACGCCTATTTTATGGGCCGGTTTTCCAAGTATACCTAAACCGGGTATGCGTTCTAAGTGAAGCGTGGCATAGTCTAAAAGCATTTTTTCATGCTGAATAATAGAGGTCCAACCCCTATTTTTTATATAGTCTAGTGCTGCGCCTAGACCGATCGCCTCTGCAACGGGGGCAGTACCGGCCTCAAATTTATGGGGAATAGCCTGGTAAGTGCTTTGCTCAAAGCTAACCTGTAAAATCATATTGCCACCCCCTTGGTAGGGCGGTAGGGCTTCTAAATACTTTGTTTTTCCATAAAGTACACCGATACCCGTAGGCCCATAGACTTTATGACCCGAGAATACAAAAAAATCACAATCCAGCGCTTGTACATCAATCGCTAAATGGGGGGCAGATTGTGCACCATCCACTAAGACGGGTATGCCATATTGATGCGCTGTGGCAATAATACGCTGTAAGGGGTTGAGTGTTCCCAAGGCATTCGACACATGGGTAATCGCCAATAGTTTGGTATGAGGGGTTAAATACGATTCCCAATCGTGCACCAAATCGCCTGTATGCGTGATAGGGATCACGCGTAAATGTGCTTGTTTTTTCTGGCAGAGCATTTGCCAAGGTACAATATTCGAATGATGTTCCATCGCGGAAATCAGTATGTGATCGCCGGGTTGTATGAAACTTTCCCCAAAACCATGCGCCACTAAATTAATACCTTCAGTCGCATTTTTAACAAAAATACATTCTTTGGCATGTTTGGCATGTATAAAATGTTGTACCTTGATGCGAGCCTCTTCATAGGCCAGGGTTGCCTGTTCGCTTAAATAATGCACCCCACGGTGTGTGCTTGCATTGGTGCGTCGATAGTAGTGCTGCATGGCATCTATGACAAGCGTTGGTTTTTGTGTCGTGGCGGCATTGTCTAAATAGACTAAAGGATGCCCATGCACGGTCTGTTTTAAAATGGGAAAGTCTGAAAGAATATCAAGATCCATGGATCAAGCCTCGTACAAAGAGGGCCAGTGGTTTAGAAAGTCCTTCGAGCATCGGATGAATAAAGGCATCAATCAGGAGCACCTTGGCTTCTTGTGCTGCAATACCACGGCTTTGTAGATAAAAAAGCGCCTCCAAGTCTAAATGTCCGACGGTTGCACCATGGGTGCATCGAACATCCGCCTGATGAATATCGAGTTGAGGTTGAGTATGAAGGGTGGCTTTGTCAGAAAGCAATAGATTTTTATTTTCTAAAGCGGCATCGCAGTTAAAGGCCTCTTTTTGAACGATAATGGTGCCCTGAAAGGAGAGTGTTGAGCGATCATGGGCCACACCACGGGTTTTGACATGGGTTTGACAGTGGGGGCTTTGATGATTCATAGAAAGTGCGTGTTCAATTTTTTCGCAGTCTTTGCCTATTTGTAGGCCATAGATGTTGGCCTGTGCATGCGTTTCTTCCAAATGAAGGTTCAGAAGACATTGATTCAAAAGTCCGCCGATTAAGAGGGTTGTTCCCTGATAAACACTGTTATTTTTTTGGTGGATGTGTGTTTGTGATCGTAGCGTGCTGTTTGAAATCGCTTGTTGAAGGATGCAATGATGCAGTGTTGCATGAGAATCCAGGGTAATGGTTGTTTGAGATTCTATAAAAGATGAGGAAACTTCTTCTGAAAAAAAGCATTCTATGATGATTGCTTGGCGTTGTTTAGCTATCGTAATGAAACGATGATTATTTTCATTTGTCCTAAAATCTAAGGGTTCTTGGGTGGGCTTCGGTGTTATCAGTTGACCATTATAGAATATATAGTACGGCAGGGTGGGCTGATCACGGGGTAAATCGTCTAGCAAGCGTTTAAGATCGGATAGGAGCTTTGGTTCAACTAACACGGGAGGCTCCTTCAATGCCACCATAACCACTGATCTCGAGGGCATTTGCAAGATCCTTGCCACCGGATTGTACAATTTTTCCTGCGGATAAGACGTGTACAAAATCAGGTTCAACGGACGCTAGAAGTCGCTGATAGTGGGTGATCAATACAATCGATCGGTTTTGTGCACGCAGGGCATTGATCCCTTTTGAAATGGTTTTGAGGGCATCGATATCGAGTCCCGAATCGATCTCATCCAGAATCACCAAGGTGGGTTCCAAAACCAGCATTTGCAAAATTTCGTTCCGTTTTTTCTCACCGCCTGAGAAGCCTTCGTTTAAGGATCGGCTCATAAAAGTATCGGGTATTGCTAATAAAGCCATTTTTTCACGGATAAGGCTCAAGCAATCGACCGCATCGATGGGAGGCTTACCTTGTGAAGCCCTTAAAGCATTGAGGGAAGCTTTTAAAAATTGCACATTGCTCAGGCCCGGGATGGCGACAGGGTATTGAAACCCTAAAAAGAGCCCTTTGCAGGCACAGGCTTCTGGCGATAGCGTGAGCAGATCGTCACCTAAAAAGTCTATGGATCCTTGCGTGACAGTATACCCGGGCTTTCTGGCTAAAAGATGTGCAAGCGTACTTTTACCTGAACCATTGGGTCCCATAATGGCATGGATTTCTCCGGGGCCCACGCCTAGATCAAGGCCACACAAAACAGGGTTGTTTGAGCTTTCTGTTTGCACACTCACATGCAGATTTTTAATGTCTAACAGTTTTGTTTTCATAGGGTCCTCTTCGGTTAGCCAATACTGCCTTCTAGGCTTAGATTTAATAATTTTTGTGCCTCAACGGCAAATTCCATGGGCAATTCTTTAAAAACCGCCTTGCAAAAACCATTGACAATCATAGCAAGCGCTTCTTCTTTTGCGATCCCGCGTTGCTGACAATAAAATAATTGTTCATCACTAATTTTCCCGGTGCTGGCCTCATGTTCTACGGTGGCGCTGGGGTTTTGCACCGTAATACAAGGTATGGTATGGGCTGCACAGTGATCCCCTAACATGAGAGAGTCGCATTGCGTATAGTTTCGTGCATGCGAGGCTTTTGCTTTTACCTGTACAAGACCGCGGTAGGTGTTTTGTCCGTAACCGGCTGAAATACCTTTGGATAGGATGGTACTACGGGTATGCGATCCGATATGGATCATTTTGGTACCCGTATCGGCTTGCTGATGATGATTACTCAGGGCAACGGAATAAAATGCGCCTACGCTATGGTCGCCTTTTAAAATCACGCTGGGGTATTTCCAGGTAATGGACGATCCTGTTTCTACTTGTGTCCAAGAAATCTGAGAAGCAACCCCTTGGCAAAGACCACGTTTGGTCACAAAATTATAAATGCCGCCGAAGCCGTCCTTATCACCGGGGTACCAATTTTGTACGGTGGCGTATTTAATGCGTGCGCGATCCAAGGCAATTAATTCGACCACCGCGGCATGGAGTTGATTTTCATCGCGCATGGGCGCGGTACAGCCTTCTAAATAGCTTACCTGGCTGTCTTCTTCGGCAATAATCAGGGTACGTTCAAATTGTCCTGTAGAGGCTGCATTAATACGAAAATAGGTCGATAGTTCCATGGGACAGCGGACACCCTTGGGAATATAACAAAAAGATCCATCACTAAAGACGGCTGCATTCAGACAGGCAAAGAAATTATCGGTATAGGGCACGACCGTTCCCAAGTAGCGTTCAATGAGTTCGGGGTGTTGTTGTACGGCCTCTGAAAAAGCGCAAAAAATAATACCTTGTTTGGCCAGTGTCTCTTTAAAGGTTGTAGCCACCGAAACGCTATCAAAAACCGCATCAATCGCAACATTGTGCAAACGTTCTTGTTCATTCAGGGAAATACCCAATTTTTTGTACGTCTCTAGCAGTATGGGATCCACCTCATCCAAACTTTTAAGTTGCGGTTTTACTTTTGGGGCGGAATAATAAACGATTTTTTGATAATCAATCGCTGGATAGTGTAGACGTGCCCAATGGGGTTCTTGGAGTCCTAACCAGTGTTTAAAGGCTTTAAGGCGCCAGGCCAACATAAAAGGGGGTTCCAATTTTTTGGCAGAAATAAGACGAATGGTATCCTCATTTAAACCGGGTGGCAGGGTATCACTCTCAATGGTGGTACTAAAACCTGCTTGGTAGCTTTGATTGATCCACGGATCGAGTGCTGTGTTATTCGACATTAGAGATTCCCTATCGTTATGTGGGCTAAATCCAAAAGGGTGATGGATTCCAGGCTTTGACAAAGCACCTGATTAATACGTTGCCAGGGTGTTCTTAGTTTGCAGTGATGCTTGATGCTGCAGGTCTCTTCGCTGACATTACATTCTGTGAGGGCAATCGGTCCTTCCAAGGCGGTAATCAAAGCGGCCACACTGATTTGTGCGGGCGATCGACTTAATTTATAACCCCCATGGATCCCTCTATAAGAATGAATCAGTTTATGCTGTGCCAATTGACTCAGGATCTTCGAGACCGTTGGTTGGGCAATATGGGTGTGTATTGCAATGTCTGTGGCTTGGAAAAGACGTGCAGGATCTCCTGCCATAAAGGCCATTATCACGATTCCGTAGTCAGTCAACTTTGCTATTCGAAGCACTTTCGCAAACCTTTTTGCACTTTGATAGCGCAGGAGAAGCCCTGCGATGCCCGTATTATCTAAAATAAGATGAATTTAGTCTAGTTTAATTTTGCAAAATAAAAGCCTATTCGGAACGGGATCCCCGCTTTCGCGGGGATGACGACTAAAGCCAGAGATGAGGCCAAAGGGATAAGACCATCAAGCGATGAGATTAACGTTAGCCGAACGCCTCATATTTGCCGTTATTCAATAAGACACGTGCAACCCGACAGACTTCGGGCATGATATTCAGCACATGGCCGTTTTGAGTGAGTGAGGGGTTTAAGTAGTCTACATCGTCAGAATATTCATTCGATCCGGGACCGTCGAAGATCTGCGACATAATTTCTCTTTCATCATCAAACTCGATACTGACGAGTGAAGCGCGTTCCTCTTCGTACACCATCCGAAACCTCCTGTAACCGGTTGACGACTATTCAAGTGAGCTTAACTTGTACAAACACTTTGTCTGTTCGTAAAGGTCATCATACCCCTTGATCAAGCGATTTTGATAAGTTTTTCACCCTTATTCATGTGAGCAATGTCGTACTTTGATAGAAGACAATCTTCGTTTTACCATGAGGTTGTCAGACTTTTTTTAAGACAATGATATTGCCTGCTATAGACTGTTGTTGATCGCTGCGTAAAATAGCCTCTTCCTGTAGCACAATAGAGAGATGATGGGCGTTGGCAAACTTTTCGATATAAGCGATTGCATGTGCAAAGCGTCCGCTGGATTTGAGTTGATAGCTATCAACGAAGGTGGTTGTTTCTAGACTAAAGACAAACAAGCCGCCGGGTGCTAGGGCGTTTGGCAGGGATTCAAAAAGATCCTGTAAATCGCCTCGGTAGACCAACACATCACAGGCAACGATGATATCAAAGGGTTCCAAGCTAGGATTGGCTAGATAAGGTTGATAATCACCCTGTATGAGTTTTTCATAGGTATCTAAGCGTGTCGCTTGTGCGATCATTTTAGCGGATAGATCGATACCGACTAACTCGAGGGCGAGATCCCTAAAAACAATGCCACAGAGGCCAGTGCCGCAGCCTAGGTCCAAAACACGCCCCGCTTTCAGGTTGCCTGTCAAACAGCGTGCAATCGCATTACGTAGTTGCGAGGGTAGGGTGTAGGTCAGTGTCTGTTTAAGATGTTCATTGTAATAGGGTGCGTATTGATCAAAAAGCTGTTCTACATAGACCAGCGGTGCAGTACAAGGTGCTGCATCGCCCTTGAGTGCTGCACAGAGGTGTTGGGCTGTTTGATTATCCGGATTTTGTTGAAGGGTCGCTTCAAAATGTTTTAAGGCGGCCTCTGAGTTTTTAGATCCTAAATAAAGCACGGCTAAATTATGATGGGCTTCGGCTTGATTTTTGTGCTCAGACTGTTCTAAGACTCGCTGGAACATTTCAATGGCTTGTTCGGTTTTACCCAAAGCGATCGATACATGCCCCAGTTGTCTGGCAGCTTCCACTAAATGCGGATCCAGCTTTAGTGCAATAGCAAGCGCTGGTTCAGCCTGTGCAAAATCTTCCAGGGCCACATAACACAGCCCTAAATTAAACTGTGCATGCGACAGCGAGGGTTGTAGCGCAAGAACTTCTGTGTAATGCTTTGCTGCTTGTTCCATGTTATTTTTTTGGGCATAGCAGTTGGCTGTATTGTAGTGCGCTTCCCAGCATGTTGGATCTAAACGTAAGGCTTTGCTCAGGTAAGACAGGGCCTCGGGGATACGACCTTGTCGATAGTATAAACTACCGAGATTGTTGTAGGTTTGTGCATGTCGTGGATCAAGCCGCAGTGCTTGAAGCAGATGTCGCTCTGCGGCTTCTATAGCGCCCTGTGTCAGTTGTGTACGACTTTCATTGAGATGTCGTTGCAAAGCCCCTTGTAAGTGACCGGTAACAGTCGTATTGGTATTAGCCATTTTCCTCGATATCATTTAATCCATCATGGTTCTCATCAAGATTTGTTTTAACGGCAATCAGTTCAATTTCAAAAATCAAGGCACTATTGGGGGGAATCACACCACCCGCGCCGTTAGGGCCATAAGCTAGTGAACTTGGTATATAGACCATCCATTTGGCACCGGGGCTCATGCGTTGTAAGGCTTCGGTCCATCCTGGGATCACTGCATTTACTGCAAAAGTTGCGGGTGTATTGCGGGCATAGGAACTATCAAATTCTGTGCCATCGATTAAAGTACCTTTGTAATGGACGGTCACAAAATCGGTAGGACCCGGCGGCGTGCCACTGCCGGCTTCTAGGATCTGGTATTGTAGACCGCTATCTAAGCGAACAACACCGGGTTTTGTGGCATTTTCCTCTAAAAATTGCTGTCCTCGTTCAAGTGCGTGCATGGTTTTATCCTCGGTTGGGGTGGTAGGCGTCATCGCCCACAGGGGGGTATAGAAACACAGCAGGGTGATAGCTGTTATCAGGTGTCGCATCCTATAGGTCCTTCTTAGAAGTGTTTAGCCTATTGTCCACATTGTGGGGGTTATTGCAAGGCATAAGTCTCAAGTAGAGTCCTTTTTAAAAAAGCCTACTCGCATACATCATCATGCCATTCGATCGGGGTTGTACATGGACTTGAAATTTGGGTGTCCGTCCTGCATCGGTATCATAAACACTGGCGGCAGAAAGATAGGCCATACTCCAGCCGAGTACGACTTGTGATAAATAATGATAATTCGAATTGATCCGCGATAAACCGGGTAGGGTCGAGAGTGCATAGACGGTATAACGCAGCAGTGGGGGATCGGTCATCATCGCAGCGGTTAAAAAAGGAATCGCGCCATAGAACGCATGTCCACTCACACCGGTATTATGTTTGAAGGGCTGCCATTTGGAGCTGGCTTGATGGTTGGGTCTACCACTGCCGATCAGATAGGTGAAGAACGCTTGTTGCGGTCCACCCACCATAAAGGTTCTAAGACTGCGATAGCCCCAGTGATAGGCGACGTTGCCCAAAAGCGTTTTATCTGTAAGATGTCCTAGGCTTACACTGAGCAGATAAATGGGGGCATAGTAATAAGAAAAGCCACCGATGGTTTGGGGTACTTTAAAAAATTGATCCGTACGCTTACTGCGGACATCTGATTGCCAACGCGTACTCACCTGTTTATCCAGTGTGGTATTGCCTAAAATGGCGCTCGTTCCAAAAGCACTGCCTAAGAACCAAAGCCTGTCGGGTGTTACATAATGCTTAAAGTCTTGTACGACATCGCGGCCTAGATTAGAAACCCATTGTTCACGGTAAGTAAGGTTTGGCATCTTGCGATGGGCATCGATAGCCATAGGCTGGGTTTCGTGAATATAATTGGCATACAGTTTGTTGCTGTAGAGTGTTATACACAGCGCAAAACAACAGAGACGATAGAATAACGGTAAATAGCCTAATTTCATCTTATAGGTATGGTTGCTAATGCCGTATTCAGTCAAGCAACATTATGAATATTTATTGATTTTTAGTCAGGGTGCGGGGATCTAAGAGACGATCGAGTTCTTCAGCGGAGAGATCAAGCATTTCTTTGGCGACTTCTTTAATAGGGCGTTTCTCCTGATAGGCGCGTTTTACAATACGGGCACCTTTTTCATAACCAATCAGAGGGTTCAGGGCTGTCATCAGTATCGGGTTATTCGCCAATTGTGTGGCGATATGCGCCTCATTCACGGTAAAAGATCGAATGGCTTTATCACATAGATGTTGAGCGCTTTGGCTGATTAATTGCAGACTCATCAGACTGTTGTAGGCAAGCAGCGGTAACATCGTATTTAACTGAAATGGACCCAAAGACGCTGCCATCCCAATCGCCACATCTAAACCGATTACTTGGACGGCTGCCATCATCACAGCTTCAGGTATGACAGGATTAATCTTGCCAGGCATGATGCTACTGCCCGGTTGTAGTGCGGGTAAGGTAATTTCTGCAAAACCTGCCAAAGGACCGCTATTCATGAGACGTAGATCATTGGAAATTTTGATCAAGGTTGTGGCTATAGAACGTAATTGTCCCGAAAGTTCTACAATTGGTGCTACAAAGCTTAGAGCACTAAAATAATTAGGGTTTGTATAAAAAGGGATCTGTGTTCGGGCGCTCAGCACTTTTGCGACCTTTGTACCAAAAGCAGGGGGTGCATTAATACCCGTGCCAACCGCTGTACCGCCGATGGCTAAAGCCTCTAAGGCCTCTGTACTTTGTTTGATGCTTTTAATGTGTTGTTCTATTTGGCTAGCCCAGCCGCCTAATTCTTGTCCCAGGGTCAGTGGCATGGCATCCATAAGATGGGTGCGACCCGTTTTGACAATCATCATGCATAATTGGCTTTTATCTTGAATGCCTTTAAAAAGATGTTCTAAGGCCGGTAGTAAGTGTGATTGTATTTCCAAACGACAGCTTAGATGAATGGCTGTGGGTATCACATCGTTAGAGCTTTGACTGCGATTAACGTGATCGTTTGGGTGTACAGGGCTTCCAAGCCTTGTACTGGCCACATGTGCAATCACTTCATTGACGTTCATATGGGTACTGGTGCCGGAACCTGTTTGGAAAACATCCAGGGGAAAATGTTCATCATATTTGCCAGCAGCCACCTCTTCGGCGGCTTCAATTATAGCGGCTGCAATCGTTGGATCGAGCTGGCCTAAAGCAAGATTCACCGTAGCGCAGGCTGCTTTGATCAAGCCCAGTGCTTGGATAAAAGGACGTGACATCACTAAACCACTGATTTGAAAATTATCGAGCGCGCGTTGTGTTTGTGCACCATAAAAGGCTGCAGCAGGGATCTGTACCGCTCCAAGGCTATCTTGTTCTATGCGATGTTTCATGCTAATAAATTTCTCAACACGTAATGTAAAATGCCCCCCTGTTGGATATAGTCCATTTCTTTGGGTGTGTCGATTCTCACACGTACTTGAAAAGTGAGTCGCGATCCTGATTCCGTCTGTGCCTGCACCGATAACAAGGCTTGGGGTTTTAAGCTCTGTCGATCAATCGTATAATATTCACGTCCGTCTAAGCCTAAAGTGCGTGGTGTTTGTTCAGCGAGAAATTCGAGCGGTACAATGCCCATGCCAATCAGATTAGAGCGATGGATCCGTTCAAAACTTTGAGCAATCACGGCCGATACACCCAGCAAACGTGGTCCCTTTGCCGCCCAGTCTCTGGAAGATCCAGAGCCATAGTCTTTGCCTGCAATCACAATGAGTGGGGTCTTGTCTTGTTGGTAACGCAATGCTGCATCGTAAATAGACAGGACTTCTAAGGAGGGTAGATGGAGTGTTTGACTTCCTTCCGTATGCGGCAGTAGATCATTTCTAAGGCGTGGATTGGCAAAGGTACCACGGATCATGACTTCGTGATTACCCCGTCGCGATCCGTAGGAATTAAAATCTTTAAGTGCGACACCGTGTTGTTCTAAATACCGTGCTGCAGGACTATTCGGGGCGATACTCCCTGCGGGTGAAATATGATCCGTGGTGACTGAATCGCCTAAGAGTACTAAGACACGCGCCTGTTGAATGGGTACTAAAGTAGCGGCAGGCTTTAGGGGCATCCCTTCAAAATAAGGGGGTCTTCGAATATAGGTGGAATCTTCTTTCCAATCGAATTGCTCGCTGTCTGGAATGTTTAAGGATTCCCAATGTTCATCGCCCTGAAAAACCGATTGATAACGGCTTTTAAACATGGCGCTCTTGACGGAGGCTTGAACGGCTGTATGGATTTCATGATTACTGGGCCAAATATCACGCAGGTAAATCGGTTGTTGTTGTGGTCCATAGCCCATCGGATCTTGATAAAAATCTATATTCATCGTACCCGTAAGTGCATAAGCAACCACCAGGGGTGGGGAGGCTAAATAAGCCAGGCGCACATCGGGTTGTATACGGCCTTCAAAATTACGATTGCCGGAGAGTACGGCGGCGACCGATAATTGCTTTTCTCGAATGGTTTGACTAATCGCTGCAGCCAAAGGCCCTGAGTTTCCAATACAGGTGGTACAACCATAGCCCACCAGATCAAAACCTAGTTTTTCAAGTGGCGCTAGTAGGTTGGCCTCTTTTAAATAATCAGTCACAACTTGCGAGCCGGGTGCTAAGCTGGTTTTTACCCAAGGTTTGGTTGTCAAGCCTTTTTCCAAGGCCTTTTTGGCTAATAAGCCTGCAGCAATCATGACATGAGGATTCGAGGTATTGGTGCAACTGGTAATCGCCGCAATCACCACAGCGCCATGGGTCATGGTGTCTTGGGTGTTCAGACTCAGTGATTGATCACTTAAGTATTTTTGAAAAGAGGCTTTGCTGTTGCGCAGTGGGATCCGATCCTGGGGACGTCTGGGTCCCGCAATGCAAGGTTCAACGGTGCTGAGATCGAGGGTCACAATATCGTTGTAGATAGCCTCAAAAGAAGTGGCATCATGAAAAAAACCTTGAGCTTTGGCATAGGCTTCTATTAATTGTACCTGTGCTTCATCACGTCCGGAAAGGCGTAAATACCTGAGGGTTTCTGCATCAATCGGAAATAATCCACAGGTCGCGCCATATTCGGGGGCCATATTGGCAATGGTGGCGCGATCGGCGATGGGCAAATGCTTTAAACCTTCGCCATAAAATTCAACAAATTGACCCACCACATTTTTGGTGCGTAGCATTTCGGTGACACGCAGGACTAAATCGGTTGCAGTGGCTCCTTCAGGTAATTGCCCCCTTAATTGAAAGCCTAGCACTTTGGGAACGAGTAGTGTAATCGGTTGTCCCAGCATCGCGGCCTCGGCCTCGATGCCACCCACACCCCATCCGAGAATGCCTAAGCCATTAATCATAGTGGTGTGCGAATCAGTCCCTACCAGCGTATCGGGATACGCCACAAGGACATCACCTTCCAAGGGCTTGGTACAAACAACGCGTCCTAAATATTCTAGGTTGACTTGATGCACAATGCCTGTGCCGGGTGGTACGACGCGAAAATTTTTGAAGGCTTTTTGACCCCAGCGTAGAAAAGCATAGCGCTCTTCGTTTCGCTGAAACTCCATTGCAACATTTTTTGCAAAAGCATCCTTATCGCCATAATAATCGACCATCACGGAGTGATCGATCACCAGCTCAACGTCAGACAGGGGATTGATTTTGGCGGGATCACCGCCTAATTGCTGCATGGCATGGCGCATCGTGGCCAGATCGACAATGGCAGGGACACCCGTAAAATCTTGTAGCAGTACCCGGGCAGGGCTAAAGGCTATTTCTTTTTCAGAGGTTTTTTGTGGAGACCATTGGGCCAGGGCTTCGATATCGGCTCGGGTAACCGAAGAACCCTCTTCATAACGACAAAGGTTTTCAAGCAATATTTTCAGGCAATAGGGTAAGCGTTGAATGTTAGTTTGATAAGGAAGCTTGTTGATATCATAAAATACATAGGATTTGTCCTGAACGCGAAGTGTCGATTGGTTTGCAGCGTTTGATCCCATGAACAACCCTCCCGAAGGCATAGAACTATCATGCTGAGTGTAGCCTAGCCTTAAGGATTGGTATACTGCGAGGGGTATGCGTTGCTTCTACCGTGCTCGTCAATGGTAAACCCATTGATCGCTTCAAGCGTAAGATCATCATCTCCTGTCATTTCAGGCGAGGAAGCGGTATTGGATGCGGGCCCTGGTATAGGCTTATTGGCAATAGCCGCCAGTAATGTTTGGGCATCACAGGGTTTGGTCAGGTAGGCATCCATACCGCTGTGGAAGGCTTCAAGTTTATCCTTGTCTAGTGCATTAGCCGATAAACCAATAATGTAGACAGGCTTAAGGCCTTGTTCAGACTCATATGCGCGTATCGCTTGGGTGGCCTCTAATCCATTCATGATAGGCATCATGACATCCATAATAATAACATCGTACGGTGTGTCTGCACGGATAGCCGCTTGCCATTGAGTAACAGCTTCTTGACCATTGTCTGCAATATCCGCACTCGGTGGATGCAGGCCTTGTTTGAGTTGTTGTAGCGCTAGCCTGCGATTGAATAATTCATCGTCCACGACGAGGACTTTTTTGGGGATGAATCGGGTGGGTGCAAGGGGTGAGCCAGGAGGGCTTGTGGTAGGGAAGATTGACGAAGTTCTGGATGTTTTGCGCTGGTATTCTTGAAGCATTGCATCGGTAGCCTGTAGTTGTTGCGTGGCACATTCTTTGACCGTATGAAGATCCAAGTGCATCTGATGGATGTTGTCTAAAAGCATTTGTTGTACAGGATCTGTGGGTGTGTCCTGGCTGCCTTTTTCCACGGTTTTTCTCAAACAGGATAGACGGCGTTCAAGCAATTCGGTGCAGCCTTTAATGCCATGCCCAGGATTATTGTATACATGCAGCAAGGTGCCCACATTGCTTCCATGCTCGCGTGCTTGTGTATCGAGTAATGTTTTTAAATCTTGATTCTCTTGTCTGATTGTTTGTAGGTGTCTGCGAAGCTCTGCATTTTCTGTTTCTATGCTTTGCAAACTTGCAGTGGAAGCCTGAAGTTGTGATTGAAGGGCTTGATTGTGTTGTACGACTGCTGCGTAGGGATTCTCTTCCATATCCATCAAGACATCTACAGGGATCACTGGGGTTTGCTCGCTCAAACGCAGTCTACGCATCAATTGTTTCATTCTGTGTTTCTCATTAATCTTTAATCTCATTTTATGAATGTTTGGTATTATCATAAAGCAGGGTCTCGCTATCCTCATTTATTCACGAGGAATAATCGTTTAAGATCATAACAGATGAATCTGGAAAATTGCAGCTACCACTTTAATTTGCATTTAATGTAGAATATGGGCCTAATCTATAACTTTATTATGTTAGAGGGGTGACTTTAATGCTTGAACGTACACTGTCCATGATTAAACCGGATGCGGTTTCTAAAAATAAGATAGGCGAAATCAATGCACGCTTTGAAAAAGCGGGTTTGCGCATTATTGCCACCAAAATGATGCATCTAAGTCCTACAGTGGCAGAAGCCTTTTATGCAGTGCATCGCGAACGTCCTTTTTTTAAAGATTTAGTAAGATTTATTAGTTCGGGGCCTGTGTTGATTCAGGTTCTAGAAGGTGCGCAAGCGATTCGTAAAAACCGTGACATTATGGGTGCGACCAATCCTAAAGATGCAGCGCCGGGTACCATTCGTGCCGATTTTGCTGCAAGCATCGATGAAAACGCAGTCCATGGTTCAGATGCGCCCGAAACGGCAGCAGAAGAAATAGCCTTTTTCTTTGCCACACACGAGATTTTTGCTGGAAGGTCATGAGCAGTCTAGAGACTTCATCAGCGTCGACCAATCTTTTAGATCTCGATAGGGCGGGTTTAGGTCGCTATTGCGAGGCCTTGGGGGAGCGATCCTTTAGGGCCGACCAGCTTTTAAAGTGGATCCACCAGCGTGGTGTGGTCGATTTTCATCAGATGACGGATATTAGCAAAGGCTTTAGAGAACACCTGGCAGCTTCTTGTGTGATCCAAGCACCTTCAATTGCCATTGAAAAGCAATCGACAGACGGTACGGTGAAATGGCTGATGAAATTAGCTGATAACAACCATATTGAAACAGTCTTTATCCCTGAGCGCACGCGTGGGACCCTGTGTATTTCTTCGCAGGTGGGCTGTATACTCAATTGCTCTTTTTGTTCCACAGGCGCACAGGGTTTTAGTCGTAATCTGAAGCTTTTTGAGATTATCGGACAATTATGGTTAGCCAGACAGCGCTTAAAAGAACTCGCAAAGGCTAAGGGGCTTGAAACCCCCTGGGTAATTAGTCATGTGGTGATGATGGGGATGGGTGAGCCTTTGCTTAATTTTGATACCGTTGTGCAGGCCCTCTCGTTGATGCGAGATGAACGAGCTTATGCCCTACCTAGACGGCGTGTGACTTTAAGTACCGCAGGTGTGGTGCCTGAAATGGATCGTTTAAGTAGCGTCGCCGATGTATCCCTGGCCGTATCTTTGCATGCACCCGATGATGCATTGCGTAATACCTTGGTGCCGCTCAATAAAAAATATCCGATTGCTACTTTAATGGACGCTTGTCGTCGTTATGTGAAGGGGCGCGTGGGCAGACACATTACCATGGAATATGTAATGTTAAAGGGCGTGAATGATAGTCCGCTACACGCCAAAGCCCTGGCGCAGGTTTTGCAAGGCGTTCAGGCTAAAATAAACTTGATTCCTTTTAATCCCTTTGTGGGATCCGATTATGTGCGATCAACCCCTGCTGCGATTGATCAATTTAAGCATATTTTACACAAAGCTGGATGGATCACGACAGTCAGAAAAACACGGGGTGATGATATTGATGCAGCCTGTGGTCAATTGATGGGTCGCGTGCAAGATCGAACCCATCGTCAGCAGCGTTTTTTAGAAAAATGTTCGAAACAGATTCCCATCGTGGTGCAGGCTCCAGCTTAACAGGAGGTTTTTTATGCAGTATTATCGTGCAGTACGCAGAGGATTTTTAGTAGGGTTATGCACCTTGGGGTTGATGGGTTGTGCCAGCACCGATCATGCATCCTCGACCTCGCATCATGATGCGGGGGTCCAAGGGGCTTTCGATAAGCCAAGTCCCGATTATCAGAAGGCTGCCTTGGCGAATGTAGAATTAGGCTTAGGTTATCTAGGGCAAGGACAAATCGCAAGAGCTAAAAGCAAACTGACCCACGCTATTCGATTGGCACCTTCTTTGCCCGAAGCCCGATCCGGTATGGCTTATTTTTTAGAAATGACCGGCGATTATAAGGATGCAGAAAAAGCGCATAAAAAAGCGATTCGCTTATCCAAAAATCAGGGTGCTTCTTACAATAATTATGGGGCTTTTTTGTGTCGGGGGTCACGTTTTCAAGAAGCCGATCAAGCTTTTCATAGGGCTTTAGCGGATAAGGATTATCCAAGAACGTCTGAAATTTATGAAAATGCAGGGCTTTGTGCCATTCGTGCCCAACATAAGGCAGCAGCCATCGATTATCTTAGAACGGCTATTATACGCGATCCGAGTGCCGCGACGGCGCTTATTGAATTAGCCTATTTGTCTTTGCAAGATGGCCATTTGCAGGATGCAAAAGCGTATTGGCAGCGTTATCAGAAGGTAGCCCTACCGACTGCGCGATCCTTAAGTGTGGGCATTCATATTGCTAAAGCGTGTCATGATGACAATGCTGTTGCCAGTCAAGCGCTTCGTCTAAAAGATCTATTTGAACATTCCCAAGAATACGCCGATTATTTGCGTTCGGAACGAACAGAGGTTAAAGCGCAATGAGTTTGTCTAGAAGTTTTTACGAATGTTGGCGAGGAACGTCGATTCCAGGGATGGAAAATCGTCGAATACAGGGATGTATGCTTCCGAGTGACATTCGTAAAAACTTATTGAATGAGGTATGGGTATGACCACACGTTTGCAAGCTTTGCGGGGTATGCCCGATATTTTACCCGTACAGGCCGATGCATGGGCTACCCTGGAAGGGCTGTGGCGTTCTATTATTCATCGCTATGGTTATCAGGAAATTCGCTTGCCACTCTTAGAATCCACCAAGCTTTTTCAGCGCTCTATCGGCGATCTAACCGATATTATTGAAAAAGAAATGTTTAGTTTAGAAACGGCCGATGGTGAAAGTATTAGTCTGCGTCCAGAAGGGACTGCTAGTTGTGTGCGTGCTGGTTTAGAACATGGTTTGTTTTATCATCAAATCCAACGTTTATGGTATATGGGACCGATGTTTCGTTACGAGCGTCCCCAAAAAGGACGGTATCGTCAGTTTCATCAAATAGGCGTTGAGACTTTTGGGATAGAGGGTCCTGCGATTGAGCTGGAACATATCCTGATGACCCAGCGTTTGTGGCGCGCGCTTGGGATCGATACTGCATTATCACTGGAAGTGAATAGCCTCGGATCTTTCGAGGCCAGGCAGGCTTATCGTGATCGCTTGCAACAGTATTTTACGCAGCATCAACAGGATTTAGATGCCGATAGCCAACGACGTTTGCAAGCTAATCCCTTAAGAATTTTAGATAGTAAAAATCCCGCTATGGCAGCACTCATTAACGATGCACCGAAGGGAATCGATTACTTAGATGCAGCCTCTGTACAGCATTTTGAATCTTTTCTCGCAGGATTATCGGATCTGGGTATTGCCTATACTGTGAATCCTCGTTTAGTACGGGGTTTAGATTATTACAATCGCACCGTTTACGAGTGGAAGACCGATCAGCTAGGTGCTCAAAGTGCAGTGGGTGGCGGTGGGCGTTATGATGGCCTGGTCGAACAACTGGGTGGGTCTGCTACGACGGCGGTTGGGTTTTCACTGGGTATGGAGCGCATACTATTGTTACAGCAAGCGGTGGTGGCGGCTATACCGGGCGTATCGCCTGTCGATTGCTACATGGTTCATACGCCCGCCTTAATACAAAACGCGCTTGCTTTAGCCGAGCGTTTGCGGGATGCTGGGGGCCTGAGGATCTTGGTGGATAATGGGCCTGGAACCTTCAAGCAGCAATTTAAAAAAGCTGATCAGAGTGGTGCAAGGATAGCCTTGATTTTAGGCGAAGCGGAACAGCAAGCGGATAGCTGTCGTGTGAAGTTTTTGCGTGAGGCGCGCGATCAGATATCGGTGCCTTTCCAGACATTAGCAACCTTTTTAAGCGACTATTTAGGGAACTAAAAATATGAGTAAGCAGCGTACAAAAAATACTATGAGCACACGGTATCGTGTGGATATCAATCATAAGGGTAGTGGACTTGGACTACAAAAGGGTTGGCAGCGCTATCAAAGTGTACCGATGGTTAAACGCTTAGTGTTCTTATTTCTTATTCTGTTGGTAAGCCTTGCTTTTTTGCAATACAAACATCTGCATGCGCGTCATCAGGCACGTGCGGCTTCTTTGATTTACGATAAGCTACTGGTGGCCATACAAGCCAATCAGGAACCAGAGGCATCCATGCAGATAGATACCCTTATGCATCGCTATAAGACAACGGTTTATGCACCGCTGGCGGCTTTCATGGCCGCAAAGTTGGCGGTCACACATGAAGAATGGGATAAGGCTTTAGAGCATTTGCAGTTTGTGTTATCCCATTCCTGGAAAAAAGAAAGGGCCTTCGCTGAGATTGCAAGACTGCGTATCGTAGACATTTTAAGCGAGCAAAAAAAATATACAGAAGCCTTGGCCCTCTTGGAGCAAGTAAAGCCTGCGGCTTATCTGCCCTTGGTAGAGGAACGCAAAGGCGATATTTATGTTTTAACACAACAACGGGATAAGGCACGTGAGGCTTATGCCAAAGCGATGCAAGCCTTACCCATGGACACACCGTTGGCAGGACGTTTGCAATTAAAACAGATCGAAGTTGGGTTTGACGAAAATAAGAAGGAGTCCTCCTAGTGTATTTGCTTAGATTACGGCTTATCGTTGTGACGCTATTCAGCTTGAGTTTAATGGCGTGTAATACCATTGAGCATCAATCAGAGGCCATTGCTAAGGTAGCCTTACCGGCCGTTGCAAAGGATCAAAAGGCTTTAAAAAGGATTTGGTCTGCACATTATGGGGCAGGGGTAGGCAAAAATGATGTACCTTTGCGTTTGGCCTTGGCACCATCCACCGTCGTGCTTGCCGATTATCAGGGTACGATGGTTGCACTCGATCGGATGACCGGTAAGAAGCGTTGGTCTGTGAAGTCTCGAGAGCCATTCAGTGCAGGACCTTCTGTGATAGAAGATTGCGTGTTGTTGGGTACGGAAGAGGGGAGCGTTTTAAGCTATAAGCTATCCGATGGTACTTTGATGTGGCGGGCTTCTGTGGGTAGCCCTGTTTTTGCTGCGATACGGGGGAATAGTAAGTCTTTATTTGTGCACACGCTGGCTGATACGATCGTTGCATTAGATCCGTCCGATGGACAGCAAAAATGGTCCTATGCCGCAAGCACACCTTCTTTAATATTAAGACGTAGTAGTTCACCGGTGCTCTACCAAGGTACCGTGTTGGTGGGTCTCTCTACCGGTCAACTCGTCGCCATGGATCAAGTGACCGGTGTTGTGCTTTGGCAAAAAGAGATCGCTGCCTCGAAGGGGCGTTCAGAAACACAACGCATGATCGATCTCAGTGCCGATCCCTTGTTACAAGGTAGCCTGGTGTATGCCGTTGGGTATCAAGGTAATGTGGCTGCACTCAAAGCCAATACGGGTGAGTTACTGTGGGAGCAAAGCCTGTCTTCTTATGCGGGCTTAGCCGTCGCAGATCGTACACTGGTAGTACCTGATCATCGGGGAACACTGTATGCCTTTGATGCAATTACCGGTAAACAACGTTGGAAAATGCTTGGGCTTGTAGGGCGGCGTTTAACAAAACCCTTATGTGTAGGCACGATGGTTTTAGTGGGTGATGATGAAGGCCTCGTTCACTGGATCGATTTAGAAAGCGGTCATTATAAGGGGCGTCAATCCATCGATAATAAAGGTATTGAAGCATCTCTGATGTTGAAAGAGGGTATCATCTATATCTTAGGCTTGAGTGGAAAAGTAGTAGCTTTACCAGAAGCTTTTTTTCATCAAGATAATAAAGTACCTGTGAAACAATAAAAAGTTGAGAATGCATTCATGTTAGCAGTTGTAGCCATAGTAGGTCGTCCCAATGTAGGCAAGTCCACCTTGTTTAATGTTTTAACCAAATCGCGTGCTGCCTTGGTGGTCGATTTACCCGGTGTTACCCGCGATCGTCAATATGGCGAATGTCGCTTGGGTGATAGACCCTTTATCGTCATCGATACAGGGGGGGTACAGAGTGAGAAAGACGGGATCGATAACTTAGTGGAAGCCCAGTCTTGGCGTGCGGTGAAGGAAGCCGATCTATTACTTTGGATTGTGGATGCGCGATCGGGCATTACCAGTTCCGATCAAGTGCTCGCCCAGCAATTACGTGCTGCGGGTAAACCACTTCTATTGGTTGTCAATAAAATTGATGGTCTCGAGATTCAAATAGCCTTGGCCGAGTTCTATGCCCTCGGCATGGGGGATCCCCATGGGATTGCAGCAGCCCATGGTCGCGGTATGAATAGCTTGTTAGAAGAAATCTATGCACGCCTGCCCGAAGATAAAAAAGTCTCTGAAGACACCAGTGCGGCCGGTATTAAAATAGCCATTGTAGGAAGGCCCAATGTGGGCAAATCTACCTTAGTGAATCGTTTAATGGGCGAAAAAAGAGTATTGGTTTTTGATCAGCCCGGTACGACCCGCGATAGTATTTATTTACCCATGAAACACGAGGGTGTGGAATACACCATTATCGATACCGCCGGTGTACGAAGGCGCGCCAAAATTGAAGAAAGTGTCGAAAAATTTTCGGTGGTGAAAACCTTACAAGCGATTGAAGATTGTCATGTGGTTATTTTTCTGATTGATGCCAAACAAGGGATTACCGATCAGGATATGAGTTTGCTGGGCTTTGTACTAGAGGCTGGGCGCTCGCTTGTGATTGCCATGAACAAATGGGATGGACTGAGTGCGACTGAACGTGAGGCTTTGCTCAAAAGCTTTGAATATCGTTTAATGTTTGCCAATTTTGCAAAGTTACATACCATTTCTGCACTCCATGGCACCGGTGTAGGGCGTTTATTTGAATCGGTGAATGGGGCTTATGATGCCGCCACCCGTAAATTATCCACCGGTAAATTAACCCGTATTTTAGAAAAAGCCGTTGCTTTGCATGCGCCGCCTATCGTGAACAATCGTCGTATTAAATTACGCTATGCCCATACGGGGGGGCATTTGCCGCCCATTATTGTGATCCATGGGAATCAAACCGAATCGGTACCTGAGACCTATATGCGTTATCTGATGAATACTTTTAGAAAAGAATTAAAACTAGAAGGCACACCTGTGCGCATTCAATTCAAAAGCAGCAAAAATCCCTATGCCGATCGCAAAAAACCGGCGATTGCTAGTAAGCGGGGCCGACCTTCCAATATCCCCAAAGGGCGAGCAGCTTTTCAGCGTGAGCCTTCAAGACGGAAATAAGGATGAAGTGTCTCTGCCCGTGAAGGTCAGCGCTGCATGTTACAGCCATCCAACGGGCAATTGCAAAATGGTAGGCGTTAACCATCGCCGTTCATCGCTTTGGTTAATCACAATACCAAAAGGTAATTTCAATTCCTGAATAAAACGATTGAGTGCTGAAAGCTGTTTAGCGCGGATTTGTACACCACACTTTATTTCGATCGGTAGACAACCAAAAGGACCTTCTAGGATTAAATCGATTTCTGCACCATCACGCGTACGGTAATAATAGGATTCGCAATGCCCTATATTGCTGGCTTCTATGCCTTTTAGAATTTCTTCAGTCACAAAAGCCTCAAAAGAATGCCCCATAAAAAGACTCTCATAAAGACTTTGAAAGCTATTAATATTTAGAAAATAATGCATGAGCCCCGTATCGCGCACATGTCCTTTGGGCATTCTCACAGTCGATTTTAAAGCATTCCCTTCAAAGCTGGGCAAGCTTCGCCACATAAAAGTTCCTTCCGCGATACCCAAATAATCGTTGACCGTTTTTTGGCTCACTTCTAAGGCATGTGCAAAATCCGATTTATTAAGAATATTTCCCGAAAATTTACATAAAATGGTAATAAATCGTTGATAAGCAATGCGATTTAATCGGGGAAACAAAGCTGCAATATCGCGATTAATGTAGGTATGATGATAAGCTTGCATCCAGCTTTGATAGAATGCGTCATTCAATGTTAAAACCGGCTCTGGATACCCGCCTTTAATCCAAGGCGTTTGCATTTGTTTAGAGGTCAAAGGAGCTGTGCCTTGTAGCAGATCTTGAACACTAGCCATCGATAAAGATGATTCTAAGAGACGATAGAAAGGACTTAAAGGTTGTTGATAATATTCATTAGCCTTAAGGGTTCCCAACTCCAATAAGCCTACGCGTCCTGCTAAACTCTCAGAGGTTTGTTTTAATAATTCAGGGCTACTAGAACCACTGATGATAAAACGTCCTTTTTGACCTCGGTTTTGATCAATGACTCCGCGCAATATTTGGAAAATAGTTGGGTAGCATTGTGCTTCATCAATAATCACATGACTGGGATATTGCGTAAAAAAGAACTCTGGATCTTGAGAAACCCTTTCAAAATCACTGGGCTTTTCTAAATCAATGTAAGTCCAATCAGGTCCTAGCTGTTTGGCAAGCGTAGTTTTCCCTGTTTGACGAGCACCCAAAATAACAACAGCTGGAAACATATCCAGCATTTTTGTGGCTTTTGAGCTTAAATTACGTTTTATACCCTTCATTTCCATAGTCTAACTCCAAAATAGCGGGGTGTAAAGGTTTTCTATGCTTGAAAAATGTATCCTGTTCCTAGGCATAGAATCATTTTTTAATACTGGGTAGAATACAGCCTTTAAGATCGCTAGGCAGATCGTTTTACCAGAGGACCATGCATTATGCTTATCAAACCCAGAATTCGAGGCTTTATTTGTACCACAGCGCATCCCTTAGGGTGCCAGGCGCATGTTTTAGAGCAGATAGCCACGGTGAAGCGCGCAGGTCCTATCTCGCGTGGTCCTAAAAAAGTCTTAGTGCTGGGTGCCTCCACCGGTTATGGTTTAGCCTCTCGCATCACGGCGGCCTTTGGATCGGGTGCTGCAACAGTGGGGGTGTTCTTTGAGAAAGAACCGACTGCAGACAGTACCGCAACAGCCGGTTGGTATAATTCGGTCGCTTTTGAAAAAGCCGCGCATGCCCAAGGCTTATACGCAAAGAGTCTGAATGGTGATGCTTTTTCCGATGCGCTCAAAGCAAGCACGATCGCTTTGCTACATGAAATAGGGCCTGTGGATCTAGTGGTGTACAGTCTTGCATCCCCCCGTCGTACCCATCCTAAAACAGGGATCACTGCCAAATCGGTTTTGAAACCCATTGGACAGGCTTTTACAGGTAAAACGTTAGATACGGATAAAGCTGAAGTCAAAACTGTGACCCTTGAGCCTGCTACCCAAGAAGAAATCAACGATACCGTAAGTGTGATGGGTGGCGAAGATTGGGAAATGTGGATAGAGGCTTTGGATCAGGCTGGTTTATTGGCCGAAGGTTGCCAGACGATTGCTTATAACTATCTGGGTGCACGCCAAACGTGGCCTATTTATGGTAAAGCCGCCATTGGTAAGGCCAAAGAAGATTTGGATCGCGCTGCTAAGGCACTGAATCAACGTTTAGCCGGGCATAAAGGTTCCGCCCATATTGCGGTGATGAAGGCGATTGTTACGCAGGCAAGCTCTGCTATTCCTATTATGCCTTTGTATATCGCTTTGCTTTATAAAGTGATGAAAGAGCAGGGGGTGCATGAAGGTTGTATCGAACAAATCAGCCGTTTATTTCGTACACAACTCTATGGCGATCATCCTATTTTAGATGAGGCAGGACGTTTTAGGTTGGATGATCTAGAACTGCGTCCCGAGGTTCAAGCCCGTGTGGAATCCCTATGGGCAGCGGTTGAAACGGCCACGCTGAATGAACTCTCAGACTTTAAAGGCTATCAGGCCGATTTTCTCAAGCTTTTTGGCTTTGGGCTTTCGGGGGTTGATTATGAAGCGGATGTTAATCCTATCCTCTAAAGACCTTATTGCGCTTGCCCCCTTTTTTAAAGGGGGCTGACCGAAAGGTCCTGAGGATTTAAAGCAAGGTATAGCCAATATAGTTGGTTGCCTAAAATTCTACTATAATCCCCTTATAGCTTTTGGGGATTCCTATGCACAAACCCATGATCCGCATGTTAGTAGCCTCTGGCACTGTGCTAGGGCTTATGATGGCCTATCAGCTTTTTGGCCATTTTATGCTGAAAAAGTATATGGGGCAGCGTGCAGCGCTTGTAACGATTTCTGCCCTGCCTGTCGATTACAGCGATTGGCAGCCTTTGCTAAAGGTTGTCGCTACACTGGAGGCCGTGCAGGGGGTAGAGCTCACGACGGAGGTTGCAGGTCTTATTGAGAGCACGCCCCTACGTTCGGGGCAGATCGTTGAAGCCGGTGAGCTTTTAGTGACCTTGAATAGCGATACCGATCGTGACCAACTCCTAGGCTTGGAAGCCACCGCCGAATTAGCGCGCATAAGCCATGTACGCAATCAAGAACAGTTTCTACATGCAGCCATTAGCCAATCCGTTTTAGATGCAGGCATCGCAGATTTAAAAAATAAAGAGGCTGCGGTTTCAGAACAAAAAGCGTTCATGGCCAAGAAAAGAATACGTGCACCTTTTAAAGGTTATGTAGGTGTTTCGCCCGTGAATGTAGGACAATTTTTAAATCCGGGCGATAGGATCGCTACCTTACAAGATTTAGATCAATTACATGTTAATTTTTATGTGCCACAAAATATTGTTACACAGATTGAGGTTGGGAAAAAACTAAAATTTTGTGTGGATGCTTATCCGGATCGTTGGTTTGAAGCACAGGTAAGCGCGATGGATCCCAAGGTCGACAATAAGACGCGCACGCGCCTTGTACAAGCCACTTTAGACAATCCTGATCACGCACTTTTGCCGGGTATGTTTGCCGCTGCACACATTGCCCTTGATCAACCAAAACGCTATTTAACACTGCCTCAAACGGCGATTGCTTATAATCCCTATGGCGAAACCGTTTTTATTATTCATGAAGCGGGTTTTGATCAAGACAAAACCCCCATTCTTATCGCAAAACAGAGTTTTGTCACAGTCGCTGAGCAGCGTGGCGATCAAACAGCGATTGTGAAAGGGCTGTTGCAAGGCGATAAGGTTGTGACGAGCGGAGCCTTTAAGTTAAAGCATGGTATGCGTGTGCGCATTGATAATAGTGTTCTGCCCGAAAACGATCCACAACCTTCAGTGATTGATGAATAAAAGCCGTGAAAGAATCTCGCTATTTCACTGATTTTTTTATACACAAGCCGGTGGCAGCCACTGTCTTAAGTTTATTAATCGTATTATTTGGCTTAAAATCTATCTTGATGCTTTCGGTACGGGAGTATCCTTTTATTCAAAATGCCGTTATTAGCGTATCCACGACTTATGTCGGGGCTGATCCCGAACTGATGGCAGGCTTTATAAGCACGCCTCTAGAAAATGCAATCGCACAAGCCAATGGTATCGATTATATCGATTCCAACAGCTTGCAAAATTTTAGTGTGATCAATGCAACTTTACGCTTAGATTATGATCACAACAAAGCCCTCACCGAGATTAATACAAAAGTGAATGGTGTATTGAATCAATTACCACCCGAAGCACAGAAGCCTGTTATTCGTATTTCGATGGGTGACACGGTCGATGCCATGTATATTGGCTTTAGTAGCGAGGTATTGCCTGCTAATAAAATAACCGATTATTTAATGAGGGTTATTCAACCCAAGCTGCAAGCCGTCGAGGGTGTGCAAACCGCGGAAATTTTAGGCGGACGTCAATTTGCGATGCGTCTTTGGCTTGATCCTGAAAAACTATCGTCTTATGCCCTAACGCCCACGGATATCGCACAGGCGCTAAGCGCGAATGCTTTAATCTCGGCCATTGGTCGTATTGAAGGCAATATGATCACCATTAATTTAAGTGCTAATACAGGCTTACATTCGGTCAATGACTATAAAAACATGATTATTCGATCCCAAAAAGGTTCTGTGATTCGATTGTCAGATGTGGCCAATATTAGCTTGGGATCGGATGATTACGACTCAGCGGTTCATTTTGATGGCTGTGAGGCGGTATACGTCGGGATCCAAGTGGCACCCGGTGCTAATTTTCTGACAGTGGTTCAGAAAGTTCGGACACTCTTTGATGTCTTGCAAAGGCAATTACCTGTAGGACTCGATGGTAAAATCGTTTATGATGCCACAAAATTTGTCAATAGCTCTATCCATGAGGTCGTGCACGCCTTGATAGCGGCATTATTGATTGTTACCGGGATGGTCTTTTTGTTTTTGGCAAATATCCGATCGGTCATCATTCCCGTGATTGCTATTCCTCTGTCATTGGTCGGCACTTTTTTTATCATGTTTTTATTAGGCTATTCCATTAATTTATTAACGCTATTAGCCTTGGTATTAGCCATTGGTCTGGTAGTCGATGATGCCATTATTGTCGTTGAAAATATTCAAAGACATCGAGAATCGGGACTGTCCTCAAAGGATGCTGCCCTCAGGGGTGCTAGAGAATTGGTCAATCCCATTATTGCTATTTCAATCGTTTTGATGGCTGTTTATACACCGATTGGATTTATGGGTGGTTTAACAGGTACTTTATTTTCAGAATTTGCTTTTACGCTGGCAGGTTCTGTTGGTATTTCTGCGATTGTTGCCCTTACCTTATCGCCTATGATGTGCGCACGGTTTATACATGCAACGGAAAAAAATACATTTTCTCTGTGGGTGGATAAGCAATTTGGAAGATTACGTCAGGGTTATGTTCAAAAACTCAATACAAGTCTCGAGACACCCCAGGTGGCAGTGGTTTTTCTAGCCATTGTTTTATGTGCGATTGTTTTCCTCTATAAAACAGCCCATACGGAGCTTGCACCCCAAGAAGATCATGGCATTGTATTGTCTGTGTTAAAATCCCAACCGAATGCCAGTTTACAACAAACACAAATCTATTCGCGACAAGCCAATAAGATTTTTTCAGGGTTTCCTGCGTTGGACCATGTTTTTCAGTTCGACGGCGCGCAGGGGCTTAATACAAGTATTGCAGGCATGGTGCTAAAGCCTTGGAATGAGCGTTCTCGTAGCGCACAAGCGATTCAAGATGAATTACAGAAAAAACTTGCGGCGGTAGCAGGTGCTCATACGGCGGTTTTTCAGCCAGCTTCTTTACCGGGTGGTGGAGGCGGGTTACCCGTACAATTAGTGATTACCACCACAGAGCCTTACGAGGCCTTGGATAAGGTTGTGCAAACAATTTATAAAAAAGCCATGGAGAGTGGGGCGTTTGTGTATTTAGATACCAATCTTAATATTGATAAATTACAGATTGGGATTGATTTTGATCGTGAAAAAATAGCCGATGTCGGTTTAAACATTAAAGATGTCAGCGATGCTTTGGCTTTTGGGTTAGGCGGCAATTATATTAACCAATTTAGTTTAGCAGGGCGTGCTTATAAAGTGATCCCTCAGATCCAACGTAAAGATCGCTTAAATGCCTATCAGTTAATGGATTATTATGTGAATACTGCAGAAGGCCTGCCGATAGCGCTTTCCAATATTGCGCGCATTAAAAAATCGGTGGTGCCCGAAGAACTGCATCGTTTCCAGCAATTAAATGCAGCGACTATTTCGGGCGTGCCTTTTCCAGGTCTAACCTTGGGCAAAGCGCTCAGTACTTTAGAAAGCATTGCAGAACAAAACTTACCACGCGAATACAGCCTTGATTATGCAGGGCAGTCGCGTCAGTATAAACAAGAAAATAATGCTTTATTTATGACCTTTTTGTTTTCTGTGTTGGTTATTTTTCTTTGTTTGTCGGCCTTATTTGAAAGCTTTAGAGATCCATGGGTTATCTTAAGCAGTGTACCTTTATCGATAGTGGGTGCCATGCTCTTTATTAACCTAGGTTTTGGGGGTATGAGTCTTAATATTTATACCACGGTGGGTTTGGTCACACTTATGGGGCTTATCAGCAAGCATGGTATTTTAATTGTGCAATTTGCCAATCAATTACAAAAAGAGGGAAAGTCTAAACGGGAGGCCGTTGAGTTGGCTGCCAGTATTCGATTACGCCCTATTTTAATGACGAGCGTTGCCATGGTCCTAGGTGTTGTACCATTAATGACTGCATCGGGTGCCGGTGCTTTAAGTCGCTTTAATATGGGTTTGGTCATTGCCAGTGGGATTAGCATGGGTACAGCGCTTACGCTATTTGTCTTACCCTCGATCTATTTATTACTGGCTAAAACGCATACGAAGACATCTGATGTGATTTGACTTGGTTTTCACGTGGCGATAGGATGAAGACATGTCTACGGTCTCTCTGCGTCATAAAGCCTTAAATACCTGGTGGCAAGGCCCTCTGGGCCAAGCCTTCTTAGCTGAGCAAACACGTATACTTCAGCCTTTTTTTGCACAGTCTTTTGGCTTTCATCAGCTTTTGATTGGGGAATCGCATTTTATTCAGACCCTGCCTTCGAACCGAAAGATGGATCCTATCTGGATCCACCCCATCTTCCAAACCCAAGCACTGTCGAATGCACATTCATTAACGGCCAGACAAGATAAACTGCCTGTTGCTTCTGAAAGTGTGCATTTAGTCTATTTAGCCCATTGCCTTAACTTGGGCCATAATCCCCATGAAGTATTACGAGAAGCCTTTCGCGTGCTCAAGCCGGAAGGCTATTTGATTATTTCCAGCTTTAATCCTCGGAGCTTTTGGGGATTATGGCGGGCTTTGATGCATCCTTTTAAACCGGTGGCTTGGGACGGTCGTTTTATAGCGATGTCGCGATTGCAAGATTGGCTATCTTTGTTGGGTTTTGAGCTGCTAGACAGCCAACGATTCTTTTTTCGCCCACCCATAGCCGATCCCAAGTGTCTTAAGCGTTTAGTCTATTTTGAAAATATAGGTCGGTTTTGCTGTCCCCTCTTGGGTGGGGGCATGGTGCTCTTTGCGAAGAAGTCGGTCCTAACGCTAACACCTATCAGATCACACTACGAACCTGTACCGGTGCTGGAATGGCCACTACAATAGTGCAAAAAAAAACCACCCTTTCCCTTTTAGTAGGAGAGGGTGGTTTTAGGTGTTTGACCTAAATTTAAACCATTTCTTTCAGTTTTTGCAGAGGTCTGACCTTAATCACATTACGTGCAGGTTTTGCTTTAAACAGCATTTCTTCGCCTGTAAATGGATTGGTACCTTTGCGAGCCTTGGTGGCAGGCTTCTGCTTCAAAGTAATTTTGACGAGACCGGGCAATGTGAACTGGCCTGGGCCTTGTTTTTTGAAATGTGCACCAATGACAACAGCTAAGTGGTCAAAAAGCGTGGCAATTTCTTTACGTGCCATACCGGTAGAGCTGGCGAGTGCGTTGAATAATTGGCCTTTGGTTAAAGCCTTATCGACACTGCTTAAAGGGGCTGAACGAACGATTTTCACGGCCTTGGTGGCGGTTTTCTTAGCAGCAACAACTTTGGTACGACCCTTGGCTTTCACCGCAGTGGTCTTCTTTGCAACACGGGAAGTTGCTTTTTTCACGACTTTTTTAACAACAGGTCGAGTGGGCTTGCGTTTTTTCGCGGCCATAATAAATGCTCCTTAAAAAATAATCGAACTAGAGTGTATTGTTAGCACAGGCCTCGCGCTGAGGCAAGGACTAGGCTAAATTAGCACAAAAAGCTGTCTGAGTTTCAGTCTGTGTCAAATACGTTATGACGGTACGCACACAAATAATCACCAAGACAAACTCATGCTACCTGAAGCGTGTTTTAGAAGTCAATAAATTAGCGATAATATGAAGTAATCAAGAATGAATTGTGGATTAAGCAATCATGCATGGACGAGAAAAAGGCTGCATAAATGTTTTGCATCACAAAGCAAAAGCAGAGGCTACAATGCAGCTTGTAAGCGTAGGCATAGTTTTGTACAATGCTCATGCCCGCGAGTACGTAGGCTTATTTATTCGGTTATATAACTAGGGACCCTGTTTACATGAAAACATTTAGTATGAAAACCCATGAGGCCCAGAACGATTGGTTCGTAGTGGATGCAAAAGATAAGATTTTAGGCCGTTTGGCCACGGAAATTGCCCGCCGCTTGAGGGGTAAACATAAGCCTGAATATACACCCCATGTGGATACCGGGGACTACATCGTGGTTCTGAATGCAGCGAGCGTTCGGGTGACAGGTGATAAGACAACCGATAAAATCTACTATCATCACAGTTCTTATCCAGGCGGCTTAAAATCAGAATCCTTTGAGAAACTGATGGCACGTTATCCTGATAGGGTGATTGAATTGGCCGTGAAGGGCATGTTACCTAAGAATTCTTTAGGTAGGGCCATGCTTACTAAACTAAAAGTTTATGCAGGCACGGATCATCCCCATAGTGCACAACAACCCCGCGTTTTAGAGATTGAAGCTTAATTGAGGTAGTTTTAATATGTCGAAAGTAGTAACACTGAAGAAATCCCAGAACTATAATTACGGCACAGGTCGTCGTAAATCCTCTGCCGCACGTGTGTTTTTGCGTTTAGGCACGGGGATTATTACGGTGAACAACCGTAGTCTGGATGAGTATTTTAGTCGTAAAACAGCCCGTATGGTCATCCGTCAACCCTTAGCCTTGCTCGATAGCATAGATCGTTTCGATATTATGAGCACCGTCAAAGGTGGGGGAACCACGGGGCAGGCTGAAGCCATACGTCGTGGTATTAGCTTGGCGTTAATTCAGTTTCAAGAAGAAGGCCTAGCGCCGATAGCCGCTGGTGAAACAGAAGATCCTAATTCTTTTAGACGTATTTTGCGTAAAGCAGGTTTTGTAACGTCTGATGCGCGTGTGGTAGAACGCAAAAAAGTGGGCCGTCGTAAAGCCCGTAAGCGACCACAATACTCTAAACGCTAAGCGCCTTGGGGGATCGTCTAGTGGTAGGACAACAGACTCTGACTCTGTTTACCTAGGTTCGAATCCTAGTCCCCCAGCCAATCAAAAAGTCCTATAAAAAGACTTAAAAACGAACAATTTATGCTTTCCTGTATCAACCCTCAAAATGCCCTTTGTGGGGATTTTGTGGGGGTTAAGTGTTCACAATCAATTCCCATTCCCTGATTCAAGGATTGAAATTGGGCTTTATGAGTGTTTTGTAGCAACCTAAGTACCACACCTTTTCGACCTTCCTTACAGACCTTGGAAGTAACAGAAAATATGAAAAATTAGGATGTGTTAATGAAAAACTATACCAGGTCTACAATCGAATATTATAATAACAATCATCAGAGTTATTTTGAACGCACAATCAAGATAGACATGCAAGACTCTTATAATAAATTCTTGTCATTATTGCCTAAGCCAGCATACATTTTAGACGCAGGATGCGGAGTTGGTAGAGATAGTGAGTATTTTGTCAAATCGGGTAATTCTGTCACAGCGCTTGATGCTTCAATTGAAATGGTGAAACATGCTCAAAAACGAGTGCCTACTGCCGTTTTGCACCAAAAATTTTCCATGATAAATTTTGATGAGTCTTTTGATGGTATTTGGACTTGTGCGTCTTTATTGCATATTAGCAAGAAAGATTTGCCAAGTATTTTTGATAAATTTATTGCTGCATTAAAGCCAAAAGGCATATGGTATATCTCCTTTAAATACGGAGAAGAACAGACATTGGAAAATGGGCGATTATTTAGTAGATTTACAGTTAAGAGTTTTGAGGTATTTATCAAGAAATTTCCAAAGTTAAAAGTTTTAGAAATATGGAAAAGTAAATCAAATATACAAAATATTCATAATGAGTGGTTGCAGGTGCTTGCCAGAAAGAATGTATGAGGTTGTGTCTTTATGTGTCGGTGGTTTTCTTGTATGGTCACGTTAAAAAAACATTTTAAGCCCAATTATATAAAACAGTTTATGGAACTCATAGAGAAAATAGATGGCTAACCTAAAATATCCTTTAACCATTAAACCTCTTTCTGAAGAAGAGGGTGGCGGTTATCAAGTAGAATACTTAGATTTACCTGGATGTATGGCTGATGAGGAGACAGTAGAAGAAGCCTTGCAGGAAGGCGAAGATGCTTTATTGGCTTGGATTCGATCAGCCAAAGAAGATATCGTATTGATTTTAAAGGATTTTATGGGTGCCCCGGGGCGGATTCGAACCGCCGACCTGTCCCTTAGGAGGGGACCGCGCTATCCACTGTGCCACCGGAGCAAAAATTCTAGTGTAGCCACTCGTAAATGGCAGCGGCGGCCAGACCTATACTTCCTAGCAGCAGCATGAGCTGTAACATGCTTAGGCCAAAGGTATAATAACGTTCAAGGTGCAGGGATTCTTTGAGTTTGGGATTAAAGCGTGGATTCGTCATAAAAGGCTCCTTTGGGTAAAATCGTTATAGTAACGCCAATGGAAATAGCTACACAATACTATCATAAATGCTTAGTAAAAAGACTTGTATAGCCTAAAAGTAGCCGACAGAAATATCGCCTTAGCAAAAAGGGGCGTGCGCTGCGAGAAAAACGCCAGCGATTCCCGCCCCCTAAAATAATCGCTTAAAATCAAGGATTTTTAGAGAC
>CAZFXA010000010.1:0-39493 GCA_964522825.1 uncultured Legionella sp.
CAGGAATAGCACTGAATTTATCTGAGCTTCTTAGTTATAGTGCAATCGCCCTGCTGGAATGCTCCTTTACAATGAGCCTTCCCATAAAAAGTTAACTTTATTTAACTAAAATGGCCAATGAGGTATTGACAGTTCATTATATTTAACTAAAATAGAGAAATAGGCCTCTTAGCAAAGGATTTTTAACTATGTCAGCATTATTGTGGGGAAAGGTTTTCTACAAAGAGCACTTCGCTGGTTTTTTAAAGGAAGAACCAGGCAATGCCTGCACTTTTTCTTATGATCCAAGCTATCTGGAGGCTCTGCACCCCGCCATTGCCTATACCCTACCCTTGAGAAAAGAAGCCTTTGTCTCTCAAAATGGGCTACATCCCTTTTTTGACAATCTGGTAGCAGAAGGCTGGTTATTCGATGCCCAAACCCGATTGCTAGGCAAAAGGCTTGCCTCTCGCTTTGAATTATTATTAGCCTTTGGACAAGACTGTGCAGGCGCAGTGTCTGTTATAGACCCGGAAGCACAACCCATATCTGCAGCCTTGATGGACAAACATGATCCCAAAGAAATGGGCGTCCTGCTTGGACGATCTTCATTATCAGGGGTTCAGCCAAAATTAACGCTTATTGAACGAGATGGAAAATTATATCCCACTCGCATAGGCGAACTGAGCAGTCACATTGCAAAATTTCCCTCCGCAACACATAGCGATCTGGTCTTCAATGAATATTTGAGCACCTTGGCTTTTAAAGCCCTCTTACCCGATGATATCGTTGTTGATTTAAGCATTGGGGAAATCCAAGGTTTTTCAGAACCTGCACTTATTATTAAGCGCTTTGATCGCACGTTGGATCATCAGCGGATCCATTTTGAAGAGTTTAATCAACTATTAGGTTATACTTCAACAGCCAAATATGAAGGGAGCCATCAAGCTATGGCTGATTTTATGTGGAAAAACCGCTGTTTACCCACAGAAATTTACCGCCTTTACTTGCGTATTCTGGCTGGATTTTTGATTGGCAACACTGATATGCATTTAAAGAATTTTGCGCTGTTTCACACACCCCAGGGTTTAGGCTTAACACCGGTTTATGATCAAGTGGCAGCTTCATTATATGGTTATAAAACAGTAGCACTTGCGATAGGTGGCGCAAAAAATTTGATCATTGATCGTTTAAAGGCCCGAACCCTCATCAAGTTGGGTACGGAATTTCGCTTAACCAAAGCGAGCATCCACATGGCAGCCCTTCACTTAGAAAAACATTTAGAGGGTGCAAAGCAGGCGATTAGTGAAAGCACCGTTGCAAAAGCAGCCCTTAAAAAGCAGATCATCAATCTGATGGAGAAACGATGGAACGGAACCTTTGCCTTGATTGGCAAGCCTTAGTCCAAGAAGCGGTGGCACGGCGTAAACAACAAAGGTTTACCCAAGAGCAATTGGCAGTGCTTGCAGGCGTGAGTAAACCTACCTTAAATGCTTTTGAACAGGGTAGAACCAGCATCAGCCTTACAAAGGCTTTGCAGATTTTAACTTGCCTAGGATTAGTGGTTTAAGGAAGGATTTTTTCTGCTGGCTTTTATTTTTAATCTAACCAACTTATTGATTCTTTCCACAACTTAAGGAATCATGAGGTCTTTTAAAGCACCGGAAATAAGCTATGTCAGAACTGTTTAGCAGAAATAAAAAAAGCCCCCAAAGGCCACCTCAATTACTCACGTTGGTCGATTATGATCATCCACTCTTAAGGCTGCCCTGCGAAACCGTGCTATTTCCTTTAAGCGAAGAAGATAGGCTGATCATCCGGGATATGAAATATTCTATCCAAAAACCGCAATTAAAAAGGGTAAAGGCACCTTGGGATTCAGCTGCTGGTATGGCTGCCAATCAATGGGGCGTTAACAAACGCATTTTTCTTTTTTGTCCCGAGGCCGATACGGTGCATGGTTTAGAAGTGATCATTAACCCGCGCTATGAACCCCTCTTCGATGCCCATACCGAGGGCTCCTGCGCGCTGATGAAACAAGCGGCTTTACCCCAGGATAAATCCTGGGAGGCTTGTTTTTCTGTACCCCTGGCGACGGGCTGTGTACAACGCTATACCCACATACGTGCCACCTATCAGAATGAAGCTGGTGAAACAATCACACGTGTTTTAAGTGATTGGCTCGCCCGCGTGTGGCAGCATGAAACCGATCACCTCGATGGTTTTCTTTATGATGATCCCCGCACCGGCCGCTGCCTAGAGAAAAAGAACTTTGCTTCTAGAAAAGAAGCGGATGCTTTTAAACAGGATGCTTAAAACGCCAACTCGACGGTTTCGACGCCTTCCATCGCTTTTAAGGCATCCATGAGGGATTGGGTGGGATTCACGCGCCAGGTTTCACCCAATTTCAAGCGCGCTGAACGACCTTCAGTTTGATAATCAAGCATCACGGAGCAGCCCTCTTCATGCTTATGCAGGGATAAAAGGGTTTGCAAAGGCTGAATCAAGCCCTGTGCATCCATCCTTAAAACAATGGTCAGGTTTTTGGCAGCCTGCATCACGGCCTGATCAAAGCTTTTGATTTCAAGACAACGCACCCGATAACCCCCTGAATACTTATCGATACTCACATCCACACGCATAAGAACTCGATTGTCTTTCACAAGTAAGTCTCGATGTGCTTGATAGCAATCGGAGAATAACACCACATCCTGTCTGGCTGTGCCATCATCGAGGGTGACAAAAGCCATCTTATCCCCCTTGCGCGTTAACAGGGTTCTCATGGCCGTAATAAGACCTGCAATACTTTGGGTGCCTTGACTGGGGCTTAAGCGGTCTAAGGTGCTACTGCGTAAGGAGGCTAATCGATCTTGATACTGTGCGAGTGGGTGTCCGCTAAGATATAAGCCCAGCGTTTGTTTTTCACCCTCTAAGCGTTCGGATTCAGACCAGGGTTTGATCGACTCCATCGCCGGTAGTATGCTAAGACTTTCTTCTAAACCAAAACTCCCAAACAAATCCCCCTGACCCTGCATACGACGCTTGGCCAATTGTTCCACACGCTTTTGCACCTCGGGCAAAATAGCCATACTATAGGCACGTTCCCGACCGAGACTATCCAAGGCACCCGCACGAATCAGAATCTCTAATAAACGCAGATTCACTTTGCGGGGATCAACACGACTACAAAAATCCTGTAGATGCTTAAACGGTCCTGCACGCCTTGCCTCGACAATCGATTGTACGGCAGCCTCCCCCACCCCTTTGATAGCACCCAGTCCATAGACAATGTGGCCTTTGGGATCGGCATAAAAGCGATACTGACTATGGTTAATATCGGGCGGTACAATGGGGATCTTTGCGGCACGACAGTCATCAATTAAAAGCACCAACTTGTCGGTTTGTGACATTTCAGAGGATAAAACCGCTGCCATAAAAGCCTGTGGATAATGAGCCTTTAGCCAAGCCGTCTGATACGTGATAAGCGCATAGGCTGCTGAATGCGATTTATTAAAACCATAGCCTGCAAATTTTTCCATCAAATCGAAAATATGTGTGGCTGTGAGCGATTCTACACCCCGTTCAACCGCGCCCCCCACAAAAAATGCCCGTTGTTTGGCCATTTCTTCGGGTTTTTTCTTGCCCATTGCACGACGTAATAAATCGGCCGCACCCAAGGTATAACCCGCGAGCACCTGGGCAATTTGCATGACCTGCTCTTGATACAAGATAACCCCATAGGTGGGTTTTAAAATATGCACCAATCGGGGATGCAAATACTCGGGCGTCGCACGACCATGCTTACGGTTAATAAAATCTTCCACCATCCCAGACTGTAGTGGACCCGGTCTAAATAAGGCGACGAGTGCGATAATTTCTTCAAAGTTATCAGGCTGTAGACGTTTAACCAAATCTTTCATACCACGCGATTCTAACTGGAAAATAGCGGTGGTATTGCAAGCACGCAATAAATCAAAGACCTTTTCATCCTTTAAATCAATCTGCGTAATATCCAGGACGGGCTCGGACAATAAAGCACGCAAACGGTTGACTTCTTGAATGGCATGATCGATCACCGTTAAAGTTCTTAATCCTAGAAAATCGAACTTTACCAAGCCTATCGTTTCGATATCATCTTTATCAAATTGACTTAAAACATGACCCTCGCTGTCGCAATACAAAGGTGTAAAATCGATTAATTTTGAAGGGGCTATCACGACGCCACCGGCATGTTTACCCGCATTGCGCACAATACCTTCTAATTTTTTAGCTAAATCAATCAGCCGCTTCACATCTTCTTCATCCTGATAACGCTGCTTCAAGAGGGGTTCTTCGACTAAAGCTTTTTCTAGCGTGATGCCCAACGTTAAAGGAATAAGCTTGGCTATTTTATCGACAAATCCATAAGGATAGCCCAATACACGTCCCACATCCCGTATCACAGCCTTGGCTGCCATCGTGCCATACGTGATGATTTGTGAAACTGATTCTCGACCATAGGTTTGCATGACATAGTCAATCACCCTATCTCGACCATCAATACAAAAATCGATATCGAAATCGGGCATAGATACACGTTCGGGATTTAAAAAGCGCTCAAACAGTAAATCGTACGCCAAAGGATCTAAGCCTGTGATCCCCAGAGCATAGGCCACTAAAGACCCCGCACCCGAACCACGTCCTGGACCCACAGGGATCTGATGCGTTTTAGCCCAATGAATAAAATCGGCCACAATCAAAAAATAACTTGCATAGCCCATTTTATTTAACACGCTTATTTCTGTTTCTAAGCGTGTTTGATGGGTCGTTGGTATCACCTTTCCTTTAAAGCGTTCGACCAGACCACGCTGGGCGGCCTCTTGAAAAAAAGCTTCAATCGTGGTGCCTGGTTGAATGGGATAATGCGGCAAATGCGTTTTTCCTAAATCCAAAACAACATTACACCGTTTGGCAATTTCAACACTGTTTTCTAAAGCTTCAGGCAAATCGGAAAATAAGGCAGCCATGGCTTCTGGACTTTTTAGATATTGTTCTTCAAGCGTTACCTTGTTTTTTTGAGGCTCATTTAAAAACCGAGCCTCATGAATACACACACGGGCTTCATGTGCTTCAAAATCATCGCTCTCTAAAAAACGCACATTGTTCGTTGCCACCAAAGGAAGATTTTGCACTTTACTTAATTGCACGGCCAAGGCACTATAGCGCGCATCTTCTACACAACCGGTTCGCGTGATTTCAAGGTAAAATCGATCGAGAAAAAGATTCTGCCAGGTTTTGCTTAACCGTTCTGCCAAAGGTTGGTTCTCGGATAAGATCGCGCGTGCAATATCGCTTTCGCGAGCCGGCGCAATGGCAATCAGACCTTCATGATGCTGTTCTAGCCAGGCTTTACGAAGACAGGGCTTTGTGTGATCCTGTGCCTCTGTGTAGGCACGCGAGATTAAAGCGGTTAAATGCTTATAACCCAAGGTGTTCTGACACAGCAAAATCAGACGATGTGCAGGGGCCGTTCCCTCATCGCTCACCCATACCTCAGCGCCCATAATCGGTTTAATGCCTGCTGCTTCTGCGGCCTGATAAAATTTTATAAGACCAAATAAATTGGATTGATCCGTGAGCGCCACCGCCATACAACCCATCTTTGCCGCTGTTTGTACTAATTCATGAATACGTAGTAGTCCATCTACCAAAGAATATTCGCTATGCGTATGTAAGTGTACGAAACCCGAACCTTCCATATTAAATGCTTTCCTCTGCCCTCATGCTCTTTAACGCGGCCTTGACGGGTGCAAAACTCTGTCGATGGATTGCACTAGGGCCTTTGGAAGCTAACAAAGCTCTATGCAGTGCCGTGGGATAACCCTTATGCACATCAAAGCCATAGCCTGGATACTGTTGGTGATATTGCATCATTAATCGATCCCGTGTCACTTTTGCAAGAATGGAGGCTGCACTAATCGCCGGGATTAAGCTATCACCTTTAATAATGGCGTGTGTAGGATAGGGTAAAACAGGACAGTGCTGACCATCAATATAAACCACGGTAGGCTTTATGGATAATTGTAATACGGCTCGAAGCATAGACAATAACGTAGCCTGCAGGATATTCAGTGTATCGATTTCTAAAACCTCTGCCCGCCCAATGCCGTAGGCTAACGCTTTATCGCAAATTTCCACATACAAAGCTTCACGCTGCAAGGCTGATAATTGCTTAGAATCCTTCAACCCCTGTATAGGATGCTTGGGATCTAAAATAACGGCAGCAGAAATCACAGGGCCTGCTAAAGGCCCCCGTCCTGCTTCATCGACACCTGCAATCAACATATAAGCAAATTAACCAACAACCTTGGTATAGGCCAAACCTACCAAATATCTAAGAGTAATCAGCTTGGCCTTAAGAATCAATTTTATTAACAAGATATCATCAAGCCAGCTGGCATCAGCGCTGCCCTCGGGAACACGCACTGTGCGTTCGGTGTTTATGAGACTATACGGCGTGAAAGTTATTGTTTTAATAAAGCTAAAATAGCCTCTACAGCTTTAGCGCTCGCATTTTGTTTTAAGCTTGTGTGAATGCTTCTAAAATGCGCTAGCAGCGCTGATTCACTCGCTCTATTGTGAATCAACCCATATAAAGCCTCCCCTAATAAGGCAGGCGTTGCACGTTCTTGGATATATTCTGGCACCAAGGCTTGGTTGGCTAAGAGATTGGGTAAGGCAATAAAGGGGACTTTCACTAAGCGACGCGCCATCGCATAGGTGAAGGGATGCATGCGATAGGCAACGATCATCGGTTTTTTATAAAGCATGGTCTCGAGGGTCGCCGTACCGGAAGCGACCAAGACAGCATCCGCCGCGGCTAAAACAGCAGGCGTCCGAGATACCAGCGTTTTAATCGGGACCTGGGGCGCCAGACGATGGCATAAGGTATCGAGAATCCTTTGATGCGCCTCGGATATCAGTGGAATAACAAATTGCAGTGTTTGTTGTTGATCGGGTCTACTTCGATTAAAACAATCTAAAGCACTCTCTATAAAACAGCCTGCCAAATAATCGATTTCTTTTTGTCGACTGCCGGGCAGTAAAGCGATGACCTTTAGGTGCGCGGGTATATTGAGTGCCTGCCTTGCCGCTTTTTGATCGGGCTCCAAGGGGATCTGATCAGCCAAAGGATGTCCTACAAAGCAAACCGGTACCTGATGCTGTTCGTAAAAAGCCGCTTCAAAGGGAAAAAGCGTGAGCATGAGATCGACCGCTTTTTTAATCTTAAGCATACGCTTGGGTCGCCAGGCCCATACACTGGGACTCACGTAATGGACTGTTTTTATACCGTGTGCTTTAAGCTTTAAGGCAAGACCCAGATTAAAATCGGGTGCATCAACCCCTATAAAAACATCGGGTGGATTTTGTATAAAATGTTTAAGCAGACGATGACGCAAAAGATACAGTTCAGGCAGACGTTTTAAGGGCTCTACAAGGCCCATCACGCTTAAACGATCCATCGTACAGAAGGTATGACCACCCAAAGCTAGCAATTCGGGACCCAAAATACCTTCGCATTGCAGATCGGGATGGATTTTGCGTAAAGCGGCTATTAAACCTGCTGCTAGATGATCGCCAGAGCTTTCTCCAACGACCAAGCCAATTTTTAAGGCCATCTAGCGAATAATGCCTCGGGTCGATTGGGATAAAAACGCTATCAGGGATTGCACTTCGGGTACATCTTGAGCAATATCCCCTAATTTAATAATCGCTTCTTGAATGGTAAGGCTCTGACGAAAAATAATTTTATAGGCCTGTTTAAGGGCTGTAATCGTCGTCGCACTAAAACCACGACGTTCTAAACCAACAGCATTTAAACCATGTGCCTCGCCTGGATAACCAGAAACCATCACAAAAGGCGGCACATCTTTAAGAATAATACTACCCGCAGCTGCAAAACTATGCGCACCTATGACACAAAATTGATGCACACCTACCATACCCCCTAAGCAAGCATCGTCTTCAACCTGTACATGTCCTGCAACCGAAGCATTATTGGAAAACACCACTCTATTCGAGATGGTACAATCATGCGCAACATGGGTGTAGGCCATGAATAAATTATCATCGCCAATGCGTGTGACACCACCCCCTTGAAAAGTACCGCGATGAATGGTGCAGCACTCACGAAAAACATTACGATCCCCAATACTTAAATGCGTACGTTCCCCGCCATATTTTTTATCCGGCGAATCTTCCCCCAGGGTTGCAAATTGATAAATTTTATTATCACGACCAATCGATGTGGGCCCTTTGATCACAACATGGGATGCGACAACCGTACCCGATTGGATCTCAACATCGGGACCAATAATCGTCCACGGACCAATTTCCACATCTGCGGCAATAGAGGCTTTAGGGTCAATAATCGCTTGTTTATGGATCACAAATGAACCTTCCCTTCAACACTTGTCATTTCCGCACTGCAAACGACTTCATTATTCACCGTTGCAATCCCTTTAAATTTGTACACTTTGGCACGCTGTCTTTGAAAGATAATATTCAAATGCAGCTGATCACCTGGCACAACCATCTTCTTAAAACGCGCATTTTCAATAGAGCCCAAATAGAACAAAGAAAGATTGGGCTGCCAAGCAACCGTATGGCTTACCAAAATGGCACCGGCTTGGGCCAAGGCTTCGAGAATAAGCACCCCTGGCATAATAGCTTTAATCGGAAAATGCCCATTAAAAAAGGGCTCGTTAATGGTAACATTTTTAAGCGCCACCAAAGATTTACCGGGTTCTATACTAAGCACGCGATCCACTAATAAAAAAGGATAGCGATGCGGTAAATACGCTAAAATCTTTTCAATATTCATTGGCTGTTCATTATTCATTGACCATCTCCTGAACCCAGAACCCTTAACATCTGTTTCTCCAATACCTTTAAACGCTTCGCCATCTCATCTAAATACTGAAAACGCGCCACGTTTCTTCGCCACTGTGCAACCGGTTTTGCGGGCAATCCCGAAGCATAAACACCGGCACTATACAAAGAATGGTTTACCGCTGAAGTGCCTGTAATATGGACGTGATCGGCAATCTGAAGGTGTCCCGCAATACTAGCCCCCCCACCGATTAAACAATGCTCACCCATCACGGTGCTCCCTCCGATAGCCACACACGCAGCCATGGCGGTACCCGAACCAATTTGCACATTATGCGCGATTTGTACTAAGTTATCGATGATAACATTGTTTCCTATGACTGTATCGTCAAAGACACCGCGATCAATCGTCGTATTAGCCCCTATCTCAACATGATTACCCACCCTGACCCCACCAAAATGGGGGATCTTGAGCCACTTTCCCTGATCGTTGGCAAATCCAAATCCATCGCTACCAATAACAGCCCCACTATGAATGAGCGTATGAGAGCCAATGTTTATTCGATCGTACAAGGTCACCCGACTTTTAAGTATTGAACCTAAGGCTATCCTACAGTCTGCACCTATCACGGATCCCGCACCCAAAACCACGCCCTCCTCTAGGACCGTCCGATCACCCACCACACACTGAGGACCCACACAGGCAGAGGCTGCAATATGACAATCACGCCCTATATGGGCACTGGGATCGATACTACCTGCGATCGATGCTGGTTTCACAAATAAATGGGCAGCCTTTGCCATAGCAACGCGTGGATCTTTAGCAATCAGCACCTGTGTCTTACACAAAGGTGCATCAGCCTCACTGAGAATCACAGCCAATGCCTTGGTAGAAGCTAAGGCCGGTCGATAGTAAGGATTGTTCAGAAAGGATAGGTCCAAAGCCCCGGCGGTATCAAGCGGGGCTAGGCCAAAAACCAAAATCTCTGGATCACCTATTAGGTTCGCGTCAATTGCTTCTGCGATCAACCCAAGCTTTAGTCCTGCAATACTAAGATGCATGGCTCGCTTACTTAGCCTTCTTCTCAGCAGATTTTGGTAATTTTTGAAGCTTCTCCAAAATCGTATCCGTCACATCAATGCGATCGGCATAGTACACCATCACTTCTTGAGAAAAAATGGCATCATAGCCCTGTTCCTGACCCAATTTTTCTACCACTTCGCGCACTAAACGTAAAAAATCGTCCATTTCTTCGCGATGACGGGTGTTGCTTTCCGAGCGTAATTCTTCATCCATACGACGAATATCTTGCTCGAGTTTGACTAATTCTTTTTCTTTCTTCGCACGTTCAGCCACCGATAGAACATCTTTATCGCGTTGCATTTTAGTCTGTTTCGCTTGAAAATCATTCTTTTTCTCGGTTAATTTCTGTGCCACACCTTGAAATTCTACCTCAAGACGTTTACCCGCTTCCTTAGCTTGCGGTGCTGTAGACACCAAACGTTGCCAATCCAAAACACCGAATTTGGGTGTTGTACTAACTGCTGCATCTGCAGCAAGCAGCACCGTACTTAAACTTAACCCCAGCAATAGTCCTAAAACGCGTATCGAGTGATTCAAGGCAATTCTCCTAAAATTGTGTACCCATCCAAAACGTAAAGTGACGAACCTCATCCCCTGGCTTGCGTTTTAAAGGCTTAGCCAGACTAAAAGATAAGGGAGCCCCCGCCAACGGCGTATGCCAAGTGAGAGACAAACCAGCAGAATAACGAAGACCTGCGGGATTCCTTTTTAAGGTAGCAGTACCCACCATCCGTTCTCTATAACGGGTATCATATACCTGGCCCGCATCTAAAAACAACGCGGTCCTTACGGACTTCGCATCGGGTTTAATGGGATTGGGAAAAATAAGGGAAGCACTGGCAGCCACTAATACGTTACCCCCAAAGGATCGCCCCAAAGCATCTTTAGGACCCAGGGAATTCTCTGCAAAACCGCGTACAAAACGTGATCCCCCTGCCGTAAAATTGCGGTAAAAAGGCATGGTCGGTGTTTTGCCATAACCATCACCATAAGCCGTGTTCCCTGAAAAATTCATAATCCAGGTATCTGAAGACAGGATCGGATAATAGCTATTCACATCGTAGGAAAGCCTATAGTACTGCTGTTTGGCACCCGGTATGACCATCCTTAGCCCTGCAGCATGCGTCATACCACGGGTTGGGAAAATACGCTGATCCAGACTGTCGTAGTTCCAACCAAGGCCTACGGTCAATTCATTAAACTGCGTACCATACTTGTTGATAAACTGGGCTATTTCCGGTGCGACAAAACGGTCTTGTTTGAGATGCGTATCGTCATACCCTGCACTCACACGTAAGGCTTCGTATTTACCCATAGGGAATACAAGACGCAGTTCGCCCCCTAAAGAATCCAGCGTAAAATTAGAGACATTGCTTGTCTTGCTCATATCGGAAGTATTGTAGTAAGCACTACCACCCATACCAATACCATCGACCGTAAAGTAGGGATCCTGATAACCCAGGGCATAATTGGTCATGGCCTTACCACGGTCAAAGGTAAAGTCCACCGTATTACCGGTGCCAAAGAAATTTTCCTGGCTCAAGGTAAAATTAAACATAAGGCGTTCAGAAGGTGAATAGCCCAAACCCGCGCCTATCTGTCCTAGGCGAGCCTCTTCCATTTTATAAAGCAAATCAACCTGATCGGACACACCCGGTACCGGTAGGCTTTCTACATCGACTTGGCTGCCAAAACCACGACGTAGGATCTTCTCTTTACCTTCCCTTACCAAACTGGGGGCAATCCAAGTACCTTCCATTTGTGTAAGCTCGCGTCTTAAGACCTCGTCTTTGGTGGTCGCATTACCTTTGAAGAAGATACGCCTAACATACATACGTTTGCCTGGCATGAGCTTGAATCGAATAGCAACGGCCTTAGATGTTTCATCGGTATGATCGAAAGGTTGTGCCTCTGAACTGCTATAACCCTCATCGCCCATTTTATCCTGCAAGGCTTGTCGAACTTCTAACAATGTTTTTCTTGAAAAAGTAGTACCGGGTTTAAGGGGTTCCAAAAGCGGTACTAATTGTTCTTTAGGCACCACAAAGTCGCCTTCTAAGGTCGATTCACCAAAGTGGTACAACGAGCCTTCTGTCACCTGTATGGTTATAAAAATATGTTTCTTATCGGGCGACAATGCTACCTGAGAACTATCCACTTGAAAATGTAAATAACCCCTATCCAAATAATAGGATTTTAGGATTTCCAGATCAGCAGCCAACACTTCTTTGTTATACTGATCGTCTTGCTTAAACCAAGATAACCAATGGGTTTTCTGCAAACGAAATTCTTTTAACAAACTCTTTTCTGGAAAAACCCTGTTCCCAACAATCTTGACCTGCTTAATACGCGCAACATCGCCCTCGAAAATAGACAATTTCACATCCATTAAGGACGTTGCCTTTTTATCTTCCGTCACCAAAGATTCAATTTTTACACCATAACGACCGCGACTAAAATAATGACGCTCTAATTCTTTTTGTGCCTTGAGCACAATGGCAGGATCATAAAAACGCCCTTCTGTCAGACCCAATTCTTGGAGTAACTTTTTAATCTTGTCCTTGTCCTTAATACCCACTAATTCTAAGGTACGAATGCTAGGGCGCTCGACCACACGTATCAACAAGACATCGCCTTCTTTAGCTAAGTTAACATCCTTAAAAAAACCGGTTTTGTACAAGGCCTGGATCGCAGAATCGGTATCAGACTCGCTAAAGGATTCACCCACATGCACGGGCAGATTATCGAGGACCGCCCCCTTGGAAACACGTTGTAAGCCCTGAACCCGTATATCCTTGATAGTAAAGGTTTGAAAGGCTTGGGCTGTGGGTAGACAAAAAAGGCCCAGAAGGCCTAAGAAAAGGATTGATCGCTGTTTCATGGTTTAGATGATCTCCGTCAAAGACTGAGGCAGTCTATCATAAAAAGGATGCAGATATAACAGATGACTATCCACAGATAATCTCAGATAACAAACTTGTTTGAACCGATTACTTTATTGAAAGAACGGTTCCACCCGTCTTAGCCAATAAATCGGTACTGCCTAAATTAAAAACGGCATTGGGCGTACCGGCAGCAGCCCATACACTGTCAAACTTGAGTAAGTCTTCGTCAATAAAAATAAAATCGATTTTCTGTGTATGCCCAACGGGTGGAATACCGCCGATTGCAAAACCGGTAACTTCTCTGGTGAAATCAGCATCTGCCTTAACAATTTTCTCACCCACCTGCGACTCAATGGTTGCTTCATTCACACGGTTGGGACCGGAGGCAAGTACTAATACTGGTTTATGACTCTGCTTTGTTTTGAAAATCAGCGATTTAACAATTTGCCCAACCTCACAACCAATGGTGGATGCAGCAGTGTTGTGTTCATCATGATCGCTCCATAATACGTTTCATAAAAGCCCCAAAAAGCGGCACGGTGAAAACTGTATCACCATGGGCCGGACTGTAGATCATACCCTTTTTAATAAGGCTATTGCGAACAGGTGCCACACTTTGAGGGCTTAAATTAAGTTTATCGGCTATCTCCCCCGAGCGCTGCACACCTTCTCCAAGAATGGCCAAAGAATAAAGGTACTCTTTTTCTTTAGGGGTTAACCTATCAAAACGTACACGAAAAAAACTTTCATCCAGGCGTTTAATAGACGCCTGTGTTGCCAATTTTACCGTTGCACGATCAATAGGCGATTTTTCTGCTAAATTCCAGGATTGATAGCCCCACTCTTGCAGGAAATAGGGATAACCCTGCGTCTGCAGCATAATTTCTTCGAGGGCATCATCGGTAATTTTCACCTGTTGTTCTTCTGTAGGACCTCTCAGTGCTGCGATGGCATCTGATTTTTCTAGCGGTCCAATTTCAGGAAAATCGAATAGTCGCTCTGCATAGGACTTCGATTTTCCGGTTAACCCCACAAGTTGTGGCAAGCCTGCTCCGACCAATGCAAGGGGTAATTGTTTTTGTGCAACCCGATGAATGGCCATAATCAAGGCACTCATCTCCTGTTCCGATAAATACTGCAGCTCATCAATGATAATGGCAACAGCCATTTTTCGATCCTGTGCTGCTTCTGCAATAGCTTCTAATAAAAGTGGTAAATCGGCCTCTAAATCTCCACTGTCTGCAGTCCCTAGTTCAGGATCAATACCCAGGTCTAAGGAAAATTCAAGTTCTTGAAATTTAACGGTGACACTATTCATAAAGCTTTTTAGCACCTGCAAGCTTCTTTTCACTTTTCGACTCATATTAGACATACGATCGAGTTGAAATAACAGTTGGCGCAAGGGCGGAACCAACAAGGCTGGCAATGATTTTCTTTCATGGGCTTCAATAAAGATCGATTTATAACCGGATTCTTTTGCAAGACGATCAATCTCGTTCAATAAAACAGTCTTGCCCACACCACGAAGACCAATCAACAGAAAGCTTTTTTCCGAGCGGCCCGCTTTCAGGCGTTCGAACATAATGTGTGCTTTATCTAGGATAGGCTGACGCCCCGCTAATTCAGGGGGGCGAGTACCAGCGCCTGGGGCAAAAGGATTTTGAATGTTATCCATGAATGTTTCCCGGAAATATAAAAAGTTTAGTCAAATATACGGCCTTTGTCGTATATTGATATAAACTCATTATATTTACAAATATATTTTAACAATTTAGTTATTCATACAGTTTTTCTGTTCTATGTGGCACAATAAAGGTCGTTTTGGCACAAGAAGTGGCGCAATTGCCCCTTATCGTGCCAATAAAGTCTTTATAAAAGCCAGTCAACCAATCTATTGATTAAATTTAGTCAATGGCCATTATCCAAATTTAGATAATGACCTATAGGTGTCAAAAGCTTACAAAAAAGCTATCAGATCATTGTAAAAAGCCAAGCTCATTAAGCTAATCAATACCCCTGCACCCAACCAGATCCCCATGGATTGCACTGCGGCCGGTAGTGCACGTCCGGTACACAGTTCATAGAAGGCGTAGAGCAATTGCCCACCATCCAATAGCGGAATGGGTAATAAATTTAGTACACCCAAACTAATACTGACCATCGCGAGAAAATCTAGAAAATACTTAAAGCCACCCACAGCCGTTTCACCCGCATATTTAGCAATCATAATGGGACCACTCACATGTCGGGTCGATATTTTACCTTGCAGCATTTTTTTAAAGGTGCCCAAGGTTAAAAGCGAGTAATCCACTGTTTTTTGAAAGGCTTTTTCAAAAGCTTCTACGACCCCAAAGCGTTGCTGTCTAACAAAACCTGGTGGAATTTCGGTGGGTATCTGAAACTCTACCCCAATAAAACCAACTGCTTTTTGTCCCGCTTCCATGGCTTTGGCGAGTGGCTGTATAGCAAGGTGTTTTTCCCTACCCTGTCTTAAGATTTTTAAGGTCAATGGGCCATGAACAGGTGCTTGTATGGTTTGAATGACCAAAGAACAAGTGTTCATCGGTTTTGCATCGATACTCAGTATGCGATCACCCGGCAGCAATCCCGCTTGTTCCGCTGGCGACCCAGGTAAGACCTTTGCTAAAATGGGTACGCGATAATCCAAAGGCATTAAACCGAGTTGTGCCAACCAATCCGGCTGTGTTTGATCAACCTCATCCCCATGCAGATCTAAATGCTTCACAGCCTCTATCCCGGTATGCGGTTCCTTGAGGGTCATTGCAATGCTTTGATCCGCCCCGATCGCTTTTAATAATTGCACCGAAACGGCTTCCCAACTGGGCGTTGGGAGATCCATGACGCGTACAATTTCTTGACCCTCCTTTAAGCCCGCCAAGCCTGCTACCGATTCTTTCGGTACAGGACCCAGTAAAGGGACAAGCAAAGAAATCCCTAAAACAAAAATCGCCCAATAGGCTAAAACCGCAAACACCAGATTAAAAAAAGGCCCGGCCGCGAGCACCAACATTCGAACCCAGACGGGCTTGGTTGCAAAAGCCATCGATTGATCGGCTTTGGACACGTCTTGTCCTTTTTCGCCTAACAAAGATACATAGCCACCCAGCGGGATCATGGATAAAACATATTCGGTGCCTAAGCGATCATAGAAACGATAAAAGGGTTTACCAAAACCGACTGAAAAACGCAGCACCTTAATACCAAAACGTCTAGCCACCCAAAAATGTCCATATTCATGCACCACCACTAAAATGCTAATAGCCACCAAAAAAGCAACCATCGAGATTAGTACTTGTAACATAAGGCCTCCAAAGCAATGGTGAATGCTGTTTTAAACCAGGGTGTATAACGATTAGAATGTGCCTGATGATCGGCTAGGATCTGGGGTACAGATCGCCATTGCAACAGCGCCACTTCTTCTGGATTCGGCACAATACGCTTGGCGCTATCATAAGGGCCTATCAATACATGATCCAATTCATGCTCGCTTAAGCCATTATCAAAATCGGCCTTGTATTGAAATTTTCCGACTGCTTGAAGCGTGGCATAGATACCTAATTCTTCTTCTAAGCGCCGATAGGCGGCGTTTAGCACGGGCTCATCTAATCGTGGATGGCTACAACAGGCATTGGTCCATAATCCACCACAATGGTATTTATCGGGATGGCGCTGCTGCAATAAAAAAAGCATTTGATCTTCAACCGTGTCATAAATAAAAATAGAAAAAGCTCTGTGCAGCAACCCTAATTGGTGTGCACGCATTTTCTGCTCAGTGCCTATTACACGATCCTCCGTGTCCACTAAAACAACGTGTTCTTGCGATTCACTCGACAATGGAGAGGCTATGAACATGATACTAGTTCCTCTGGCAGTAGCACTTTATCAGACACCTTTTTCCGAATGCGAAGGAGGGGCGTCGATTCCAGGGATCGAAAATCGTCGAATACAGGGATGTATGCCCCCGAATCGCATTCGGAAAAAGGTGTTGCAAAAGGATCAGCCACTTCTAATGTTGGAAAAAATGCTTTAACAGCTTCCAAATCTTTTTTCAAAAATAATATTTTTAGATTAGGACCTGCATCCTGTGTAAAGAAAAGCTGTAGTCCCTCTTTACGATAGCCCCAAATCTGATGGATGGCTGTGAGCGTTTGAGCATTTGAATAAACAATGGGTGGATTAGCCGTAGACATAAGCGCGTGTAAGGCCAAAGCATTACGCTCGGTTAGTAAACCCAAAGACTCAAAATCACGTTCTTGAATGGCTATTTTCATCATGGATAAAGCCTTAGGCTGCTCAAGGGTCCAAGTCTTATAAAAAGGCGAGCTTAAAACGGTTTGTTGCATCGCAGCCCTCGAACTGAACGCTTTAGGACCTGCCTCTACAACCAGCAATCCAACGCGTAAATCGGGCCAAACAATATCCAGTGGCACACCAAAACTATCTAATCCATCTTCTCGTAACCCCATAGGCCATTCTACGAAACCTTGCCATAAGGATCGGGTCGCACTGCCACTGCCTAAACGTGCCAATATAGCTAAACTAGATTGTGGCAAATGCCAAGCAAATAGTTGATCGATAGCCTGCACCAAGGCTGCAAAACCACAGGCAGAAGAAGCAAGTCCTGCCGCAATCGGAATGGCGCTATGCGTGTCTACCGAAAAAGTCGTTTCAGGACTTGAACGAAAATAGTCTAAAAATCCGCTTAAACGTTGTGCAAAGGCGGTATTCGCATCGACTATTGTGTCGTTCACCCGAATCCTATCGGAGGCTGCATCGCTTAAAGCAATCCGCGTGGTAGCGCCTAGATTTCCCAAAGAAATAGAAAGGCTTGGGGTGCTTGCTAAATGTAGCTCCGTATTGCGCTTACCCCAATATTTACACAAAGCAATATTGGCAGGTGCAAAAGCCACCGCTTGATGGCTAGAAGGTTCAAAGGAACACTCTTTTAATAGCTGTTTGATAAAGATTTGCCTATTCATAACATACGCCCTGCGGGCTTACAGAAACATCCATTTTTATACCAGGCATGAGCCTGAGATCCGCTGTTATACACGTACCCAAAGCAATCACACAATCGCCTAAACCAGAACCCGCTATTTTAGCCCCTTGAATACCGGGCTGTTGCCTTAAATAACCTGTGATAGCCTCTAAAGCGGCATTATTCACACCCAAGGCTGTCAGACAAGCATTTTGCATGTTCATCAGTGCGCCCAGATCGGCATCAAAGCCTGCCTCCAAAGCAAGGCTTGCCTGCCTAACGATCGCATCCATCGTTTCATAAAGTGTAGCAATCACCAGAGGATAGCGTGCACGCAGAGCTTCGACTTGTGCGACAACCACGGCCGTCGGTGTCTTAGCCCCCGAATAAACCACCGTGATAGGCAGCGTCTCTGAAAACCGTTTCAGGGGATAGGGCCCACACTGTTGATACAGTAACACACCGCCAAAAACACTGGCCGCTGCATCGGCTCCCGATCCAAAACCTTGCACGCGACGAATCACCTGCAACGCTTGCTGAAAAAGCCATTGCGCTAAGGATGCTTGATCGGCAAATGGACGCTCTAAAGGCGCACCCAACCATTGATAGAATACCGCTAAGACCGCCACACTCACAGCTGCAGACGATCCTAAACCTATCTTGTCGGAAAAATCCGAAATAATCTCTAATTCAAAGCCCTGTTTTAATAAGGGTTTAAACGGCAGAATACTGGTGATCACAAAATCAAAAGGCTTTTGTATATTCAAGGTTTCTATAGAGCCTTCCAGCTTTCCTAAAGCCGATCGAATAATGATAAGCTTATCGGGGCGCGGGCTTAAGGTTACATGGATGCGACGATCAACGGCCAGCACCATCGCCTGTTTATCATGCAATACAGCGTGTTCACCCAACAACATAAGACTCCCAGGTGCGGAAGCCTTATACAAGGCAAGTACCTTGGGTATCGACACGCACAGACTGCATGCCATAACCATAGTGCGCCACAATGTGCGATATATCCTGATCGGCAAGTACCAACACGACGCCTGCCCGATCGCCTGCAATCGATCCGGCCCCACAAATCTTTGCAGCAGCGCCAGCCTTTTCTAATGCCTGAATAAATTGCTGCACTTTTAAAGGCACCACGCCAATTTTTACCAGCAAACGATGATTTTCCCGTATACAAGCCTGCATGGATGGCTGCGTTTGCAAACTTAAGGCTTCATCGAAAGCCTGCGTCACGGCACTAAAATCATCGATCATCGATCCTGTTTTAAAGTAAGGTGCCGCAGCACGCACACATTCTCCGGTGGTGACCATTGGCGTTCCTGTTTGCACAATCATCATAGGAACCTGCGGCATAATCCGGGCGCTCACTTTTCCCGCTTGAAAATGCACACAGCCCCCTAACATCGCCACCTGCAGATCCAAGCCACTGGATTGACCATGTTGCAAATTTTCAGAAGCGCGCCCTAGGGATACAAAACCACTGGCATCTAATTCTAAACCAAAAAAATGGGCCACGGCATACAGCGTGCTCATAATAACGGCGGCAGAAGATCCCAAACCGCACCCTATCGGAATACTTGAAGCCGATCGAATTTCCAAACCTTGTAGCAAGGAAATATTCAGGGATTCTAAAATATGCATCACCGTGTATTGCACCAATTCAAAGGGTTTTTTTAACACCTCTCGAATGCCACAGCGCCCTTCTAAAAAATCTCGGTATTGTTCTTGTATTCTTTGGGTAATCACTTTCAGGGTCTGACGCGTTAAAGATCGTGCGTATTTTAGATTTAAACAATTGAATAAGATACTCGATGACAAGGCCGACAAAACCGTACTGTAGGCATAGCGATCAATCGCCAACGCGATAGCAGGTGCCCCATACAATACCGCATGTTCGCCTGATAAAATAAGCTTGGCGGGCGATCGCGCTTTTAATCGCTTATACATGTGGTGCTCGCCTCATAAATACGTTTGTGCTGATCGATACCACTCAAACGATAACGTCCTTGACTATAGGAAGATAAAACAAGCTTAGCCCCATCATTGGGATAATGAAAATTATAAAAATTTTCGTATTCGGCCTGCGACAAAAGCTGACGTTCTGAGAGCATTTTTTGATGACCCGCTTTATCTAAAAAATCTTGATAACCCGCTTGCACTATCCCACTAAAAAATTCGCCAATACAACCCGAGCCATAGCTGTAAAAACCAATGCGTTTTCCACTCAGATCGCTAGGGCTGTTTTCCAGCAGGGAAAGAAAACTTAAATATAAGGCTGCGGTATAACAATTGCCCGTGATACGACCATAAGCTAAGGCTGGCCCCAACACTTCTTTGAGTGTAGAACTCGATAATTTAGGAGCATTATTGATTTTTAATAAATACTGATGGGCTTTTTCTACCAAACGGGGCACGGGCACATGATAGCAAATATGCGCATGATCGTTGAGTGTTCGACCCGACAAAGCGGTGTATTGCTCCCAGGTCTTTTGCACTAATTTCAGATAGACTTCACAGGAGTACTGTCCATCGACAATGGCTTCCTCACGATAGTTGGGTCGCCAGAAATCCATCAGATCTTCGGTATAAAAACCGCTTTCGGGTTCTATGGCTAGAATTCTTGGATGCTGCGATAAAAGGAGCGCAATAGCCCCGCCTCCTTGGGAAGATTCGCCTTTGCTTTTAAGACCATAGCGTGCAATATCCGAAGCAATCACTAAAATCTTCTTTGACGGATCTTCGCGTAACATAGGTAAAGCCATTTGTATCGCTGCGGTAGCACCATAACAGGCCTGTTTCATTTCTAAGACCCTACAACGCTCCGGCAAGCCCAGTAACCGATGCACAAACATCCCGGCAGCCTTGGATTGATCGATACCGCTTTCGGTGGCAAAGAGTAAAGTGTCGATACTTTTGGGATCGATCTGTTTTAAGACACGATACCCTGCATCTGCGGCCATGGTTACCACATCTTCATCCGGCGGTATGACCGCCATTTTTTCTTGGCCTAAACCCACATAAAATTTATTCACATCAATGCCACGGGCCTCCGCCAATGTTTTTAGATCTAAGCAATAGGGACTTGTATAAAAGCCTATGGCGTCGATACCAACCTTAACCATGAGGCTGCCCCTGAGCGTTATCGATACGCTCCAAGCGTAAATGACTATCCACCAATTCTCCAGGATTGGTCTGTGCCGCCAAGAGCGATAATTCACCACATAAGACTGTCGCAGCGATAATAGCGGCTAAACGCTTGGCATTCTGGCCAGGTTCTCGAGGCTCTACACAACCCAAGGCTTTTAAATTTTCTTGCACGAAAGGCCATTGTTTACCACTACCAACGGTTCCAACAATAATATTAGGCAAGGTAACCGAAAAATAAAGATCGCTCTCTCGCAGCTCGGCATGCACCATTCCCTGGGAGCCTTCTACAATATTAGCAGCATCCTGTCCTGTCGCTAAATAAAAGGCGAGTAATATATTCGCAAAATGCGCATTGGCGCTGCGCAACCCACCTGCCAACACCGTACCAATCAGATTTTTTTTAATATGCAGCTGTACTATTTTTTCAGGCGTAGTTCTTAAATGCTTCTGACACAGATCCTCGCTTACAAGCAGTTCTGCAATGACCGAATGCCCGCGCCCTAGAATGCCATTGACCGCAGAAACTTTTTTATCGGTACAAAAATTAGCGGAGATTGATACATACGCTAAGGCAGGATAGCGCTGCAACAGCCAAGCGATTAAGGCATCGGCCGCTTTAGTCACCATATTATGACCCGCTGCATCGCCTGTCTGCATTTCAAAACGTAGATACAATAAATTGCCAACCATCTGCACGTGCCAATCTCTAAGACGGGCAAAACGACTGGTACCGGCTACAACCTGCTCTAGGGCTTCGCGGTGGGATTCTAAGGCGCCTACTACCTGCAAGATAGTCTTAGCATCGGGCCCTTCTAGTACAACTGAGCGTGTCATGCAGGCATCGACCACGACCACCTGGATCCCTGCAGCAGCACGCGACAATAAGGCACCCCGCCGTACAGAAGGCCATAAGGGTGTCTCTAGGGTGGCCAGCGGAACATAAAGTTCTTCATCCAACACATCTCCAGCAATCTTAATCGGACCCACATTGCGCATAGGAATGGCTGCAATAGCTTCAGGCGTTTTCAAGCACTAACCTCACCCAGGGAAAATAGGAAAATTCGAGCCATTATACTGAAATAGCAGGCTGCGTGACAAATTGTTTTATATGAGAAAGATAACTTTTTTCATGCAAGAGAGAGCTAAAATATGTCCTTTACACTTTTTGGTTCCAATAAATGTAACCAATCACATTTATTGGAACCAAAAAGTGTATAATTTGGTCTTTTATACAACCCCATTGCACTATTTGATTATAGTGCAATCGCCCTGGTTTTTTTATGAGGAAGTATGGGCCTTAGGAGCAATAGAATTTTAGACCCTCAAGATACCATTATGCCTATGGCTTAAACGGATGGAATGCATTTTGTCTTTGCTGAAAGAGGCTTGCCATTGTCTGTTGTGCCTGCCGGAATACTGCTTCGGCTTGCGCTTGTTGTGCTTCTGATATTTGCGGTTCTGGCTGGCCAGCAGCGTCCATAGCCTGCGCCTCAGCCTCGGCTTCTTGTAGCATGCGATGCTGCTGAAGTGCAAATTCTCGACCTTCTCGGTATGCTTGTCTAAATTCGGGTGTTGATAGCCTTTCTTCTGATTGGGTTCGTGGTGCTGGTGGCTGTACAAATGCAGGCACTGCAAAATTCGCAGGGAATGTATTAAAAACCATGGGTGCTGTTGGTGGTGGCGGGTTCATAGAGCCTAGTGTACTGAGTGTAGAAATAAGCATTGTTACTCGCTGTTCTAGCGAAGCGCGAGCTTCATCGGACGCAGACGCTGAAACTGAAGACACAGGATCATCCCTTGTATCTACAAAAGAGCTCGGGTTTGTTCCTTCAGATAATAACGCCGCTTTTTTTGATTCATTCCTGTCCACAATCTCAAAAATCGCTTGATAGTCATTTAAAATAAGCTTTTCTTCAGGAGTACGCATGCGTGCTGTAATTACTGTAATAAAGCGGTCAATATTTCGAATGATATTATCTAAAATTTCTCGTCGCTTAGGATCAACTTCTGTTAAAAGCTTCTGTTGCCAATGCCTTTTATACTTAGTAGGATCTGAGTAAAGGTGTGCATCGGCATTCGTGTCCTGGGTCACGACATAAGGTAATAGACTGCTGTCCCAACAGTATCGTTTCAATATTTTGTCTACTTCATACATACAATTTTCGGATTCAAAATAACTTGCGCTAACAATGGGCAGGACATAATCTAACTTTGGATGCGTAATTATCTTCATAAAATTTTTGATATAAACATTATTAGTCAAAAAATCCTCATCTCGAATCACTAAATATTTTTGACGTCCGTGTTCATCTGTTTTTGCTTCAAAAGTTTTCTGCAGAGCTTTGGCGATTTCTTTTTGTCGCCATTGATAACTAATAAAAATACTACACTGGTAAGAGGGCATCGTTAACAGTTTTCTTTCTAATTTCTCTAAAGACTCATCACGAAACATATTACACATCTCCCTATACACGTATTTTTTTGTGACAACAAAAATACAAAGATCTTCATATCAACTCAAAAACATCCACCCCAGGCTAAACAAAGGTACTGCAGCATTCAGGCTATCCAGACGGTCTAAAATACCACCATGGCCTGGTAGAATAGCGCCGCTGTCTTTTAAACCACGCAGACGCTTAAAAAGACTTTCGAAGAGATCGCCCACGATTGAAAAAATCATGGTGATGAAACTTAAGAGCATCCAATGGGGTACAGAGAGTGTTGGCTTAAGTAAAACATAGCCTATGCCAACCACCACAAAACTAAGCGCTAAGCCACCCAATACCCCTTCCCAGGTTTTACCAGGACTTAAAGCAGGCGCCAGTTTAGTGCGACCATAGCGCTTACCCACAAAATAGGCTGCGCTATCACAGACGCAAACGAGGGCCACTATATAAAGCAAAAGAGAAGGTTCGGTACACTGTAACGCGACCAAAAGGAATCCAGTCGGCACTAAGAGCATACAACCACTAAAAATGCCTACCCAACGAGATTTCCAGAAAGCTGTATATTTTGGATAAAACACAACGGCAAACAAAGCCATTAACCAAAAGACAGGGATCAGTAAAAACACACCTGCTCGCAAGGATGTACGACTACCCAGTCGTTCAAACGCAATAAGCAGCAGGATGCCTACCACGAACATAAGTAACAAACAAAGCAGGCGGCCTAATGCGGTCGTAAATCCGGCAAGTCGACTCCATTCCCAAGCCGCCACGATGAAAATAGCCCCACTTAGCCATGCAAAAGGCAAGCGACCGCACCAGAGAATGGCAGCGATGACCATGGGTATAAGGCATAGGGCTGTTAGAACACGTTTTTTAAGCATAATAGTACACCCCCACCCTAACCCTCTCCCGCTTCGCTCAGGAGGGAATTTGAATTTTGCATAATAGCGTCGGTATGAATGTGAGCAACCGCTATCTCCAGATCCGTATGTTCATCAGCCCCATCAGATGCTTCTGCAACATCTTCTGAAACTTTCCCAAAACGACGTTCTCGATGTGCATAAGCCATGAGTGCCGTTTCTAATTGTGCCTCTCTAAAATCAGGCCAAAAAACATCGCTAAAATACAGTTCGGTATACGCACATTGCCAAAGTAAAAAATTGCTGATCCGATATTCACCACTGGTACGAATCAGTAAATCGGGTTCGGGTAAATCGGCCAATGCTAAATGGCGGCTTATACTGTCTTCATCTAGCTTCTGAGGATCGATAGCACCTTGCATGGCTTTTTCTACGACTTGCTTCATGGCCTGCACGAGATCCCAACGACCCCCATAGTTAAAAGCAATGCTAAGATTGAGTCGGGTACCGCCGTAAGTCTGTGCTTCGGCCTCATAGATCGCCGCTTTCAAACTTTCAGGAAAAACGCTTCGATCGCCAATGATCCTTAAACGCACACCATTATCCGATAAGGCTTTTATTTCAGTTTTCAGTAAACGACTAAATAAACTTAATAAAAAATCGACCTCCGCTTTGGGGCGGCGCCAATTTTCGCTACTAAAACCAAAGAAGGTTAGACAGGCAATTTCTTTTTTAAGGCAAGCTTCAATGATAGCCCGCACCGATTCCACACCCTGTTGATGTCCTGCCATGCGGGGTAAATGACGCGCACTGGCCCAACGACCATTACCATCCATAATGATTGCAATATGCGAAGGCATAGACATTAAATATGCATCAACTCGCTTTCTTTGGCCACCACCATTTTCTCCAATTCTGCGACCAGACGATCCGTGAGCTTCTGTATAGCGGCTTCGCCGGAGCGCTCTACATCTTCGGTGATTTCTTTCTTTTTGCTTAATTGCTTAATCGCTGTATTGGCATCTCGGCGAATACCCCGTAAAGCAATGCGTGCTTCTTCAGCCTCTTTACCCAAATGACGGACCAGTTCTTTACGACGCTCTTCCGTTAAAGCCGGTAGCGGAACCCTTATCACATGACCTAAGGTGACAGGATTAAGACCCAAATCGGCCGAACGAATCGCTTTATCAATGGCCTGTACCACCGATTTATCCCAGGGTGTTACCGATAAAGTGCGTGCATCTTCAATCATAATAGAGGCAACTTGATTTAAGGGGGTTGTATTGCCATAACAAAAGACTGGCAGTGTTTCAATTAAACTAGGATGAGCCCGACCGGTTCTTAATTTTGCGAGGTTATGTGAAAAATTTTCTAGACACTTCTGCATACGATCGTATGCTTGCTGTTGAATTGCTTGTATCATACTCTATGCCTCTAATGTATCAGCGTACCTTCTTCTTCACCCAGAACCACCCTTAAAAGTGCACCCGGTTTGCTAATGCTAAAAACACGGATGTTAAGACCATGATCCCTGCATTGACAAAAAGCCGTTAAATCCATCACCCCTAATTCTTGACTGAGTGCTTCTTCATAAGCCAATGTTTGATAACGCTTGGCCTGTGGATTTTTATAGGGATCGCTGTCATAAACGCCATCGACATTCGTGGCTTTTAAAAGGACATCTGCCCCAATTTCAATCGCCCTAAGACTGGCTGCAGAATCGGTCGTGACTAAAGGATTGCCCGTACCTGCTGCAAATAAAACCAAGGTGCCTTGGCTTAAATAATCCATGGCTTTACGACGATCATAGTGATCGACAATCCCACTCATGGGAAAAGCAGACATAATCTGAGCGCTAAAGCCCGCTCTTTCCAAAGCATCTCGCATCGCTAATGCATTGATAGTGGTGGCCAACATGCCCATTTGATCGCCTGTAATACGACCGATCCCTATGGCTGAGAGGGCTTCTCCCCTAAAGAAATTACCGCCGCCAATCACTAAGCCTACCTGCACCTTGTGTTGAAGAAGCGATATCACATCAGAGGCTAGTTGATCGAGGACTGAAGGATCGATCCCAAAGGTTTTGTCTCCTAATAAAGCCTCACCGCTTAATTTCAGCAACACACGACGATAAAGCGGTTGTGCTGTCGATTGCACCTACGCATCCCCCCGCGCTTGGGCCATCACCTCGCTGACGAAATCATCCGTCTTCTTTTGAATACCTTCACCCACTGCAAAGCGCACAAAATGTTGAACTTCGGCTTTGGAGGCTTCCAAAAAAGCTTTGACCGTCTTGCTGGGATCTCGCACATAAGGCTGTTCCAACAAGGTGATACCTGCCATAAATTTCTTTAACTTGCCGGCAATAATAGGCTCACGCAAATGTGCCTGTGCAACCTGCGCACTCTTTTCATATTCTGCCAACGCAACCTCGCGCTCTTTCTCTAAGCGATCAGCTGGGATATCGGTGGACTGCAGATATTCAGGCGACATGGCAGCTATATGCATCGCCACATCACGTGCAATCGCAGCCGTGCCTTGTTTTAAAAGCACTAAAACCCCAATGCGTGCGCCCCCTTCAACACTACCGCCATGCAAATAGGTTCCCACAAGTCCTTCATCGGTGTGATGAAAAGCCATACGCCGGATACTAATATTTTCTCCAAGCTGTGCCACCAATTCTAAGCGTTCAGGCTCCATGGTTGCTTTGAGGGTTTCAAAAGCCTCTGGTTTTGCCCCTAATGCTAAAGCATGCGCCAAGGCACTGCTTGCAAACTGTCTAAACTTTTGTTCACGGCCTACAAAATCCGTCTCGCAATTAATTTCGAGTAAGACAGCGGATTTGGCATCCTGAGAACACAAAGCCTCGACCACACCTTCTGCGGTGGTTCTTGAGGCTTTTTTCTCTGCCTTCGATTGACCCGCTTTGCGCATCGCCTGAATCGCTTCTTCAATGTTGCCTTGTGAAGCCACCAAAGCGCGCTTGCAGTCCATCATGCTGGCCTGGGTACGTTCTCGCAGTTCTTTTACCAATGCGGCTGTAATATCCATCCTTACACCTTCTCTTGATCAGCAGCTGGTTTATCCGCTTTACCCGCAGTCTGTGCAAAAGCCTCTGCACGTTCGCTTTGTCTGGCTTCGAGAATCGTCTCTACCACCATACGCACATAATATTCTACTGCACGGATAGCATCATCATTACCTGGGATAGGATATTCAACCCCTGCTGGATTATGGTTGGTATCGACAACACCGATAACAGGAATACTTAAACGATTGGCTTCTTTAATAGCAATTTTCTCGTTACCCACATCAATCACAAAAAGGGCATCCGGCAATCCACCCATTTCCTTGATACCGCCCAAGCCCCGATCTAAATGCTCAAGCTCACGCATGAGTTTTAGACCTTCTTTTTTAGTTAAATGGTCCAGCGTACCATCTTGCACCATGTTCTCAAGGTCTCTCAGACGTCGCACGGATTGTTTAATGGTTTTATAATTGGTTAACTGCCCCCCCAACCAACGGTGATCCACATAGGGCATCCCACATTGTTTGGCATAGGTAGCAATGGCAGACTTTGCTGAACGCTTGGTGCCTACGAAGAGTATTTTACCCCCTCGGGCTGCAATCTTGTGTACAAAATGAAGGGCCTCGCGAAACATGGATACCGTATGTTCCAAGTTAATGATATGAACCCCATTTTGAATACCGTAAATGTAGGGGATCATCGAGGGATTTCTAAAGCGAGTTAAATGACCGAAATGAAGTCCGGCCTCTAACATCTCACGCATACTGACAGAAACAGTCATAAACACTCCTAAAACAAGGGTTAAGCCTCCACAAGCCCCGCTATCCAACCCGACTTTGCCCGAAGACTCAGTAGGCACCCTAGATAACGTGACGGCTCGTGTGTGAATTTGAATACACAATATTGCGTATTCAGAGAGAGCCTTATACCATGAGATCTGTTTACAAATCAAACCATAGAACTTAGAAGGGATTTACGATTGACGACCTTTTCACTCAAGACCCCTGAAGCCATTGAAAAAATGCGTATTGCGGGACGATTGGCCGCAGATGTATTGGAAATGATCGAGCCCTTTGTACAACCAGGCGTTAGTACGCTCGCACTGGATGAACGCTGTCATCGCTATATTGTAGACGTACAACAAGCGATCCCTGCCTGCTTAGGCTACCAAGGTGGTTCGAAGACCCCTTTCCCAAAATCGATTTGTACTTCTGTTAACCACGTGGTTTGCCACGGTATTCCCAATGAACGTCCTCTAAAAAATGGCGATATTATTAACATTGATGTGACCGTGATTAAAGATGGCTATCATGGCGATACCAGCAAGATGTTCCTCGTAGGCGATTGCTCTATCCTGGCTAAACGTTTAAGTCGTGTTACCCAAGAATGTTTATACCGTGGTATTCGGGCCGTCAAACCTGGAGCACGATTGGGTGATATTGGGGCCGCTATCCAACAACATGCCGAATCCCACCACTACAGCGTCGTGCGTGAATACTGTGGACATGGCATAGGGACACTCTTTCATGAGCCCGAATTACAGATAGTCCATTACGGCCAAGCAGGCAGCGGAGCACTCTTACAACCCGGCATGACTTTTACCATCGAACCCATGATTAATAGCAATAAGCGCGATATTAAATTATTGAATGATGGCTGGACCGTTGTCACCAAGGACCATGGTTTGTCGGCACAATGGGAACATACCTTGTTAGTTACCCATCAGGGTGTCGAGGTTTTAACAAAGCGTTCAGAAGAAGAAGTGTTATTTTCTTCTTGACTGTTTTGCCTAAGCGATTTACCTTGACCTCTGGACATCATGAAAATAGTGGAAATGACAGGGGGCGTACATGTCAGAGTCTCTGCTGTATATTGCATACTACGTTAAAATACCCGCACAAAAAAGCGGGCAACATGCCCGTTTTGTCGATCGTCTTCAAGCAACACAAGCACTCTCAAACCACGTAAAGGATAGCTTTGACCCCAAAGCCCATGCACTCAGCACAGCTTTTATACAGCATCAAATGCCCACGGCACAGATTCTGGATACCTTTGTTGAAACACTTTTGCACCAAAAATCTGTACAATGGCCTGAACTTCAAAAAGCGCTGCAGTGCTGCAAGCAAAAAGGGGCCACGCTCTTGATTTTAGAACTAGGCAAATTAGCTAACAATCGGTCCTTTGCGCAGTTACTCCTAGGATCAGATGTACCTTTCTTGTGTGCTGATCAACCCTTTGTAACCGCACCCATCTTGGAAGCCTTAACAAAGCATGCTGAAATACAAAGAACCTTGCATGGCAAACTCATCCGCGAGGGCTTAAAAATGACCACTGCCAAATCAGGAAACCCCCATGCAGCCGAAGTGATTGGACGGGTAAATAAACCCAAAATCGATACCGCTATTTTATTTGCTTTTTTACTAGAACCGATTATCAAGCATTATCAGGAAAAAAAATATTCGCAACGCCAAATGGTAAAAGCACTGAATGAAGAAGGATTCACGGCACCTGAAGGAGGCCAATGGGTCTTAAGCCAATTGCAAAAAGTACTGGATCGCATCCGCTTGAATAGCATTGCTTACCAGTGTCGAGCCTTTATGGATGAATGCCAGGATCATTTTTTAAATAGCACACAGATTATTGAAGCGCTGCGTGAAAAAGGTATTACGAGCGTTAAAGGCACGACCTGGGATATTGTGCAGCTTAAAAAATTATCGGATCGTATTCAACAGATTGAGGAAATGACCCTTATCCACCAGTTTGTGATCGATCTATTACCCCTATTAAGAGACACCGCTGATCAACCTGCACTTTCAAACACAGCGTTATTCATCAAATGCATGCATGCACCGATCGTTCAAAGGAATCTGGCAGCCTTTCCAGAAGAACTGCAGTCGTTCGATACAGCACTCGAATCGGCTTTGAAACATCTTTCCATTTACCTGAAGATCGTGAAAGCACATCTTGATCAATTGACCAACGTATTGCAATTGGAAGCGCATCACCACACAAAAGTGGATAGCCTAGACTTTCCAAAACCGCTGAAACAGCTCATGCAATTATTCCAAACCTTGGAATCTCGCGATATGACACACCTCGAAAACCTGGCGTTGGAATCGCTTACATGGTCTGGCGAAAAGCGTGTTGTAGAGGCTACGCGTTAAGATCACCCTGAAGCATTTCGAAGCTTTCCGTTCGAATAATCGCCTACTTGCTTTAACATCCCTGCACCCTCAAAGGTGGCTATTTCTCATATCATGAACGCCAACTCACTTGGGTCACGAATCCTTTTTCGTGTATACTGGAAACTGATTTAAAGGGATTTTAGGACAAAATGTATGGCTTTTTTAAGCGAGTGGTGGACAAAATTCAAGATGTCGATCAAAGACTGGAAAGGTATACAGCCCCAAGAGGCTGTAGGCTCGGTGTCTAACGATCCGCTCGATGTGCAGACGATGGATGCACAGCTAGCGCGTATACGACAATCTCTTGGAGACACACCGCCAGTACCGATTGAAAACGCTGTACGACGTCATTTAGAAGTACTCGATGCACTGTTAGACATGCCCCCCGAAGATGCGCCCGATGCGCGAGCGGCTCAAATTAAAGAAATGATGCAATTACCCGAAGCCTATCAGGCCTTGCGCCAAGCGCGCTGGCCCACCGGGGTGCATTGCACAGATTGTCACTCCAATAATATCCGACGATTACCCCAACTGCCCTCAGACTCTGAACATAATCACCGTTATCGCTGTTTAGATTGTCGTCTTGAGTTTAATGATGATAACGGCATTGTCGGAGGTGATACGGGCGATGCTTCGATCTCAGTCTGGATGCAATGTTGGTATCTGATGGGCTGCACCGATTCCCTCAGCTATATTGCCCATTGCTTGGATTTAGATTTACACCATGTTGAATGGATGGTAGAGCGTCTAAAAACCATTTTGGGTGCCACAACCCCGAAGTTCAATCTGAACACAGAGGCTGATAAAGCCCAAAATAAGGCCTTAAATGAACAACTCAGAGCCGAGCTGCTGGCACACAGTGAAGCGCTGGATGCAAATGTTAGCACCGTGCCTCAGGATACAGGGGAATACCGACGCCAACAACATCTGCGACGTCATTTAAGTGCAAGTACCGAGCCCACGATGGCAGGACCCCACTTGAGTTCTTCCCCTAAAAGGAAACCTTAGTGCTTTTCAAAGGAAGATCCAAGCCCAAACAGGGTCCTTCTTGGTTAGCGTTGATCAGTGAAGGAAAACAAAACGAACGGTACTGGTCTTTGGATTATCCTCTTAAACTGTCCAGGCAATTTGGAGAGGTTATTTACCTACAAGCGCGCGCTCAATTTTTAATTACAGGTGCCAAAGCCTTCGAACATATTCTCAAAACCCATCATCACGGTTATAAACGAGACCCCTTCTTTTATCAAAAAATTATGTTTCCTTTTTTTGGAGATGGACTCTTAACCCGAGAAGACGAACCTTGGAAAATTCGCCGTCGCGCAGCCCTGCCCTTCTATCAGAAAAATACGGTTAAATACTACACCCCTGTGATTGTCGATCTCGCACAAAACTTAATTCAACGCTGGCAAGAAAAATGTCCCAAAAGCATCGATATGTTAGCTGAAATGAATTTCCTTAATTTACGTATTGTATCAACGCTGATGTTTTCTCAAGCCTTTGAAGCGCCTGCACTCAAGCGCTTGGAACGTCAATCGCGGTTTTGCAATTTTTATTGTTCACACGCACCGTTTTGGTTTGGTTTGGATCATATACTCGATGGCCTTCGCTTTCGCTTGTATAAGCATCAGATGGATCGTTTGTTATTAGGCATCATCCAAGAACGACGAAAAACAATGCAAGACAAAAACGATTTATTACAACGTTTATTGGCTATCACCGATGAAAAAACCCAAACTTTACTCAGCGATCATCAGATCCTAGGTGAATTAAAAACCCATATCGTTACAGGTCATGAAACCACAGCCTGCACTTTAAGCTGGATGTGGTATTTATTGGCGCTACACCCTGAATACCAATTAAAATTAGAAGCCGAGCTCACGCAGGTCCTACAAGGACGTAAGCCTACCTGGGATGATATTCCCCATCTTGTGATAACCCGTGCTATTCTCTTAGAGACCTCAAGGCTTTATCCGGCTATTTGGAGTATTCCTCGTACCAATCTGGAGGCCGATACTATTTTGGGTGTCGACATCCCCAAAGGTTCCTCTCTCATGTTACATATTTATAGCTTGCACCGTAACCCGGACTATTGGGATAATCCTAACAGCTTTAGGCCAGAGCGCTTTTTAGAACCCACAGGCATTTCCCATCCTTTTGCTTATTTACCCTTTGGTGCTGGACCCCATATGTGTATTGCAAGTCATCTGGCGCCTATGGAAATGGTTTTATTAACGGCCACACTCGCACAAAGCTTTCGCTTTCAATTAGCCAAGCGATCTAAGATAAACCCAGAAATCTGCATTTCTTTAAGACCCGAGAAGGCATTAAAGATGATACCCATGCCACGCTAAAGGCCAATGCTAATACGATCATCACACACGCTGCAGCACCCACTATCCATTGCGTGAGCCTCCAACCCAACATAAAATACCCCAATAAATAACAAGACAGCCAGGCAAAAACCACCGTCATCCAACGATTGAGCGAGCGTTTAGATAAGGGCCGAAGCGCAATCATGGCACCACGCTGAAGATCTCCCACGTTATACATTCCTCCCCAGATCGAGCGCAACCATAGACAAAGCAGGCACCAAGCTAAACTTTGCACCCAGGGTTTATTCAGAAAAACACTAAGAACCGTAGACTGCTCTACGCTAATCATGCGCAGGCCTATGCCAAAAATGAGCAAGACTGGCAGGCTAAGCTTTAACAAAGCACCCAGCATTGAACCACCCAAGGCTGTTTTAGCCGCCTTCGATGCCATCCAAGGCAACCATAAAGACCACCAGCCAACCATGAGGATACACACATGTGTCTTTAATGATTCGGCTGTGAGAGGCCCATTGATAACACTTTTTATGATAACATCCGGTTGGTTTAACTCAGCCCCTAAAGTAACCGCATCGGCCGTGGCATGTAACCACAGTAAACAACCGATAAAAATGCACAAATAAATGAATAAAATAGTCGCAATCGAGACCTTCGATTTTTCCATCCATAGCACCAGCTGTAGGCTTGGTTTTCTTAACACAAATACAATAAGCCCCCCCATAAAAATGAGCCGAAGCGGTCTTACAAAGAGCGATTCCCAATGAAAAAGACCTGCAAGCAAGGAGGCTATCCAGAGTGCCATAAAGCTTGCCGTCACTACACACCAAGCTATTTTCACTAAATCTAAAGGAATAGATAATAAACTATGTAAAATGGCTTTTGTTCGGGTGTTTTTAATAGACAGCAGACATAACTCGCTTAACAAAGGCCTTCTTTTAAAAACAACAGTGGCGTAGGCTACTCCCAACCCTAGAAAAATAGAAAGCAGCCAAGGCCAAAGCCCTACGCTTAAAGCATGCTGTTGAAATACACCCCACATCGTACCACTGGCTAATCCATATAAGCGCGGATTCAGCTGTGTATTTTGTTCTAAGCCATAAAAAAAATAATAACTCAGTATGCAAAGGGCGACGCAGCTTAAAAGCCAGGCGCCATAATTTTTTAAGGGAGAGAGGACTTGCAGGTGGGTACTTTTGCTATGCGCCAAAGCACTGGGATAATAATAGGCCGTTGCTAAAGCAGCACCCAACCCTAAGACCACACTGCTTAAAGCACCCATGGCTAAAAGATCGAGACATAGCGCTGTGGCATTCCAGGCGTTCCAAAGCACAAAGGTTAATAAAACATAACCGCCATAAGCCGGCAAGGACAATGCTCGCATCTAACCTATCCCTTTTATAGCGTTTTTATTGAGCACTATCATCCACACCCTCTGAAGCGTATGTGCTGGTATCGGGTACTGTCGTTGTTTTAGCAATCAACGCATTCGCGTTTTTCTGGGTACGATAATTCTGTAAAACAGAGACCGCCAATAAAGCCTCGACACGCTCCATTTGTTGATAGCGTTGATATTCCATGTAAAGCTGCGAAGCTTGCATCAAGGCTATTTCTTGTTGTATTTGTTCAGGGCTTAAACCTGCAAGATCTGTTTTCCAGCTATTATTCATCCAGCGCTGTAACACATCTTGCTCCATCAAGGCCATTTCAGAAGGCATGGCCTCTGAACCTTGCGAGGCTATGGGAGGGGTTCGTTTGGCCATCATCCCAGCAAATGCTTCTCGCACCACCGACAATAAAGCTTCATCCGATAAAGCCTGCACATATTGTTGTTTAAGCGTTGGATTTTTCGAGAGCATATCGGCATTGATTTCACCATAGCTCTGAAAACTACTCACGGCCGAATTGTCCAAGGGCATTAATAAGGTTTTTAGAAAAGCTTGTGCCGCTGCTTTACTCGCATCATCATAACTACTACCGCTAAGAATACTTGAAACTTTCATATCCCCAAACATGCGTAAAGGATCGCTAGAACAAAGGCCCGTTTCCATCCCAGAAGCACAATAGCCTGATAAATGCTGAGTGACCAGCGTATCGGCAGGAGAAAGCGTCGTTGGATGATACATATCCTCTTGAATCGCCGTGTTTTGCTGATCTTGTATAGTGGCATCTCTTTGATCAAGCATTTTTTGAACAGCTGGATCGACAGGATTCTGTTTGACTGTAACCGTGGTGGGCGACTGGGCAGGCGAGGATGCTGCTGCACCCGCAACCCATGCATAGAACACAGCCATCAGGCCAACACCACTCACCCATGCCATCAAATAACCCCTACTTTTTTTCTGGTCAGTCATTAAACTCTCCTTTAAACCGCACTTTGCTCCAAAGCTTTCAGCACCAAGGACACCCGTTGGGGTGCAAAGATTCTTGATAACAATTGTAGACGTTCAAAGACTAAATTGCGTCTTAGAAAAAGCTCTGCAAAAGGATCAGGCTTTAAAGCTTCTGCGCCTGTGTTGGCTTCGGCATACATAAGGAGTTGAGAAGCAGCCCCGGGCTTGGCAGCATCCAAGGCTTGTAGCAAACGTAGCGCACGGCTGGCCCGCACAGTCGCTAAAACACGCACAAAGGCAGCCTCCTGATCGAGCGTGACATCGGGTGCGTGATCCATAACCTCACCCAACTGTAGCAAGGTAGCTTCCACCTGTTCATGGCTATCTAAGGCCCAGTGTTCCACACGCTCAAGTGCAACAATCACCCTATAGAGCGTGCGACGATCATAACTATCCCAAAAAGCATGGACCGCATCTAAGTGTAAATCAGGCATCTGTGGTGGCACCTCTGAAAGAATCTACTTATAATAATATCCCTAGGGTGTATCATTTGCCAGTTGTAATGATCGTGGGGTATAGGTATGGGGTTGTTCAGTGGGTTTAAGAAGGTTGCTTCACAGATCATTGATATTCGGGTCGATCGTTGGGCGAATCTTCAAGACAACAAAGACACCGCTATCTACTTTATTAATTTAGCAAGAAGACTTTTAAAACCAGCGCCCCCGGGAAAACTAGAAGACTTTGAAACCGTGGTCGAAGAACAAGCCCTCAGCGATACGGCTTTAGCCGAAAAATCGGAAGATTATAAAGCCCTGGCGATGCTCTTTGTTTTCGTTGCAGGACTCTTGCTTATCTATACGATCGTCTTGATTTGTCTTGGCAATTTTATGGGCACGTGTATTAGTGCTGCACTAATTATCTATGCTTTATCCCAAGCCTTTCGTTTTCATTTCTGGCATTTTCAAATCAGCCAACGCAAATTGGGCTGTTCACTTTCAGAATGGTGTCGTTTTGTCTCTGGATCTAAAAGGACCTCGAATGTTTAAATCCAAACGTTTTAAGGCCCTATTAACCCTAATAGGCTGTTTACTTTGTACCGAAGCGCTGGCCACTATTTTTTCCGTGGCACCGACTGATCGCTCTAAAATTTATTTAGGCATGGTCTTTGGCGGTAATGTAGGCTCTATTCAATTAAGTGGCGATGCCAATACCACACTTGCACTGATGTTCGAACGCTTTAACTACATTATCCTGACCGTGGGTGTTTTGGTGATTTCCTATATTGGTGTTTCTTCCACCATTAATACCGCACGCGAAGGCGAGGCCATGGGTAAGAAAATGTCGGCCTGGGTACCGATGCGTGCTTTTCTAGGCACCCTCTTAATGGTACCAGGCCCTACCTCGGGTTATTCGGTCGTACAGATGACCGTGGTATGGATTGTGCTCAATGGGATTGGGGCTGCCAATTCGGTGTGGAATGTGATTCTCAACCAGCTGTCTAGAGATATATCGGTGGTATCGAATGCCTCGGCTGTGATCACGGGTGGTGCACAAGCTGCTGATCCGAGAATGGATGGTCCACTCAGCCAGCTGGTGCAACAAGTGATGATGGCCAGTACCTGCATGCATGCACTCAATAACATGACAGAGCTCTCGACCGTACCCGGTAATATGCAGCAATATGGTCCTGTACGTGTTTTTGTGAACCAGACAACCACAACGCCTTCTATTACGGCCAGTAATCCCGATGGCAGCCCTGCTGCGCTCTCTCTTTCTGCCACAGTCAATGTGGGACTCAACACCCCCACACCTTCTAGTCTCAGTTCAGTCTGTGGTTCTTTTGAAGTAACATCCATACTGGACAGTACCAATACGCGAGACACCTTTAACAATGCCACCATTGCCCAGCGATTGGCGATTAAAGTTGCGGCCTTACAGTCTATGTTTGGGGTTGTCGATCCTGCTGCAACACTTATTGCACAAACGCGCTTAAGTAGCACAGGCGATCTCGATGGTCGTTTTTACACCCCCCCTGATCCGGGTTATTACTTACTCGCCAAACAAGCTTATATAGGCCAAATCACACAATTGTCTCAGGGTGTACAGATGTCACCCGACGCCTCCAATGCCGCAAGCTGGGAACAAGGCATTGATGGCAATGATATAAGCAGTGGTACCCGCTTAGGAGATAATAATATAAAAGATGTACAATCGTATGGTTGGATTCATGCGGGCAGTTATTATTATGCACTGGTCAAGTCTTCTGCCGTATCTCAAAATAATGACTATAGCAAGCTGCCCGTAGCCACAAATGTCCCCATTAAAACCCCGCTTGATACCACGAATAATATGCCGCTTGCAGGTGCCTGGAATACCCTACTAGGCGCCACGCAGAACACAGCGTTGAATAGCTTGATTAATGGCCAGGCCCCCAACTATGAAACCAAAAAACTAAACGCCTATCTTGATCGTATGGATGCATACTACGGTGTGGATTCAGAGAACGATACCATCACAACGCAAGGCATAAGGCTCGCACCCATGGCCAGCACAGGGAGTGGCATTCTTGATAAAATACTGAATGGTCCAGGTGGACTACGTAAAACACAAAATAAGATCATGGGAGAATTTGAAAAAAGAGTCGCGGGTAAAACACTCCATAGTGGCGAGGATGATGGAAGAGTTAGAGAGGTTTGGCAGGATCCCTTAGCCTCGCTACATGAATTCGGATGGGGACTTATGCTCGCCGCAGAAGGCATGTGTATCGCGGGTATTATCTTGTCTGTATTTATATCTGTAGGTCTTTCTTCGGCTAGTTGTATGAGCCCATTAGCCTGGTCTACACAAACGTTACTTTTACAAGTGATGCCCCTTATCTTTGGTTTGGGAGCTATGTTGTGGACAGGGGGTGCCACCCTTAATATTTATCTGCCCATGGTACCTTATTTAATTTTTACAACAGCTGCTTTTGGTTGGATTATTGCGGTCATCGAAGCGGTAGTCGGTGCGCCCATTGTGGCACTGGCCCTGGCTCATCCTTCAGGAGAGGATCTAGGGAAGGTAGGACAACCACTTATACTGCTCGCGAATGTCTTTCTGCGGCCCATGCTCATGCTTTTTGGGTTTATCCTGGGCGCTGGGTTACTGCGCGCGGGTATTGCAATGATTAATTTCGGCTTCTTACCGGCCATTAATACTGCAAGCAGTCCAACCTTATTTAGCTTTATCGCCATATTGCTGATGTATATCTTTTTGATCATGGCGATTGTGAATAAATCTTTTTCGCTTATCTATCTATTACCCAACCAGATTATGCGTTGGATAGGCGGACCTACCGAAACCTCCGATCCAAGCGATATGGTCAAAGAAGCCAAGGGTGGATTCGATTCCGGCGCGAAGGCTGGTCAGGCTGCGCTTAATACGGGCTTGGATCAGTCTAAATCTAGTATAAGTAAGGGTGTAGAAGCCAAGAACAAAAAGGATTCACTGCCTAAGCCTTCAAAGGAGGGATGAAAAGCTTCGCCCCTAAAACAAAAACCTAAAAGGTTTTTGTTTTAGGGGCTTAAAGTGGTTTACCTAGGCATAGGAATAAGCATTGGTTTTGCCGCATGAGACTCTTCCTTCTGTACCGAGCTACGTAGAGGTGGTGCTGAGAGCATTTCTACCAGATTAAATAAGAGCTTGAAGAAATACAACCAAGGAGCCTTCTCAGGATCATAAATAGCCTGATCACTCACACGCTGATGAAGCTCACCCATGGATTCACTCATCCGGCCTTTGATAGCATCCACATGCTCTTGCCGAGTAAGATTCGGCGCTGTGAAGAATGCTTTGAGATGAGGCCCTAAAGCTGCTGCAAATTTCTGTTCCTCTAGCAGTTTCAATAATGCCTGTTTCTTGTCAACGCCTTCTTGTGCCAAGGCTGCTTTTATATCAGCCGCGAGTTGAGGCTCCGCACCCTGCATAAAATCACCGAAGGTTGAAAAGAGCTTTTCTAAATGCTTAAGGATCTCTGGGTTATTGTTATCAACCACGGCCTCATCAATGCGTAATTTTAAGCGCTTTAAAAAACCTTGGGTCTGCACTAAAAAGGTACCTTCTTCTTGTTGAGAGGCACTCGCTCGCAGATGCTGGAGTTCAAAAGCCATATCTGAAGCGTCTGGCATGGCTGCCTTTAGACTACCGGCTAAAGCCTTAAACGCCTTAAAACTGTGTGTGAATGTTGTCATTGTCATCTCCTACCTGTCCCAGACGAAGGGTTAGGCGCCTATTAAACCACAAAGAATGGCTATTTGCAATGTTTGTAAGCTTTCTTATTTAATAAGGTGCTGAATAAATA
>CAZFXA010000011.1:0-12421 GCA_964522825.1 uncultured Legionella sp.
ATGGCTATTTGCAATGTTTGTAAGCTTTCTTATTTAATAAGGTGCTGAATAAATAAACAGCTTAAAATTCCCCCTTTGAAGGGGGAGGCACCCGCTAGGGTGCAGGGGGATGTTGAAGTGAGAGCGATAGCCTTCAAGGAACAATCAAAAACTCTAATGCGTTTCTAAATAATGCTCTGTTCTTCACGAACATCCCCCTGCGTGCTGACGCACGCTTCCCCCTTCAAAGGGGGAATTTTTGAACCTGTGATCCAAAGCTATGCCTTAGTATCATCACCCGCTTCATCCTCATCGGGCTCTTCTTCTTCATCCTCTAAACCAGAGGCTAGCAATCCTTCTAGATCGGGCAAATCAGCGAGATCGTCTATCGCTAGATCTTGTTCCGAAACACGGGAAGATGATGGTGCAGACGCAGGCCTCACACCCATGCCTAAGGGATCGCCTCCAAACATGCAAATCAGATCTTGTATAGCCTTGAGTAGCAAAGGCACATCCGGTTCAAAATGAATTTCAGGCGGAAATTTTGTGGCACTTTCGATATCACGAATAATTCCTTCTGCAATGCTGGTGGCTTCTTGTTCCGATTTCCCGGACAAACGCTCTATATGTTTTAGTTCCTCGCTGGTATTACCACGGCGAATCAAGGGTAATGAAAAGAGCTCTTGGTTTTCTTTACCGATCATTTTAAGCACAATGGGTGTTACAAAAATTTTACTAAAGGCCGACATTTCATGTTCAAAACCCGGATCTTCAAAGGGAATACTGAGCGATTTTTGTTTTTGAACTTCCTGCTCTAAAATAGCAATCAGTGCAGAAACGCCTCGTTCAAAGGGTTTTAAATGAATCGCACCTTGAAAGGCCTGTACGAGGACATCAATATCATGACTTTCTGCAAGCGTTGGCGGTGTGAACGCCTGCGCGCCAAAAACCTGTTGAAAACGTTTAAGCCTATTATCCATTTCTAACAATGTTTTTTCGGCAGGCGGCTCAATCTTTAAAAACTGATTGAGTCGAATTTTTTTCACGGGCTTGGGAGCTGCATAAAAAGTCTCTGCACGAATAATTTTCGATTTAAAGAAAATATGATATTCGCCCGGTCGTTGATCTTTAAGATCTAAGAGATCGATACGTTGACGCTTATCCACCGAAGCATTGCGGGTATCCATATAGTTCATGGTTAAGCTATTAGAATCGACCTGAAAACCACTCACATTGGTGGTATAGGATTCTCCTGCCACCTTATTAAAATATTCCCAGGTTTCTTGGGGATCTTCTAATTTCATACAAATTTTAATATTACAGTTTGCACCAATGGAAGCCGCTTCTTCTTTAGAGGCTTTCTGAAAGGCTGGTAAATCTTGACCGGCAAAAATCGCAGAAAACCCCAGCGATCGCGCTTGAGCCGGTACAACGGCAAAACCTTCTACCGCATAATAGCCATACTCGTCCATAATACACACAAAGGGTGATTTGGCATTGGTGGGTTTTCTTAAAACGACATCCGCATAATCACCTTCAACTTCATCCCCTAAACCCGAAGCCATCATAGCTTTTAAAGAGGCCACGATAATTTTACCCAAGTTAGATAACTCTTGGGGTGATTTTTCTAAGGCCGGTAATAAAACCACTAAAATACGACGGTTTAAAACCACGTCTTTTAAATCGACCTCGGCTAAATTGGTACGAATAATATGCCCATAGGTATCCGCCAAAGAACCAAACACGCGGGTTAATTGCATGGTGATAAACCCGTGTTGTTCTCGCACTTCAGAAGCTTGATTGCCTTTCTTTTGTGGATTATAGCCCGGCAGATTTCTAAGATAGGCCGTTAAGGGTTCTAGAATTTCTTTGGGAAAATCATCTAAAGACACACTATAGGTATCTGAAATAGGAAATTGTTTATCGACCACAATCTGTTCTAATTTTTCTAAAATAAAATAATCCCGAATGGAGTTAGCGTCTAACAAAATATGACCGGCATCACGCATGACCGTAAGAACGCGCATCAGGGATTCTACAAAATTAATCGCTCGCCCCGTCCACATATCATCGTTACCACCACCTTGCGGTTTACCGCCGGTCATAAGACTGACCACAAGCTGGGATAACATGCTAGAGGAACCCCGTGCAAACGGATTCATGGTATTGGAAAGGCGTGTTTTCTGAGGCCCTAAAACATCGCGGGCACCCGTCATAAAATTAATCAGCAGAATGTCATCTTCTCGACCCATGCTGCGTACCATCGAAAAAATCTTGGCAAATAAACTGTTGTCACCCTTACCATCGATATAAATAAAACCACTGGCAAACACCAAAGAATTAAAAGCCATACCAATAAGGGCTTCGGTTTTACCACTACCGGTTGAGCCAAAAATTAAGACATGGGTTCGCATATCATCATTCGTAAACCACATTTCTTCGCGCGTGATGCGATCGTTGCCAAAGAAAGCAATGCCATCGCCTATTTTGGGCTTGGTCGATCCCGGTATCAAATCGTTATAATCTTTTAAATGCGCCGATCGCGGAATACGAAAGGGCAAAGTGCGTTCTCGGGTGATGGAAAAAACAAAAGTCGCGCTACACAGAACCGCCGCAATATCGCTGACTAAAGGATAAAAAAAACTGCCTGCAATACTGCTGGTGGCGAGTATCAGTAAACATTCTGGTTTGGCAATAACTTCCGCAACCCGCACACCCAGCGGACGCGTATCTCTGGCCAGTTGACGTACCGATTGCTCTTGTTTGGCATCCATCCCTCGTATCATGAGGGCACCGGATTGCTGGTAGATGGCGCTTCAGACAGGGTTTCGGAAGGCTTGGGTGTTTTCTTAAGAATTTCGGCCTTTTCTTCATCGCTCGGCATATACATGACTTCGCAGAGCGCTATATTTAAAGCTTCTACGGCACCCTCTACTTTGGGTGTGCTTAAGGCACGTTTCATACCCACTTCATAATACCAATGGTTAAAAATACCCCCAACTTCTACCGCAGGTGTTTGTCTGCCCACATTGTTAATGACATACCACAAACGTCTATCCACAGGTTTAACCCATAGAAAATCGGCAGAAGCAACCACACCATCTTCTCGTGCCAATAAGAGCAAGGAAATAAAAAGCGTAAACTCGTAAGCATGTGCGCTAAACAAAGCCTTTACTTTACTATTTTTAAGATATTGCGCACATAATGCATCAACCCCTTCACAATCTAAGGCACCGTCTGCTGCAGAATTAGCTAATTGTATAAGCAAAGCCCCTGCCCTTTTACCATCTCTGCAAGCCCGGCCTGCCAAGGCTGCAAACAACGCTTTTCGATGCGGCAGCATTTGTTCGACGCGCAGCAAAGGTCGCCCTAATTGTGCACTAAAAGCCCGTTCTGCACGCGCTTTATGCAAGCGAATGGTATATTCAGGCGTTTGCATCTTTGCAAAACGTTTTTCGCCTGCATCTACTCCTAAAATAGTGATCAGTTTATTTTTCTTGGCAAATTGAAGCGGTGTCATGGCCATTGCCCAAGGCCCCGTCTCTAAATCTGCTTCAACTAAATCGGTTTGGGTGACAATTTTAATCTGTGGCCAATTGGTCTGCTCCTGCAAGGCTAAACTGCGCATGGTAAATTTCTTTTTAAGCCGCGTGTGCACATTCGTTTTAAACACAACGATAGATAAACAAAGGAGATAAAGCGCAACAGGATAGCGTAAATACGATCCGGCAGCGTTACTCAGGGCTTCTGCTAAATCCAAACTCAGGGTATCGGTTGTTAAGTTCTGCGCGACGGTTAAATAGGCCTTAACAGAACCCAAGGCTTCTGGCAATAAATGGCCCACCCATGGCAATCGTTCGGGTACAAGCGTTAAAAAAAAGTAAATAAGCTGGAATTCTACTACACGAACCTTGAGGAAAAACCACTTAAACTGATCGTGAAAATAATACCAGACGATCCCTGCTGCCATTGAAATAAGAACCAGCAGCCAGAACATATAGTAGGCGTTTTTTTCTGCACCCTGATCTTGTCCGCCCCCAGCATTACTAGCCATTAATCTGACATCAAATCATCTAAGGGGACATTTTTGACTGAAGTTGCACGGTTAATAAACTCATACAAAACATCGATCACGCACAATAAACGTAAAACCGAAGGCGTATGCTTATCCAATCGCACAACCACACCCAGCTTTGCAGTCTGCTCATTTTCAAAACTAAGTCCTAATCCATAACCCAGACAAAAAGAGCAGAGCTGATCGGCACGACGTAACAAAGCAGGCAATAAGCCTGTCAGCGAAAAAACATGATCCATACTCACAGGCTGTCCTTTGACGGTATATTCACAGCCGATAGACTGGGAAATAGCTTTAAGCTGCGTTGAAAAATCCAAACCTTTCTCCATCTTCAAAATGGCAAGACAGTCTATCACCTACTGGCGGGTTATACTCTTATGTTATAGTAATAAACTAAACCTAAGTTGACAAGCGAGTCATTTGGTTGCTTCAATGACTATAGGGTTTCCGTGGGTTCTGTTCCTGAGGGTGGTTGACTGAACATGAAAAAAAATGCTTTTGCTATCCTGATCTTATTCATGCTAACGCTACAAAGCGGCTGTAGCGTGCTCAAAGAAACATCCCCCTCTAGCAGTATGGATCTGGCAACCAGCAGCTCTAAGGATTCCTTCAATCCAGGGTCTATCGAAGATCAACTCGTACATGCTGCAAAGTCTATCGAGCAGTCGCTGAGCGTGCTAGCCGCGGCTGAACAAGCAGAAAGTCCGCCCATCTTGGATACAGCGCCACTGACAACCCCTGAAGGCGGCATGAGTGCTAAAGTCGATCTCGAATGGACCGGGCCGCTCGCACCTTTGGTACAAAAAATTGCCGACTTAAGCCAGTATCGGGCGAAGTTTTTAGGGAAAGAGCCCCCTATTCCTATTCTGATTTCTATTAGCGTCAAGGCTGCGATGATGGCCGATGTCCTACAAAATGCTAGCCTGCAGGCAGGCAAGCGTGCCTACATCTTGGTCTTCCCAAAGGATAGAATCATTGAAGTTAGGTATTTGCAATGATGCGCTGCTGGCTCCACCTGCTAGTATCTTATCCAATAAGTTTTTTCGAATGCCGAGGTCGGGCATCGATTCCAAGAAGGGTAAATCGTCGAGTACAGGGATGCATGTCCCCCACTGGGATTCGGAAAAACGTATTCCATGTACTAGCCCTTATCCTTGTCCTTAGCCTATCAGGCTGCAAAACAAAGGATAACAGCGCCGATACTTTAACGAATCTCCAAAAACTCTCACCCGGATCGAACAAATCGGCTGTGGGAGCCATCCGCACACAAATTCTACGCGACACCGCCCTGAGTGTGGGAGCCCGAGGCGGTCTGGCTTGGCGCTCCGCGAAAATCAATGCGGTTCTTGTGCAAAACCAAAGCTTGCTCTACAGAATTTTCAATTTTAATGCGATGTTACTGGATAAAAATGTCCTGCCCCCTATACTGACCGAAGCGAGAAACACTTTAAGCCTGGGAGGAACGGACACTATTCGTATTGCTGATCGTACCTATCAAATTCTTAATCAGGCCCGTTTTGTAAGCGCCGCACCTAACTGGCGGGATTATTTATGGTTATCTTTTACACCCCCTGAAACACCCGACCGTACACTCCTACCCCGTACCGCGGTAGAACGACTGATCTGGAAAAAATATACCCAAGAAGGGTGGCGCGCAGGGATCCAGCAAGCAGAACTTATTTTCAAAGAAAATATCGCCCGTTTACAACGCGATTTTGAAGGCATGGTTCGTTACAGAACCTTACTGGCTCAACAGATGGTCAGCCCTCCTTACGTGGCTGAAACCGACATGGGTGTGACCGGCGGGGGATCCGATTTAACGGTGAGTGATCGTGTGCTTCGCATTACAGCCTTCCCTACCCTACAAAACGATAGCCAACATTGGAAAACCGAGATCATTCCACATGAGTGAATGGCTTTTACCCGAGGAACCGATCCGCTTTAGCACCGAATCGCTGGATAAGGTCCTGCTTCATTGTGTGAATCTTTCAGCCTCGGACGTCACTTTACAAACCAATAGCCCGATTCTTGCCGAAGTGCATGGATGTCTACACCCCGTCACCAGCCGTCGCTTATCGAATACCGAAGTGGGCGATATGCTGAATGCCATTTATGGTTCCAATGGCACGACACAGATTTACAGCGGTAAAGATGTAGACACGCAATATGAAATCCGCCCTAATAGAAGCCAACGCTTTCGCTTTAGGGTCAATGGCACAGGCTGCCAAGTGGAAGGGCATGATGGCCTACAAATTACGCTGCGTAGCATTCCCAGTACCCCACCAGACTTAAAGACCCTCGATATCGAACCCGCCATCTTAGAAGCCATGGCCCCCGATCAGGGCACAGTCATTGTGACCGGTCCCACGGGATCGGGTAAAAGCACCCTGCTCGCGGCTATCATTAAATATCTGGCGGAGCAAAGCGAGGGTCATCGTAAAATGCTTACCTATGAATCCCCCATTGAATTTGTGTACGATAGCGTTTCGATGCCCTCTTCCATTATCAGCCAATCAGAAATTCCCCGTCATCTACCCAGTTTTGCAGCCGGTGTACGCAATGCCTTGCGCCGAAAACCCCGCTTGATTTTGGTGGGTGAAGCACGGGATGTCGAAACCATCAGTGCAGTGATTGATGCCGCGCTCACAGGACATCCTTGTTATACCACGTTGCATAGTAATGGCGTTTCCGATGCGGTAAGACGTATGATTTCAACCTTTCCTGCCGAAGAGCGCAATGGACGCGCCTTGGATATTTTAGAAACCCTACGTCTGATTGTCTGGCAAAGACTTGCACCCAGCACCGATGGTAAGCGGGTAGCCCTACGAGAATATTTAGCTTTTGATCAAGAAGTGCGAGATATTTTGATCAAAACACCGGTCGAGCGCTTGGCTTCTAAAACCCGAGAATTACTGCGAGAACGTGGCCAACCCATGTATGTCGATGCGAAGCGCAAATTTGAACAAGGCATTCTAGGCGAACGTGAATTCCGTATCATTGAAACCCGTTCAAAAATGGCCGATAAAGACGCAGGCTTAACCGAATGAGGATTGCTCTATGCCTATCTTAGAGAGCACGCACTGGCGCGATGTAGCACGCACTCCCCGATTTTATTTTATGGATGCCTGGTCTTCCCTACCCATTTTGCTTTTTCTGATGCATATGCGTTTATGGACCTTTATCTTTTCTCTTATCTGCATGAGCTTTTTTATTATTTTGGAAAAATTTAAATTTACGGTCCCTGTTTTTTTTCGGTGGCTACGTGCAACCTTGGCCGGCCCCTTACGCAGCGCTAGACCTTGGTGGCGTGTATGATGGCACATCCCCTATGAACCGAGCGGCACGTGTTGCAGAACAAAGTGATTTTCATCAGCGAAACTTTGTTTTTTTGATTAAACTGATCTATATCTTGATAGTTGTTGCTTTTGGCCTGATTGGCCTTCTGTTTTATCAACATTTCACAAAGCCCGCACCACAGTACTTTATTACAACGACGGATGGCCGGTTGATTGAGATAACACCTAACCCTTAACAGCCCTTGAATACATCCTCTAATATCTGGCTTTTTATAGCGCGTCTTGCCGATACTAACAAATCAGCGATACTTCTTTAAAGAGACCTTACACGTATTTACAACTATCAGGGGCATAGGAAACTTTCTGGTTTTAATCTGTCTATTACTAAGAAGCGTAATAAACAGGAAGCCAAAAAATGCCTACGCCACCCAACAGCCCGCGCTCAGACAGCGCTTCTTCCAATGAAGCTATTGCCACAAATGATTCCCCAAGAGGTTCCTTTGATTCGCCACGTGATTTAAGCAATCCTATAGGCATCACAAGTCAATGCTGTTTTTTCACAGGCACCAAAACCGGCGGCGCAACGGGCTCCGGGCAAGTTTTTCTGATAACACCCACACTATTGCGCAGTCTTGCAGCAAAAAACCCTGTATTAATAGGCGAAAAACTGCGTGAAAATTTGAAAAATCCAGATTATCAGATCGCTACTGCAGATCTTAAAACGACCTGTCAAACGATTGAAACCATCTATCGAAACACCGAAGAAAAAAAGAAATATCGTGCATTATTTGCCTCTATGCCGCGCTGGCAATTAAAAGATACGACAACGGATATCAAAAAGGTAAAGGACGTTATTAATTGTGTGTATAACCCGGATGATGCCAGCCTCATCGCAGAAAAAATTGGCCTGGATATTATGAGAGCTCTATTGCCAGCGACCCATGGAACAGAAAAATCACCCGAAGTAACCTATGTTCATGGCGGGACAAAAGGCTTAATGATTGCGGTGCGTTATTTGGGTATGTCAGAAGATTTACCTGAAGAAAGCCCCTCAAAAACAATGACCTTAGATGATATCGCCTCTTTACGATACAAAGCAGAGGGTAAATTATCTCGCATAAAAACGGAAGATGGATTTGAACATGGCCGCAAACATCCTAAAATAGTCGATTCAGATACTTATAAAAAAGCAAGCCCCGATAATCACGGCATGTTGCCAACCGATACGGCTTTTTCCATAAGTCTAAAAAACCCTGAAACCGGGGAATCATTCTCAGTCAAGGTCCAAATTGATTCCAAAGATGTCTCCGACGATGTTATGGCAAGATTACTCAATGCTGACGGTGATTTCCATGCTGGAAACATGGTCGTTAAAATAGATTTACAGGAAGCATTGAAAGCACATAGTAATAATACTGTCTATCCATTGTCGGTAGGACATATCGATGCGGGCAACGCGCTGAATAATTTTATTAAAGCGCTTATATCCCACGAGCCCGCGAAAGAGGTATCATCTAACGGTTTTGTCGTTGATGCCATTAACCGAAAAAACATCAATGGTTTCGGCGCCATTAATAAGCTCGATCGGGATTTTCAAGGACTATTGCTCAGCCAAGCTTTTATTGATTCTCTTGCCGCAGCATGCGCTAAAGATTCAGAAGTAAAAGTGTTGGATGCGCTTCGAAAATCTAAAGAAGATTTGCTTGCGTTCATTAAACAAAATAGTGACAAACCAGAGCTTCTTGAGCACATAAAACACTCTATGAACACTTTATCCATCAGAAGCGGCAAAGGTAAACTGGACCTTAAAAAAAACACCCCTGAAATAGTTGAACAATGTTATACGCACTTGGCGGTTTTTTATAAAGAGATCTTTGCAGACGGCCGATTGGCGGCAACCTTGGCAGAAACACAGTCTATCATTCGAGATGTAGAACTCGGCAAAAAATCATTAAGCGACGATTTAATAAGAAAATTAGTGACAAACAAAGCGATCATTAATCAATTATCCAAAGGTTCCGAATGGTTAAGGGTAGATAAAGCCGATGCCTTAGGCCTTCGAGAAGAAAAAGCCTTTAAAGCATCGGGTGGCTTTGATGGCGTTCTAGATTATTTAAAAAACGAACGCGACAAGGCAGCACTGGTCGATTTTGATCGTCAACAAAGACTCGATCAATTAATCGATGAATACATTATAGAAAATCTCAAAGAAGCAAATAATGCACAACCACCCAAACCCGAACATTTCAAACAATATCTGGATACTATTTTAGATCCAGAAAGATTTCACACCATCACAGAAAAAATTGGAACATTGAAGCCTTTATGCCATGCTCACCGACAAAAAAAAGCTCAATTTTTCTTAAGCTATGAACCGGGCTTTTCTGAAAAAAAATCTTTTCTTCACTTCAACACAAAAAAAAGAGAGTCTCATAAGCCCTATGATCAAGAATGCAGCGGTTTTATTTTAGCAAAACACTTGAAATCCTACTTGGCCAGCGAAGGGTGCGTGGAAATCGGTCAAACACTCACCGAGCAAACAATTACGATCAGATTTAAATATGAAGGACGCGAACAAAGCATCGTCTGCGATCGCACTATCAACAACGAAAAAATACAAGCCATTTTAAATAAAAACAAGCTCGAAACGAAAGATATTGAAGAGCTGGCGCAGATCAAAGGTGTCACCACTCAATGGCACACAATAAAAAGCTCTATCGGCATTGGAACTTTAGCCATGAGGACTTTTATTGAAAAAACGCTGTCTGGCACACATGGAAGCTCGCTATCCAATGCACTACCGGCAATCTTTGAAGCATGCAAGGCCAATCCTGATTTAGATGCGAACACTCTCGCGCAAATGGACCGTTTAATTGACCACATGATAAGCCAACCAAAATTAAAGGTCGACACAAAACTGAATCTTTTGCAATTAAGAAACTTTCTACATACAAAGCATGTTGTACAGTTATTAACAGCTATCAAAAAAGACAATTCATCATTGTCTGATAATGATTTCAATAAACTATTGGGTTCTATAGCTCATTTGCCGGGTGATTTACAAAGATTGCAAGAAGAGCAATTTTGTAGCACTTTAGAAACCCAAGGCTTCTCGGAACACGCAGACTTAGCTAAAAAGTTTTTCAACCTGCGGAAACAAAGTACAGAGAATTCTAAAAAAATGTCTGCTATAGACATAAGACAGAAAGAAGATGAAGAGTGCTCCTTCGCCTTGTATGCACAAGGCTATTACAATATCAGCTTAAAATCTGAGGGTGCAACCCCTGGCTTTCAATGCCGCTCACCTGCACCTGAAGGCACACTGTGCTTGGTAAAAATTGGTTCTTTAACCGATCCCGATCGTATCGGTCGAGAATCCATCTCTGAAGAAATGGCTTGTACCTTTGCCAAAGCACTCTTCGAACCCTTAGGTCTAGCATCTTCCATACCAGACACCAAACTTCTAAACCTCGAACAGTCAAGAAACCCCGCAGTAAAAAATGCTGCCTATTTAAAACACTATGTTCGTACAGATTTTATTTCGGACTTTAACTGCCTGGCCATTCAAGCCGATAAAGAAAAGCGCTCTAATCTTTCTGCCTATGAAGACGCTAGTAACATTATGAGAGACTTTCAGGAAAACAATCCTACGAAATTCGAAGAGCTTTGTTTCTTTTTAGCCTATCGTCATATCATTCGTGATTTCGATGGACATTTAGAAAATTTTGGCACGAGCATCGATAAAGAAGGTCATGCGCACATAGCCGTCATCGATTTGGGACTGGGTGAAAAAGACCTCGCCACACCATTAACAGCATCCGATCTATTCCCAACCTGGAAATTCACCGATAATCTACGTGAAAAAACAGTTGGTGGAGGCACCAAAAGCCCTAATCATTTAGCTGATTATGAGCTGGCTTATCTGCAGCCTACCTTTCTAAAAACATCTGTTATTTTGCTTCAGCAAATGGAAAAAGAGCGTGCCGCCTTAAAAGAATCTTTAAGACTCAGCCTAAAAAACGCTCAAAAAGCGTTTGGTGATGCCGCAGTTATTGCCTATCTTAATGAATGGATGGGATTTAAAGACTTAAAAGAATGGAATCCTATACACCTTCAAACCCCTATCAAAGATGAATCTTTAGAGACGATTGCCGATAAAATTATCTCCTTAAAAATTGAGCGTGCACGCGCTTTAGCGAATATCATAAAAGATGAACAAATAAGAAGAGCGAGCGATAAAGAGCAAACAAAACAAGCGCTAGAACAGTTAATGGCTAATCCCCATGCTAACTATGTTGTTCAAAAAGCTCGCAGAAACAGCCCTTCAGCAGAGAGCCCTTCAGCAGAGCCTACACCAGAGAGCCCTTCAGCAGAGCCTACACCATCAGAAACAAGCACATTAGAAAGCCCTCGATCAGAAACTGGTTCATCACTTTTTTTCACTTTTGATCCAATCGAACCACCCATTGATCCAATCGAACCACCCATTGATCCAATCGAACCACCCATTGATCCAATCAAACCACCCATTGATCCAATCAAACCACCCATTAATCCAATCAAACCACCCATTGTTCAACCCTTATCTTCTTTCACTTTTGTTCCCATATCCGCATCATCCGCCCCTGTAGGTCAACCAAAACTTATAACGAACAAGAAGCCCCCTACAACAGGTTCACGCCTTATGTTACCGTCTTTTCCGAGTCGAAAGCCTTATCCACCCACAAGGGTTGCATCCATTTCATCCCAAGCCAATACGCCTAGCGTAGCTAATCCACCGCCTCGAGAAAATCCTAAGGTTCATCAAACCAAGACACAATCTGTGATTCCTTTCACTTTAAAAAGGAGTCAGCAAACTGATAAATTAGTTGACCCTCATGGAACAAAGATTGTTCTAGAACAGGGAGAGAGACAAAAGAAGGCAATAGAAAAAGCAGAACAAAGCGTTGCCAGGAAAGAAGCAGCATTGGCAAGGAGTCAGCAAACTGATGGATTAGTTGACCCTCTTGGAACAAGGATTGTTCTAGAACAGGGAGAGAGACAAAAGAAGGCAATAGAAAAAGCAGAACAA
>CAZFXA010000011.1:12521-39160 GCA_964522825.1 uncultured Legionella sp.
AGGGTCGCCAGGCAAGAAGCAGCATTGGCTAAGAGACAAGCCGGCGAGGCTTCCAAACCCGATCGGCCGTCTTCGCGCTAATAACATGCCTTTGCATAAAACGCTATACAAGAAACTATTCAGAAAAAGACCTACGCTAAGGCACCCTTACATCGGTGGAATCTCTTCCATGGCATATTTTAACACTAAAATGCCACGCGGAGCGTCGCTTACAGGTACACGCATCACAATCAGTGTAACCTGATAGTACTCATTATTGGTAAAGCCAACGCTTTGATATTTCAATTGGAGAGGGATCTGGATCTTCCACATATAACGACCCGCAAAAACTTTCTCTAAAACCACATGCGGCGCATCTAAAGGTATGGCTTTAAGCACTAATTTTCTCTCTAGGACTTTTTCTACAATTTTAAACTTTTTTAGAGCCTCTTGATATTCTGTATAGCCTGCAGGCATAAAGAAAATATTGCCTGCCTGAACCATGGTTTCATGGTTCACAAAATTAAAGGTGTTAATCGTCATCACCAAATCGACTACCCAATTGAGTAAGACATTCTCTTGCTGATTGGAAACATCTAAGGGTTGTTCGGCTATTAAAGCGCCTTCCGCCGTGCTCTGAAAAATAACCGGTACCGGAGCGATGTCTGCCCTTAAAAAGAGATTAAACTGCAACAAAAGGCAAACCAAGATCCCTAACAAGAGAAGACAGCCTACAATCCAAAAGGCGCGATCGCGATAAAAAATACGCTGTTCGATCACAAGCGCTTCTGTTTCTTTCATCGTTTTTACTGTTTCAGCATTGACTGCCATGGACTATTTCCTTCCATTAAATCGATGACCTGGTGCGCACTCAGAAAAACTTATCGGATAAATGCTAACTATCCGCCTCTAAAATTAACTGAGATAGTGCAATGCCGTCTTTGTAACGCAATAGGGATACCCGTTCTACCCGTGCGAAAACGGTGCCTGATTGCTTAATGATCTCATTTTCAGAATTCTGATACACCACCAACAGGGGGATTTTCACATCCCAGCTATAGGGCACATCCACTTGCAATTGACCCGCGCGCACCACGGTTGCAGGTCCTGTCACACTGGCAGAAACCACCTGTCGTTTCGCTTTCACCGCTTCCATATTGGTTGAAGCTTGCAGCGCATGTAGAAAAGCTTGATAACCTGCCGGTATAAAATAATCTGTAGCATTTTGCAGTGACTGACGCCAAGTCACATAATCCATACTATAAATGTCGATCACCGCGTTGGTCGCCCATTGTAATACAAAACCCGGATCGTCATAGTAAGGCTTATCTAAGCGTACCACAGGTAACGGGCGTGTATCCGTACTGGTCGCAAAGTATAAGGGTTTTGGCCAAGCAATGCGCTGATAAGTTATTAAACAAGTTAACAACAATAGCATGCTTAATAACAAAGTAACGGCTATACATAATTGGCGATAGGCCTGCTCATAAAACAGGTTTCGCATCAGCACATGCTCTACGCCACGCGGGGCTGGATTAAGCGCCACACCATACTCCTTCTTAAAGACACTCGCTTAGTATATACATACTAGACCAATACTACTGACAATCTTCGACAGCTCTTGTACAATAAGAGACTGGTTATCCGTAAGAAAGCGCCTGCTATACTAAAGCAAGACTACTTGCAGACTCGCAAGCGCGGCGCAAATGGGGTTGACGATTGATGGTACGTAAAACAGCTTTGTGGGGTATCCCATGGTTTTTAGCACTACTGCTTTTACTGATAGGTTTAGCCTTCATGCAGTTAAGTTTGCGTACACCTATACCCTTCTACGCACAACAACCCGATGGTAGAACCACTGCGATGACGGCCCTCGAAAGGCCTAATGTCTCCACCAAAATGCTCTTGAATTGGGCGACTATCGCGGCAACAGCCACCTTCAGCTTTGACTTTGTGCATACTCAAAAACAGCTGGAAGCCCTCAAAGACTATTTCACAAATGATGGCTATACTGATTTTGTTGTTTCACTGGAGAACAACGGCAGTTTACAGACCATTCAAGAGAAAAAATTGATCAGTTCGGCCGTGCCAACAGGGCCTGCCATCGTACTTTCAGAGGAGACTGTAGGATTACAACAGGCTTGGCGTATTCAAGTACCCATTCTGGTTCGGTACCAAAGCGCCAATGTTAACACGGTACAGCAACAAATTGTTGAGATGTTAGTCGCCCAAGTATCTACTCGGGACGCGCCAAAGGGGATTGGAATTGCAGAATATATTGCCTGGAATGCAGAATCCGAAGTTTAAAGGCTTCGTCATCAGCCTATTCATGGTCGCACCTGCGCTACACGCCGCTGAGTATAGTATTGACCAATTAAATGCCTTGGTGCAGCAAGCCCAATACAAACAAGCGCTGAGTACTGAAGGTAATAATAGCGCAGCACTGACAAACGATCTCAATGCAACGGATGATAGCCCGAGTACCACAGACAACGCTGCTTCCACCCCTAAGAATGCCAATGCTGCCACGGATCATCCCAATACCACAGATTTTGAGACACAGAAGCCTCCCCAAAAAGTACCTACCTTGCGTGATCGTGCTTTCAAAGAGCTGATGGATAAGATTTCCCCCCTAACACCCGAACAAATCCTTCACATGCGACAACAAGAAGATAAAACACAGCAAGCCATTGCCACAACGCCCAATACACCACCCATTCCTGTTTCCTCAACGCTGACGGTCGATTTATCACCCGGTATTACACCCCCGGTGGTACGACTCGCCTCAGGTTTTGTGACATCCCTGGTCTTTGTCGATTCTTCTGGACAACCGTGGCCTATTGCAGACTATAGTTTGGGTAATCCGGGTGACTTTAATATACAGTGGGACAAAAAAGCCCATACTTTGTTTATCCAAAGCACAACCACCTATAGCAGTGCTAATTTGGCAATACGTTTAGCAAAATTGGATACACCCGTGATGATATCCTTGGTATCGGGCCAAAAATACGTAGACTATCGCGTTGATTTACAAGTACAGGGACGCGGCCCCAATGCACTCGCACCGATGACGGGTGATGCACTACCCAATGCCAGCCCCTTACTGCTGAATGCTTTGGATGGGATCCCGCCCCCGGGTAGTCAGGAATTAGAAGTAAGCGGTGGCTTGGGACGCGCTTGGCTCAGTGGAGGCAAACTCATTTTCAGAACACAGTTAATCGTACTCTCACCCGCTTGGAGTACCATAGCCTCTAGTCCCGATGGTACGCGTGTCTATGAGATGATTCAAACGCCGCTTATTTTGGCTTCTCATAATGGAAAACCGATTGAAATTGTGATTAAAGGATTATAAAAGGCTATGTCAAAACACCTACTAAGCCAGGCAAAAAAAGTCAAACCTAGGACGCTCTTACTCTTTGGTGGGATTATCTGCCTGCTTGCGGGTTTAAGCGTTGCCTTCATCGGACGTGGTGGCAATGCCCTTCAAACAAAAGCATCGGCATCTGCTAAAGTCCCAGAAATCACCGCGATACCGGGTAGTGTGACCTCTGAAAAATATCGAAATTTACAAGAAGAAGATAATCAAAAGCGCGCACAGGCTGCACAAAAAACTGGCGGAAGCGCTATCGCAACCATTATTGGCACGCGATCGAAAGATGCACTAGAAAAACAGCAAACCTTAGGCATTGAAGATCAATTTGGGACATGCCCTGCTTGTACGTCGTGCACACAAAAAGAGGAAGATGAAACAGCAACGCCTTTGTCTTGCCCTGTCAATACCAATGCTGCCATTGATGCAGCCAGTCATGATAAACTCGCTGCGCTTAAACTATTGAATGATTGTCCTACCTTGGCAGAAGCCTTTGCTGCCAAAAACCCTGCCCTTTTCAAAGCACTTTTACTGGAAAATACTGCATTCGCTAAAAAAATAGCACGGGTTGATCCTGCCTTTATGAAAACACTGTTGCTAAGCGATCCTATCTTTGCCAAACAACTGTCTTCAAGCAATCCAGAGATTTTAAAAACATTACTCGCCAGTGATCCGAGCTTCATAGAAGATTTTTCTGAAAAAAATCCCGCCTTGTTTAAACAGTTCTTATTAGATAATCCGGAATTGGCAAAAAAAGTCGCGCAATTGAATCCTGCTGCCCTAAAAAAATTATTATCAACCGATCCCGTCTTTGCCAAACAACTGATGCTGATCAGCCCAGAGAGTGTTAGAGTAGCCAACGAAACAACCCCTGCTGACGCACAGCCAACCCTGGGTCATCGTGATCAAGATCGTGCTTTATCCATAGAAGCCATGCGCCGCAAACAACAAGAAGCACGTACACAGGCTGCGCGCCAAGCACAATTAAATGATCAGCAACAAAAACAATTGGCGCTTTTAATGGCCAATATGGAAAGCCAATCTAAAAAAGTGGTCAAAAACTTAGAAGCCGTGAATCAGCAACAATTTGTACAAGGTGAGGAGCCTAAAAACAAGGATGGAACCAGCATCTCGGAGGGGCAGGCGAATGATGCTGGAAATGCGCCTACCCATAAAAATGTACTGATTAAAGCGGGCACCATTCTTTATGCCTCCCTCGATACCGCTATCAATTCCGATGAACCCGGTCCTATCATGTGTACGATCGTACAAGGCGATTTTAAGGGTGCTAAAGTCATCGGTGCGCTGCAACCGGCTCAATCGGCTGATAATAGACCTGAAAAAGTTATTCTTAGCTTTACAACCATGAGCCCTGTCAATACCGATAAAAGTTTGCCAATTAAGGCTGTCGCTGTGGATCCCGATTCTGCCCGTACCGCATTGGCTAGCGATGTCGATCATCATTATTTGCTGCGCTATGGCACTTTACTAGCCTCTTCTTTTGCCACAGGCTATGCCAAAGTGATTAGCTCTCAAGGTAGTTCGACGACCACGAACACGGCCTCCGGTGCGACCACCACAACGATGCCATCCCTCAATGCCAAGCAACAGATTTATGCGGCCTTAGGCCAGGTGGGTCAGAATGTGGGTGCCGCAACAGGTACCTATTTTAATACGCCCAACACCATTACCGTAGACCAAGGCACCGGCTTTGGTTTGCTTATTTTAGATGATGTGAGTGAAAACTAATGCATGATTCGCAGTCCCCAGATGATCCCGATCTTGATGGCATGAACGAAGCGTTTGACTTCGGCGAGCACGGCCAGCTTGATGCTGTACAAACAACACAAAAACGCCCTCTGAACAAAAGCGTGTTGATTGGCTTAGGCTTTTTGGTGCTTGGAACGATTGCAGGGGTGGGCTATCGTTTTTTACGACATCCCATCACACCGCCATCTGTACCCTTACAGCAACCCCATAGCCAACCTTCATTACCTGTGCAGCAACAACCGACGCACTCAGCCCCCCTGCAAGCTAGCCATTTAGAATTAGATAAGGCTTTTGCTGAAACCGATAAGCAAGCACCCGTCATTCCAGAGACACACAAAGCCCTTTTTGTGCCGCCTCATCCCCATGCCGAACCACTGCAAGCAGCACCAAGCCCTAGTACAGAGCTCATCGGGAAACTCCAGGATGCTTTGAAAACCCTGAATCAACAAATAGACACCATGTTGGGAAAAATTAATTATCTTGATAGTTACACCCACGATATGTCTCAGCATTTAGCGCGACTGAATCAAGCGATTGCTACAATGGATCAGCGTTTATCCACCTCGAATGCCATGATCGACCAACGTCTCTCTACCCTCACGAATACAACCTCTACGCTATCGCAAGATGTGGGCGGGGTTAAAAACCAGCTCTCGCAGGTACGTGATACCCTGAAAGATGAAGGCCTGGATCGTCCCGCAGTGCTGCGCGCACCCCAAGAACAGACCCCTATACAGCAAACGGTTGATATCGAAAATCCTGAATATCAAGTTCACGCAGTCATCCCAGGACGGGCTTGGCTTAAATCGACCAAAGGCACCATCATTACGGTTGCAGAAGGAGATAACCTTGGGAATTATGGCAAAGTGCTGGTTATTGATGCGGCCCACGGCCTGGTGCTCACCAGCTCTGGGGTTACCTTCCGTTAAATACAAAACATATTTTCCCCTTATCTTACTGTTGGTGCATGAACAGGCCTATGCTGTACCCGATATCGGGACCATCATGTCCAACCTCAAACATGTGATCGGACCCCTTACGCTCATGCTCTTGGCTATTTCCTATGCAGCAGGCGTTTACTTAATCTTTAGCGGACTGATGATGATGAAAAAAATGGGTAATTTTGCTACCCAACAAAGTCAGCCAGGCGAATTGAGTGGCCCGATGGTGAAAATTTTGGTGGGCGCAGCACTCATCTATTTGCCCAGTTCTACCGATACAATGACCAGCTCTCTGTTCGGGAGTGGAGGGGCTTCCCTCTTTGCCAGTGGCAGTGTGAGCTATAGTAGCCTGGGATCGGGCTCATCCCTTTTGGGTTATATGGGCGGAGATAGTTTTAACCAACAATGGGTTTCTATTGCCAATACCTTGGTCCTTTACATACAATTTCTAGGTTTATTATCCTTTATAAAGGGATGGTTTATTATTTCTGGCACTGCAGGCCATAGTTCCCAACCCGGGGTTGTGGGCAAAGGCATCACGCATATTATTGGGGGTGTTGTGGCCATGAATTTCGTGACAGCGACCAATGTTATCTATAGTACGATTTTTGGTTCATAATAAAGATAGTTTTTGAGAAATCTTTTGTACACAGGAGACAGACTATGGAGACACGCACCAAAATACTCGTGGGAATGGCCCTGCTAGGTTTAAGCACGATAGCTATAGCCGGCAGTGGCGGTGATTTAACGACCATTGCCAAAACGGTAACCAAACAAGCCGATGCGGTGGCTAGGCTTTTAAGTGTTTTATCCTACGTTGCAGGCGTTGGCTTTGCGATGGCAGGCATCTTACAATTGAAAGCGCATAAAGAAAATCCCCAACAGGTACCCTTAAGTAAACCGGTGGTTATGATCGTTGTAGCCGCTTGTTTACTATTCTTACCCACGATTTTAGCCACAGCCGGTGCCTCCATTTTTGGATCCAGTGCAACCTCTGCCGCCACTGCAGGTGAAGGACAGGGTTTGGCAGGCACAGGCCAATAATGACAACCCTTTTACCGATTGTCTTAAGCGCTAAAAAAGGCAATTGGCAGGCCTTTGCAGGACGCCAATCGCAAGAATCTTTCTTGCGATTGGCGACTAAGGTTTTGGAACGTGACGACTACAGCTGTCGCTATTGTGGTTTTAAATCCCAACAGTTTCAGGTGGTGGTGAATATTGATCAGAATTATCAAAACAATGATCTCTCTAATCTTGCAACCGCTTGTAGCTTGTGTAGCCCTTGCTTTTTTATGGATGCCTTGGGTAAAAATACCAAGGGCTTTGGTACGGTTATTTATCTGCCTGAAATAAGCCAGGCCGATCTCAACCATTTTTCTCGTGCACTGTTTTGTAGCATGTTGCGCGAATCACCTTACAAAGGTAAATTACAGGCTGTTTACTTAAGCTTGTCTGAGCGTGCACAAGCGGTTGAAACCCTTTTTGGCACGGGTACCCAAATACCGATGCTCTTTGGGCAAACACTGATCGATAGTGAATTAACCTCTACACAAATGAACCATCCTTTATTTTTTGATTTAAAATTATTGCCCCTCAGAAAATTTTTTCAAGCAGAAGCAACTTATTGGAAATCAACCGTTTTTGCGAACATTCCTTTATAAGGTGATCCACAGTGCCTATCGTTGATACAATTTTAGATACCTTCGATGGTCTTTTAATATGGCTGGGGAATAGCTTAGGCCAGTTTTCAGAAAGCTACTGCGAACTCGAAACGGCCGATGATGTGAACACTTTAGTCGGAAAAGATGGCTCACTGGTTTCAGTGATTAAAATTGAAGGCGCCACCTTTTTGGTAGGTCCTGAAGAATTTGAACACATGCATCAAGCGCTCACCCAAACCTTACAGAGTTTTATTGCACGTCCAGGCCATAAAATCCAAGTGTTCTTTAGACATGATAAAGAAACCGTGACGCAAGATTTGGAAGCCATGTTAGCCCCTGCCCGCCAAACGGCACGTCAATTGGATTTATCATTAGAAGATCTGTTTTCTGAACGTGTGACAGAGCTTTATCGATACTGTGCCTCAGAATCGCTATACTTTGTGATTTGGTCCACCCCCAATAGTCTTACCAAGGCTCAATTCGAACAATCGATGAAGGATAAGACCGCACGTCTAAAAGGACAACGTTGGCCCTTGATACGCAATGCCCAACGTTTTTTGCAAGCGATCCCCGAACTACGCGATGCGCATGAAGCCCTTATCCGATCGCTGGTAAGCGATCTGAATGGGCTTGGCCTTATGAGCCAACTCTTAGAAGTGCATGGTGCCTGTCAAGCTATTCGTGCCAGTATCGATCCCGATTTTACCGATGCGCGCTGGAAACCTTCGTTACCAGGCGATAAAATCCCCGTGCGAGAAAGCAAAAATTTTGAAGGCGATTTTTCGGATGTACTCTGGCCACCTTTAGCCAGCCAATTAATTCCGAGGGATGGTGAAATCCTCGATTTACGCACAGTTCGACAGGGTGATCGTCTTTACGGCACTGTCACAATTGATTTATTTCCAAGTGAAGTGGCTAGTTTTGGCGTGCTCTTTAACCGCGTATTGCAAACACAGGTCCCTTGGCGCATTTCTTTTCTATTAGCAAGTGGGGGCTTAAGTTCTCTAGGATTTAAATCGACCCTGGCAAGCATCTTAAGTTTTGCCCATGCCCATAACCGTCTTATTGCAAACGGTATCGATAAATTAAATTATTTACAAGTGAATACGGATGATGCCGTCGTACGCTTACAAGTGAGTGCCAGCACCTGGGCTAAAGTGGGTGAAGAAAAACTGCTACGCTTAAGGGTTGCCGAATTAGCCAAGGCCATTCAGGGTTGGGGCTATTGTGAGACTTCAGAGATATCGGGTGATGCTTATGCGGGGATGATCTCCAGTGCGCTCGGCATTTCGACTAAAAGTATAGCCAATGCCTCGATCGCCCCCCTTTCGGATGTGACAACCATGCTGCCTTTTACACGCCCTGCATCCCCTTGGCAAACAGGCGCCATTTTATTTCGTTCTTTAGATGGTAAACCCTGGCCCTATCAACCGGGTTCAACCCAACAAACGACGTGGATTGATCTCATTTACGCAAGACCCGGCTCGGGTAAATCGGTACTGTCGAATGCCATGAATTTGGCTTTATGTTTATCAGGCGGCATCAATCGATTACCGTATATTGCTATCGTAGATATAGGCCCCTCTTCCAGTGGCTTGATTTCCCTCTTGCGTGAGGCCTTACCCAAGGAAAAACAGCATTTAGTGGCCTATCATCGCATGCATATGCGACCTGAGATGGCAATTAATCCTTTTGATACACAATTGGGTGCACGTTTCCCTTCGCCACAAGATCGGGCCTTCCTTGTAAACTTTTTAACGCTGTTAGGCACCCCTATCGGACAAGAAAATGCCTATGATGGGATCTCCGATATGGCAGGCATGGTGGTCGATGAACTCTATAAGAGCCTGGCAGATAACGGCAATCCTAGACCCTATACCCCCAATCTAGAAACGCTGGTAGATGAGACTATTCAGCATTTGGCTATCACGACCGATTCACACACCACCTGGTGGGAAATTACGGATCTACTCTTTAAGGCAGGCTATCCCCATGAAGCCAGCATTGCACAACGCTATGCTATACCTTTGTTGGCAGACGCAGCCTCGATTTGCCGCTCTCAAACGGTCGCCGATCTGTATGGCGCGATTAACAGTCCTACCGGTGAGCCCATTATTAATGCCTTTGGGCGTATGATTTCGGGGGCGATCCGCGAATATCCTGTATTAGCCAGACCCACCGCTTTTGATTTAGGCGAAGCACGAGTCGTGTCTTTAGATTTAGATGAAGTCGCTAAAACAGGGGGTGAAGCCGCCGATCGCCAAACGGCTATTATGTATATGCTGGCCCGTTATATTTTGGCCAGACACTATTACTTGACCGATGACATGTTAAAAGATCTGCCCACGATTTATCATGAACACCATAAAAAACGGATTCTAGATATTCGCGAAGATCCCAAACGCATTGTCTTTGATGAATTTCATCGTACCTCTAAAGCCAAAGCCGTACGTGATCAGGTTATCGTCGATATGCGTGAAGGTCGAAAATGGCGAGTACAAGTCGCTCTTATTTCACAGTCCTTAGAAGATTTCGATCCGATTATGGTCGAATTCGCCACCTCCGTTTTTATTATGGATGCAGGTCCTAAACAAGCCATCGAGCGTTCAACCAAAGTGTTTGGCTTATCAGAAACCGCACGTATTGCGCTTGAAACCCGTGTACATGGTCCAAGAGCGGGTGGTGCTACTTTCCTCGCACAGTTTTCTACCAAATGGGGCGTGAATACCCAGCTTATTACCAATACGATTGGGCCGATTGAACTCTGGGCCTTTAATACGACGGCTGAAGATGCACGGATCCGCAACGCGCTCTATGAGAAAATCGGTGCCGCTGAAACCCGGCGTTTTTTAGCCACGCTCTATCCCAATGGCTCGGCAGCCTTGGTGGTCGAAGAACGTATGCGACTCCTTAAAGAGAAAAGCGATCTGATTACCGATACCCAAAGTGCCAGTGTCGTTGAAACCTTAATCGAAGAGCTTTGCGAACGGTACAAAAAACAACAAAAATGAACCTTAAAAGATTGCTTTAAACCCTTAAAGATCTTATGATCTCTCCCGTCTGATTGATTATTAAAACAAGGATGTTTTATGCTGAGCTTGCCCCCGGAAGAACAGGGTGCTTTTTTAACAAAAGTCAAATTTTATCTTAAAGAAAGCAACCAACAATCCTTAGTGAACATCGTTTCAAAAACGCTGATGCCCACAAAGCATAGAGATTTTTTTGCACGATCTATCGATGTCTATAACCTTCAAATAAAATGTTGTAGCAGGATCTTAGAAGAAGAATCTTTCGATAAAACTATCGTAGAAAACCTGCACGTGGATTACGAGACAAACATACAAGCAGAGTTTCTAGAAAGACTTGAAAAAACCAGCTCTGAACTTTCTGAGGAAGAAATAGCTATTTTGAACCAGGCTTCAAAATGGAAACCAGGAAAAACACCCACAGAGGTACAAAAAGAATTGGAATCTTTGCGCACCTTAGAGCAACAAACTCCCGTTGCAGCACAAAAGATAGTGTATTGCCTCAATCTCTTGGCGGAAGCATCTTTTGACACTGTTTTTTTAGAAAAAATAAAAAAAGAATATCAATCAGAACTTGAAAATCTTTTCAATCAATTCTTAGAAAGCTTCAAAGATCAAATACAACATAAAGATCAAATTTACGATTCAGAGGAAAAAATCCTTGTTAACATACAATCGAAAGATGATAAAAAATTGCAATTAGAAAAATTTAAAACTAAAATATTTTCAAACGAACTGCCTATCTATGCAACATGGAAACCTTCTTTAACACCGCTGGATATCTTTTCGCACAGGACTGCTATTGAAGAAGTGAGAGAAGACGCTTCTAGCGCTTGCGAAACCCTGGCCGAGGCTGTGACGATCGAAACATCTGAACAATCCGAAATACATCAAGAAACCCGAGATAAAATATTTTTTCAATGGTCTCAAGAAAGAGCCACCTTGCAAAGACTTACCTTTAGCGCCTATCAACAACCGTATTACAATATTGCTTCAAAAGGTAGTATAAACGATCTAAAAAAACGTTTTAAAAAAGATAAAATTCAAGACCGTCTTGCCTATCTAAAATTACATGCTCCAGAAATTTTGAATATAGCCTGTACAAACAATCGATTAAATATGCTGCGCTATTTAATCGAAAAAACACAAATGCCACAACAAAAAAATAATGCCGGCTACTATCCCATTCATTATGCAGTGATAGGCTCTAAAAAAGGTGAGTGTACGGCTGTCTTGGAATATCTTTTAGCACATAAGGCAGATGTCAATGCCAGAGGACCTTTTGGCTACACCCCCTTGCATGTAGCTATTATGTGTGATCGTTTGGATTTAGTCATTTTCTTACACCAACATGGGGCTCATGTTGATGGGATTGTAGAAAAGATGCATTATCATTTAAAGCCCATTCATCTGGCATCCGAATATCAACAAATGGACATTGTCGGATATCTATTACAACAGGGGGCTGATCCTTTTGTTCTTAATCAAGAACGACAATCATCTCTAGCAAAAGCTATTTTCGAAAACAATAAAGTAATGATTATAACCTTCTTTAGAGATGGTGTTTGGCTGACTGATTCAGACAGAATATTTCTGAATGAACACTTAAAACCCGAAAATCCTTCCAGCAAAATAACTGTAAAATCGATAGAATCTCTTTTAACATTGGAAAATGATTTAAAAATAAATGACTACGATCGTTCTGTTCTAAGGGAAGCAAAGCTCGATACGTTATCTATAGATAATTACCTTAAAGGCATATGGGATGAATTCCATATACTAAGAAAAAAAACACAGATTTATGCCCTTCAAGAAAAATACACCTCACAATTACTAAGCGAACCCTTTGATCCGAACATCATACAAGCCCTACAAAATAAATACGCAATGATGATCGAAGCCATTCTTATCTTGGAACCCATAGGTAATTTTTCTGTCCCCAATGAAGATCATGTTAAAATCCACCAACAATGGCGTTTACCTTTAACGCCGAATGAAGCAAAAAAACAAATAGTTGCTTATGAGAATGATCCAAACAAACCCGTTATAATAGCCTTGCAAAAAAGAGACTCTGACAACCCCTATGAAACAGCCGATCCATACGAAACCATTCAACAACATTTTCTGAAAAAAAAGCTTTTAGCACAAAAAACTTTTTTACCTCAAGTCATCGCAAGTATTCAGACAGCGTATCATACTGCCCTTCAGTCTATTCAAAGCACCATTGTTTTACCTGAAGAACCTGGTCTAGACATGACCTTTAGCACCGATTTAAGCCCCCAAGAAGCTTTTGACTTTCTTGAAAAAAGACGAGAGAGTCTTCCCATCACCCAAAAAAATCGTGATAAACTTTTTGCAAGGGCCGTTCATTTAAAATTGGCTTTTGATTTAGGAACATCCGAATCTTTTTTAATAAAACAACAAGAAAAGGGAGAGATCAGCCAAAATAAACATCCTGATTATTATCAAATATTCAGACTCTGTGTTGAACAAGATCTTATCGGTCTAGAAGCATGGAATAGCGATTGGCAAGATCATCTACTAGAAGCCTGTCCCAAGGCCTTTCATATAGCCTGTGCCAACAATACCCTAACACTTGCTGACGCTTTGTTGGGAACCATACCTATACCTATGTTTCCAGATGAGTATGGGCGTTACCCTATCCATTATGCCATGCTTTTAACGAAGGAATGTCGGCATCATTTTATAGCACGATTGATTCACAACAATGCTGATATTAACGCAACCGATGATGCTTTCTGGACACCCATGCATGTTGCTTGTGCACGAGATGATTTGGATTTGGTGAAATTGCTAGTGACATTAGGTGCATCCCTTCAAGGTGTAAAAGGTCATGATACACCACTCCATGTGGCGGCTTCTCGCAACAAACCAGAAGTGGTTCTCTATCTTCTGGAACAACCGCCTGAGAAAAAGGTTGATGTTTCAGCCTTAAACCAAAACGGGCATACCCCTTTAGGGGTCGCCCTTTTAGACGGACATTTGGACATTGTAAAGCTTTTTATAAAAAAGGAACATTTTTTGAGTGTCCAAGACATTCATGCAAAGGATGATTGTGGTTCAACAGCTGCACATCTTGCTTGTGCACGAGGCGATTTGGATTTATTAACATTTTTAGTGGGTTATAATACGCCCCTGCAAGCTGTCAATAAAGACTTTGATACACCACTCCATGTGGCAGCTTCCGGTGATAAACCAGATGTGGTTCACTATCTTCTAGAACAAGGCGTCGATGTGTGCCCCTTAAACCAAAGGGGGCATACACCTTTAGTGTCGGCCATTTTAGAAGGACACCTAGACGTTGCAAAGGTTTTTCTAGAACAGGGGCATTGGTTAAGACCCCAAGATAAAACTATCTTAGTAGCCTATTTAGAGCACATTGCACCCATTGTATGTGATAGCAATCTAATGGCCGTGACTTTTAAAAACATAAGCCTTTGTGTTACCCTCGAAAAAAGAGTGATGGAACTGATAGGCTATAAGCTTTCACCTCATCCTTCCCTCAACGAATCCTACGAAGCTCTCCTAGCTCCACCTGTTCCATCCAATGCACAGGAACAATCTGTCCCATCAGATTCAACACCTACGGAGACTCTACCTTCTACTTCTGAAACGGATATAGCTCTTTCTCTTACCCAAGAGCCAATAACTTATGTAGACCAAGCGACTGCGCTATTGTATTCTGCGGGCGTAAAAATAGGCGCAACAATAATGGCCAATGTACCCACAACACCTACCATGCCCGCTGCCCTACAAAAACATCTGCCCTCCTACACATTATATCGTTCTGCACTTAAACCAGTGAATCTAACAAACAGCTCAAATGCTACGCCACTACCAGGCTTAAGCCCACCACTGTAGACGCATGTGTTTTTTAGCTATTGATAACGAATGCGTACACGTCTTTTTCCATACAAACCTGAAGCATTTTGCATCGCGAGGTGCAAAAGCGTGGTATAGGGCTGAACCAATCGTGCAGCAATACCCGCATCACAACCACCTTTTGCTTCAAGATTATGCTGCAGATTATGAATAATAAATCCCTTATTCTCTTCAAGGCCTGATTTTTCTACCAAAGCCCAACTCTTTACCAATAAAGACATCATGTTCATACCTGTTTCTGGCTCTATAACGCCAGGTTTTGCAGCGATGGTATTGAGTACGGTTTGTACAGCGACTTTATCTACTGCCAATGCAATGGCTTCAATCGCTGGACGGATCCGATTAAATTCAGCTTGTATATCGCCAAAAAAAGATAATTGATATTGGGTATCCATCGGTATAAAATTTTCACGACAGAAAGCGCCCAATGCCCGACTGTGAAGATGTATATCGACTTCTTGTGCCGCCATAAAAGCAATCTTTTGAATCACAGGTTCCAACTGCGCGATCTCAACGGCTGTGGGGATTGGCAATTGTGGTTTTTCGGAAACTGCAGTTCGCTGCACCGATTGATAAGCACCCGCGTAAGGCAGTAATGCAGGTGGTCGAGCGACGCGTGCATCTTCTTCATCCTGTAGCGCTTGTGCGAGGGCTAAACTGGCTGTCTCGGCATCTTGTGTAGATAAAGATAGCGAGAGCGCTATCGCCTCTGCCAATTCGGCATCGTCGTCTTCTTGTGCAGGATGTGCTGCTGCAAGCCGCCCTGTATGTTCCGCATCGATCTCTTGTTGAAGACGCCTTGCCAAAGCTTCATCTTCCTGCATTTGCTGTTTTCTTGATTTCATCACAACCCCTAACATTATTATCTAAGTAGCACACTACTATTGTATGCCTGACCCGTCAACACGGGATAATGCACCCTATACAGGGTATCTATTCAACGTTAAACTACCCATCCCTGCGGTTTTATCGCTATAAAGGAGTCTTTTTTGAGCACAGTTCTAGAACAGCGTATCCAATCAGCTTATGCAGCCCGTGAAAACCTAAACCCACAAACAGCCACGCCCCATCTTCTGGGTGCCTTAGAAGAAGTCATGGAAGGTTTAGAAAACGGGACTTTGCGTGCAGCTACCTATAACCTGCTTGAAAAACAATGGCAAACGCAAGTCTGGATTAAACAAGCGATTCTGCTCTATTTTTTAACCCATGAAAGCAGCCCTCTACAAGGCAGCTTTACCCAATTTTATGACAAAGTACCGCTGCGTTTTAGGCATACAACAGTCGAAGATTTCAAAAACTTACAATTACGTATTGTCCCACCGGCCAGTATTCGACGTGGCGCTTATATCGCCTTCGGTGCCATTATTATGCCGAGTTTTATCAATATCGGTGCCTCTATTGGAACGGGTACGATGGTGGATAGCTTTGTCACGGTCGGATCCTGTGCGCAAATCGGTGCGCAAGTCCATCTTTCGATGGGTGTGGGGATCGGGGGTGTTTTGGAACCTTTACAAACGAATCCAACGATTATTGAAGACCACTGTTTTATTGGTGCGGGATCGCAAATCGTTGAAGGGATCATTATCGAACAAGGTTCTGTCCTTAGCATGGGTACTTGTATTGGCCAAAGCACCGCCATTTATGATCGTGAAACCCAAGAAACTTATTATGGTCGTGTACCCGCCTATAGTGTGGTGGTACCCGGAACCCTCCCTCGTGAAGGAGGACGTTATAGTGTACAAGCCGCTATTATCGTAAAAAAAGTGGATGCGCAAACCCGCCAAAAAACCGGCATTAATACGATCTTAAGAGAGGCCCTTACACTGCCATGAACGATTTAAGCCCAACTGTATTATTAACAGAACAATTAATTGCCTGTGCTTCGGTCACGCCTGTAGATGCAGGCTGTCAAAAACTATTGGCTGAACGCCTAGCACGCTGTGGTTTTAGAATTACCCATTTACGCTTTGGAGATGTGGATAATCTATGGGCCGTGCGCGGCCAAGACCGACCCACACTGGTCTTTGCAGGTCATACTGATGTGGTCCCCCCCGGTAATCTTAGCAACTGGGAAACGCCCCCTTTTAGCCCTAGTATTCGTGAGGGTTTTTTATTCGGTCGGGGGGCAGCTGATATGAAAGGTGGTTTGGCCGCGATGATAACGGCTGTTGAGCGTTTTGTAAAACAATACCCCGATCACAAGGGTGCGATTGCCTTTCTCATCACCAGTGACGAAGAAGGCATTGCAGAAAATGGGACACTTAAAGTGATAGCGTATTTACAATCCCAAACACCGCCCTTTCCTATAGATTATTGCCTCGTCGGTGAACCCACCAGCCTAGAGCGATTAGGTGATACGATTAAACCGGGTTGTCGGGGCTCACTCAATGGAACCTTAAAAATTCAGGGTAAACAAGGCCATATTGCTTATCCCGATCAAGCAAAGAACCCCATTCATGCGGCTTTAGCACCCTTAGCCGAAGTCGCAACCCTTCACTGGGATGAACCTGTTCCACATTTTCCACCCACGGGTTTTCAATACTCTAATATTCAAGCAGGCACCGGTGCCACCAATGTTATTCCGAATGAATTAAGCTGTACTTTTAATTGGCGCTTTAGCCCTGCATCAACTCCAGATTCTTTGCTAACACGCATGAAAGATGTTTTAAAACGCTATCCGCTGCAGTACACCTTAGACTGGCATGTATCAGGGCAACCTTTTATCAGCCACTACGGTCCTCTCACACAAGCCTGTGAACAAGCCATTATCGAAACGCTGAAGCTACAACCACATTTATGGACGGGTGGTGGAACCTCTGATGCGCGCTTTATTGCACCGCTCGGTACAGAAGTGATTGAATTCGGTCTTTGCAATAGCAGCATTCATGCTATAAATGAGTGCGTGCGTATTGCAGATTTAGATGCGCTATCGAAGATCTATGAACGGATTTTAACGCTAGTCTTGTTGGAACAAAGACGCTAAATACACAGGGTTTAGATCGGCTGCACCAAGTGCTTTACCCGCATGATAACCCTCCACGGCCATACTCAAGAGATCCTGAGCCTGTGGGTATCCCGTGGCGACTGTCCAATCCTTCTCAAAGTCTGTGAGGGCTTCTAAGGAATAGACGGCATCTGCATGCACCGTCTGCATCAAGCAAGCGGCATCGATAGCATAGTGCCCCCCATAAATCTGCCCCTGGCGTGCATCTAGATAAGCGAAGACACGTGGATGATTCGATTCTCTATAGATGCGCTGCGCCAGTGCACGCAAGCTGGAAATAGGCAGGATGGGCTTATCATACCCCACACTCAAACCCTGAATGGTACTGCAGGCAATACGCAAGCCTGTAAAGCTACCTGGACCACAGCCAAAAGCCAGACAGGTCAAAGCTGCTAAGCTGGTAGAACCTTGCTTTAAGAGATCATCGATCATCGGTAATAATAAACGGGTATGAGACCGGGGTTCCACCCTCGAAGCGATTAGCTGTCGATCGGGCAACAAAAGGGCTGCTGAACAACTATCGGTGGAAGTTTCTAATGCTAAGATTTTCATGCTGAAGTCGTCATGCCTACGAAGGCCTATGTGATTCCCTGATAACAGAACGCCATCCCTTCGCCCGTACAGCAATACGGGACGGCGCTCAAGGGTTCAATAGTCTTAGACCGCGACTGCTAATACAGGCTTAGCGGCTGCACGACGTGATTTTGTACCTTTTCTAACAACTTTCTTGGTACCCGTCGCCTTTGATTTACGAACGCTTTTTGGCTTCTTGGCTATCTTTTTAGGAGCCTTTTTCGCAACAGCTTTTTTAGCTGTTTTCTTGACCGTAGCGCCTTTCTTGGCAACTGTCTTACGAACCGTTTTCTTTGCGCCTACTTTCTTCTTGGTGACTGCTTTCTTGGTAGCCGTCTTACGAACAGCCTTCTTAACACCTACCTTCTTGGTAGCCTTTTTCTTGGCTACGGTTTTCTTGACTGCAGCTTTCTTAACAACTGCCTTTTTAACCGTGGCCTTCTTCTTGGCAACCTTCTTAGGCTTGGCAGCGGCTTTATGCACAGCGGCCTTAACCTTTTTTACAACTTTCTTCGCTTTAGTTTTCACTTTTTTTACAACTTTTTTAACCTTTGCCATTCTCTATTCTCCTGTGGCTTAACACAATCGTTGGACAATACAAACATAGCACAAATATCAGAATGGTACATAGTTCTCTCTCAACCTGTGTAAACAATACCTGAGCCATATCCTTGAGAAGCGCAGCATAACATACTGAATATCAGAAACAAAGACTGCAAAAAACATCTTAAGCACGCATCGCTTTTTCAATTTTAGACGCTATCGTTTCTACGGTTCCAATACCAGAAACCCTTATAAATTTCAGTGTTTTTTGTGCATACCATGCAATGAGTGGTTCTGTGGTTTGATGGTAAATAGCTAAGCGTCTAGTCACCACATCCTCACTGTCATCTTCACGTTGTACCAAAGGCTCACCCGTCAGATCATCCACCTGTGCAGGATGTGTCTGTAGATGATAAGTACGCCCAGAAGCGGGATGAATCCGTCGGCCACTGAGTCGTTGAATAATGGTTTCATCGGGCACTTCCAGATAAATCACCTGATCCATGTAAATGCCCGCGTTTTCTAGGGCTTGTGCTTGCTCTAAGCTACGTGGAAAACCGTCTAATAAAAAGCCCTGCGCATGCGCGAGAGCTTGTACACGTGTCTGAATAAGCTGTATGGCGATAGCATCGGGTACTAATTGCCCACCGGCCATTATTTCGGCCACAGACTGACCTATTGTGCTCTTTGCTAATACTTCTGCACGCAGCATATCACCTGTGGAGAAACGTGCTAAATCAAATGTTTTACAGATTAAAGAGGCTTGCGTACCTTTACCTGCACCCGGTGCACCCAATAAGACCACGCGCATCGTCATTTTTTATTCCTTGTTTCATGGTTTTTAATAACTCGACGATGTATTATAGCCACAATGGATAGACAAAAAAAACAGATCGACTGGTCTTTAGCAGAAATCATGTCTGCGGGAGATACCCTTTTAGCAACCCAATTACTGGGCCTTTTTGTTCAAGAATTACCGACTAATCGAGTTCTATTTAATCGTTATTATCAACAAAAAAAATGGGCCGAACTCGAAGCACAAGCCCATAAATTACAGGGGGGTTGTGCGTATTGCGGTGTACCTTTGCTGAAAGACTGTACCAAGAGACTCGAGAAGATCTGTACCACAGGATCCATAGAGGACATTGAATCTGCCCTTAAGGCATTTAATGATTGTATTGATGCATTGCTTGCCGAGGCCAAAGCAGACCCCAGACTGCAGGCTTTAAGCGCCGACCAAGACCACAAAGGCTAAAGCAAATTCCCTTTCATCGGACAAACTGAGATGGCTTGCAAGTACCTGCTGTTTTTGCATCGCTTGCGCTGCTCCCCCCGTACACACAAGATAAGGACGCCCGGCTGGATCATGATGTACACCAATATCGGTTAACAACACACCTGCCGGTCTAAAACCCGTGCCCAAGGCCTTGGCCATGGCTTCTTTTGCAGCAAAGCGCTTCGCTAAAAAAGCGACGGGGTCCTTAGAGACCTGTAAATCATTTTTTTCAGAAGGGGTGAGTATACGACGTCCAAAAGCCGTTCCATAACGTTCAAAGATCGTACGGATCCTTGCAACCGAAACTAAATCGGAACCAATGCCCACAATACTCATAACAGCGCTCGGGTTTGTAAAGGCTTGGGTCCCAAATAAAGCGCTAGGACCTGCTTCATTAAACGCTTGATCTCTGATAATACGCCACTATCTTCCAAATGTTCATGGGCAAAAGCCAACAAGGTGCTCCCCCTAAACAGAGACTGTGATTGCGGACTACTCGAGGATAAGGGTGTCTGTAATAAAGGTCCACGTTCGGGATCGAAGTGATACCAAGCCTCTGGAATAAGCACATCGCCCCCTAAGGGCAAGGCATAACCTAAGGCTTGAAGCAGCGATTTTTCAAAGATCCTTAAAACTTTTTGCTCCGATTCCAAAGCTAATAATCCTGCTAAAGCCTGTTCGTAGTGTTCAAACAATGCGGGGTTGGGATCAAAACGATGCATTAAACGTACACAGAGTTCATTCATATAGAGTGCGCAAAGCAAGTGTCGCCCTTTTAAAAAACAAACCGGCTCTCTTAACTCGACCGCTTGTAATAAGAGCAGATCCGTTTTACCCGCACACGTTAAAAATAAAGGGACAAAGGGCTGTAAGAGGCTTTTAGCCAGTGATTTGGGTTTTTTGACACCTTTGGCCAACACCCCGATTCTCCCCTGGTCCCGGGTGAATACATCCAATAAAAGACTTGTTTCTCGATAGGGCCAAGCGTGTAGGATATAGGCGGGTTCTAAGACAAGTCGCACCCTTTACTCCCCATAACCGAAGCGCTTCAGTGCTGCTTGATCATCCGACCAACCACGACGTATCTTGACCCACAGTTTTAGATTTACCTGTCTGCCCACCAGATTCTCAATATCATGCCTGGCACGGATCCCCACTTTTTTAATTTTTTCACCCTGCTTACCAATTAAAATAGCCTTCTGTCCCTCTTTCTCAAGCCAAATAATGGCACTAATCAAAGGAACTGCAATCTTGTCATTATAATCATCAATGACTACCGTGCACACATAAGGCAATTCATCGCCAAATAAACGAATGATTTTTTCCCGAATGATTTCCGCCATTCTAAATCGTAGGGAGCGATCGGTATCCTGATCGGCTGGGAAATAATGGGGGCCGTAGGGTAACAAAGTGGCTATTTTTTCGCGTAAGGCTTTTAGATTAACCTTACGTTTAGCCGATAAAGGAATGACTGCTTCAAAGGGCAATCTGGCAGCCAATAGCGGCAAATAGCTTAATAAATCGTCCTTGTGTAAGGTATCCATTTTATTGATAACCAAGATCCGCGGACATCGACAGTGTTTCATGAGGGCTAGAACCTGATCATCACCATGATTCCATTTAAGTCCATCCACCACAAAAACCGCCACATCCACATCGACCAGCGCTGCCCGTGCTGAGCGATTCATCGCATGGTTCAGCGCAGTGTTTTCACGGTCATCCATACCGGGGGTATCAACATAGATAGTTTGAACAGCACCTGTGGTGTGCACACCCAGCCATCGATGTCGGGTGGTTTGCGGTTTGCGCGAAGTAATACTTAATTTTTTACCCAATAAGGCATTTAATAGGGTTGATTTTCCCACATTAGGACGGCCTACAATGGCCACAAAACCTGAACGTGTGGGTTCTTCTTTCACATTATTTTCCATGCTGTGTTTCCATCTCATTCAATAAATGCTCGGCGGCTGCCTGTTCTGCCCTACGACGACTATTCGCCACACCTAAAGCTTCTAAAGACAGGCTGCTAATGCAACACTGTACGCTAAAAATAGGATCATGCGCACCGCCCTTAATCTCCAATACGGTATAGGTTGGTAAAGACAACTGTTTGGCCTGCAACCACTCTTGTAGACGTGTTTTGGGATCTTTATGACAAGCATGGGGTAGCAAGGTTTCGAATCGGCTTTGATACCACCGTGTAATACACAACGTACAAGCCTCTAAACCTGCATCCAAATAAATAGCGGCTACAATCGCTTCCAGGGCATCGGCTAAAATAGACTCTCTGCGAAAACCCCCACTTTTTCGCTCTCCTACACCCAGTTTTAAAAACGCACCTAACCCTAAATCCTGCGCTATCTCGGCCAGGGTTTGCCCTTTTACCAGTGAGGCTCGCATGCGACTCAGATCGCCCTCCGAAGCATGCTCAAAATTTTGATAGAGCTTATCGGCGATCACAAAATTTAAAATAGCATCCCCTAAAAATTCTAACCGCTCATTATTAAACCCGGTACTCGATCGATGCGTGAGTGCAGCCTGTAGGAGCGGAAGCTTGCTAAAGTGATGGCCCAGTACCCGCATAAGCGGTTCTAACAATACTGTAGACGTCGTTTTACTTTTTTTCATGGCTGATTTAATGTAGATCCAGTGTCAACCGTTCAAAACGGATCCAGTGTTTGAATTTATCCCAGGTCATGCCCGTGATCCAATGAAACCACTGCCAAGTGCTATCCTCGGCGGTATAGGGTGTCAAGCTCATCCAAATCCCAAAAGCTCTACCTTGAATAGCCTCGTCCGGCACAAAGCCCCACATACGGCTATCCTTGCTATTGTCACGGTTATCGCCCATCACAAAATAAGATTGATCTGGCACGATCACATCGTCATAAGGATAATGCACAGAAGGTGCCGTAGGCGGCGAAGGTTGTACAAACAGTTTATGTTTGGTTTCTCCTAAGGTTTCACTCAGCACACGCACCGTGTGTCTCACACCCCGATCATCCTCCTCGACTAATTCTGTTTCAAAAGTCTGGGGAATAGGTTCACCATTCACATAAATCACTTTATCTTTGTATTGGATATGTTCTCGAGGAAGCCCTACCACACGCTTAATCAAATCCATATCGCCGTGTTTAAAAACAATAATATCGCCTCGTTTGGGATAACCCATCTCAAAAAATTTGTAGCCAAAGGCTGGAAATCTTAAACCATACGTGTATTTATTCACGATCACAAAATCGCCCTCAATCAGCGTTGGGCGCATCGATCCGGAAGGAATACGAAAAGGCTCTGCCAAAAAAGATCGCAACACTAATACCAACAATAACACGGGAAAAAAAGACTTTGCATATTCAACCCACCAGGGTTCCTGAAAGGCTGTCGCATCTTGGGGTATCACAGACATCATTCTTTGATGCTTAAAAAAAGCACTGTCCACGGCCCATATCAGGCCTGTGAGGGTGGTAACGCCCAATAAAATCTCAGCAAACCTCATTTCTTTTCCTTATTCACTTTTAAAATCGCTAAAAAAGCCTCTTGGGGAATTTCAATTTTACCCACTTGCTTCATACGTTTTTTACCCGCCTTTTGTTTTTCCAATAATTTTTTCTTGCGGGTAATATCGCCACCATAACATTTGGCTATTACATTCTTCCGAAGTGCTTTCACCGTTGTGCGTGCAATCACATGCGCACCAATCGCCGCTTGGATGGCAATATCAAACATTTGCCTGGGAATAATCTCTTGCAGTTTTTCTGTTAATTCTCGCGCCCGTGAATTTGCATGGCTTCGATGTACAATCCAAGCCAAAGCATCGACTTTGTCACCATTAATGAGAATATCTAACTTGACCAAATCAGCCGTCTGAAAATGCACAAAATGGTAATCTAAAGAGGCAAAGCCCCGACTGACTGACTTTAAGCGATCAAAAAAATCTAAGACTACTTCATTCATGGGTATTTCATAGGTTAAGGCAACCTGATTACCCACATAGAGCATTTTCTTTTGCACACCGCGTTTGTCGGTACAAAGCCCTATGACATTACCTAAGTACAGCTGTGGCACCAAAATGCTGGCTTCTACAATAGGTTCTCGCATCTCGTCAATTTTGGAGGGATCGGGTAATTTATAAGGATTATCGACATAGATAATCTTACCGTCCCGGGTTTTTATTTCAAAAATAACCGTAGGCGCGGTGGTAATAAGATTGAGGTTATATTCTCTTTCTAAGCGCTCTTGCACAATTTCCATATGCAATAAACCTAAAAATCCACAGCGAAAACCAAAACCGAGGGCTTCGGAGGATTCAGGTTCATAAAAAAGGGCTGAATCATTGAGTTTTAATTTGGATAAGGCTTCTCGAAAGTCTTCATAGTCTTCGGAATCCACCGTGAACAACCCTGCATAGACCTTCGGTGTACACATGGCAAAACCCGGCAAAGACGTTTTGGCGGGATTATTTGCAAGCGTAATCGTATCACCCACCGGTGCACCATAAATTTCTTTAATCCCGGCAATCACAAAACCCACTTCTCCGGTATGCAGGGCCAATTTTTTCACGCGTTTGGGCGTAAAAATACCGACTTCGTCCACCGTGTGGGTTTTACCGGTAGACATCACCAAACATTTATCTCCCTTACGCAATACACCATTTTTAATACGTACCAGGGAAACCACGCCTAAATAGGGATCAAACCAGGAATCAATAATCAAAGCCTGTAAGGGCCCATGGGGATCGCCCACAGGCGGTGGTATTTTTTTGACCAGATCTTCTAACAGTTCGGGCACCCCAATACCACTTTTGGCACTTATGCGAATCGCATCAGAGGCATCTAAACCAATAATTTCCTCAATCTCTTGCATCACACGCTCAGGCTCTGCCTGGGGCAAATCAATTTTATTGAGAACAGGAATGACTTCTAAACCTTGATTGAGGGCGGTATAGCAATTGGCCACGGTTTGCGCCTCAACCCCTTGGGCGGCATCCACCACCAAGAGCGCACCTTCACACGCCGCTAAGGATCGTGATACCTCGTAGGCGAAATCCACATGCCCTGGGGTATCAATAAAATTAAGCGCATAGGTATGGCCATCTTTGGATTTAAAATCGAGGGATACACACTGGGCCTTAATGGTAATGCCCCTCTCTCGCTCTAGATCCATGGAATCTAAAACTTGGTTGGACATCTCCCGAGCGCTTAAGCCCCCACAATGCTGAATAAAGCGATCGGCCAGCGTGGATTTGCCGTGATCAATATGAGCGATAATGGAAAAATTGCGGATATATTGCATAAGCGGCTTATCTTAGCTTATTTCAACGTGCGATGCACCAAAGAATGTTGGCTGGCTTTTTCTGCTCCCATGATGCGTAAAATAATGTGCTAGAATATTCAAAATTCACTAACAAGCGACAAATCTCTCAGCAAACATAACCTATTGACAACTGCTTGCACCAGCTACTGAAGAAGTGCCAGCTGGACAAGGCGTGCAACTCGCAGACCTGGTATTCGATGCATAGGTACCCGCTGAACAGGCTGTACACCCCGCAGCGCCTACCCCTGAATAAGTCCCCAGAGGACACATCGAACATCCCATCCAGTCGTTTGCAGCTGAATAGGTACCTGCAGGACACGCAGGCCCTTGCGTTGTCGGATCTAGAAATATGTTCGGCGTTCCTGGATTACATAAAAATCCTGCAGCACACTGGCAAATACCCTCTGATACATAAGACCATGGCTGATAAATAGTAGTATAAGCACCCGAGCTCAACTGCATTTTTTGCTGACAACACATAGAACCTTGTGGTGAAGTATACTTATTGGGGCAAGCTGTACAGCTAGTCTTTGAGAAGCCTAAAGCGTAAGTATTTGAAGGGCAGGCACTACAGCCACTAGCACCCACCCGGTTTGAATAGGTACCCGGCCCACAGGGGGCACAACTTGTAGCATTTGCCCCTGAAAAATAACCAGCCGAACAACTTGTACAACTACTGGCCCCCCCTGTAGAATAAGTCCCAGCATTACACATGCTACAACTACTGGCTCCTGCAATCGAGTAACTTCCTGCAGCACAGGGTGCACACCTATTCGCTCCTGCTGCAGAATAAGTGCCCGCGGCACAATTCATACAAGCACCACCACTCAAGATTTGACCGGCCGGACACTTGAGGATCACACAACTACCCGCACAACTATCGTATTGACCTGAAGCACAGGCACCCACCGGCACGGCTATCGTTCCACAAGGACCACAACTGAGTGCTACGGTACCCCCTGATCCATTGCTATTCAGTGTCAGCGTGCTTTGGTTAGCTCCACTCACCCAATCCCCATACACCCACGTACAGCTATTAGGGTTATAATAACCATAGGCTTTGACTCGTACTTCACCGGCACAATTTCGTTCACAGGTCGCCCCGCTGTTCAAACTTTGGCCAATGCTAGGGTTATTACAATTACTAGAGCCCGTATTAAAAAAGAGCAGCTTACTGTTCGTCGAAAGCGCTAGATTATAATTTTGTTGCGTAGGCGTTGCGCTAGCCGTCACAGCTACCCCATAAACCGGCGTGGTGGGTGCATTCGTATAATTATTTT
>CAZFXA010000012.1:0-38735 GCA_964522825.1 uncultured Legionella sp.
GTTGGCCGACTCAATCAGGTTGTGCAATTCTGCGCTTGAGTAATGGGTGGTTAAACGTTCAGACTTATGTCCCAAGAGATCCTGTCGATCTTCAAAACAGACTCTGGCGGCCCGTAAGCGCCGGCCGAAAGTGTGTTTAAGATCATGGACTCTTACACAAGGCAAGCTAACAGTCTTTCTCGCTCTTTGCCAAGCAGAGTTATTCATTTTAGCAATGGGCTTGCCCTTATAAGAAAACACATGGGTTGGATGAAGACCACGTTGTTGTTCAATAACAGCATTAGCACTGTTGTTGAGTACAACTAAACGATCAGTACCATTTTTTACCAGCTGCTTACGTTTACCTTGCCGCATAATGTGGCTTGGAATAATAAACACACTGGTATTTAATTCCGGTACTTGGACTTCCCATTCCCATCGTAATTGACAGACTTCTTGTTCACGGCAGCCTGTATTGACTTTAAACATTGCCATTTGCCTTAAATGCAAGGGCAATTGATTAAATAATACAATCTGTTCATCCCAAGAAAGCGGATAGGGATCACGTGCATCATGAACGGGTAACAGTTTAATTTTGGGTGCAGTATGCAACCATGTTAAACCATTCTCGTCTATCCATTCACTGGCAGCTAGTTTCAAGATGTGCCGAACGACCTCCAAAGCATTATTGATGGTCTTTGTTTTACGGCCCACCGATTGTCTATCTTCGATGAAAGGTTCTAATGTTCCCTGATGCACTTTTTCCAACGTTAACTCACCGATAAACTTACGAACTATTTTTAGATGATCGGCATCATCCGCAATGCTCGCTTTATCTTGCTTTTTAAGCAAGTACCGAGTAGCAGCTTCCTTAAACTTTCGTTTAGGCCTTACACCATAAATAGTAACTTGTCTTAACTCTTCGGTTCGTCGTGCGAGATAGTTCTGCGCCTCGCTGAGTAACTCAGTGCCAGTGCTTTCTCGAAGGCGATGTCCAAAGAGTCTCCTTTGCAAGTACCAGACCTTGCCACGTTTGACAAGACCTGAGATTTGTTTGCGTCCCATAGTTCACTACTCCTAGAGTGGTTTACTGTCGGACGGCCGATACGGTGCTTAGTCTCCTCTACCCAAGCGTCTAAATCAAGCCGATCAAACGCAATGCCCCGTCTTCCAATCCGAATAATGGTCATGGTCGGTTTTAGTTCTCGATTAAAGCGATTTTTATCCATCCCCAGATAGGTAGGTGCATCTCGCAAGCGAATGAGTCTGGGTAAAATTTTAGGAGTGGTGCTCATACACTAAGCCTCAATGCATGCAGTCCTCGTTTATTGTTGTTTGTAATTTTGCAAACTAATTCTATTCCCCTGAGTATGCTGTCCAGCGTTTTGATCTTCTTTCTGAATAATGTCGGTTCATGATCGATCTGTATTCTTTGTTTTAGTTTCACATAATTATTTTTAATTTTTATTTCTCTGCGAATAAACATTTTTAATTTTTCCCATTTCATTCATCGAACTGCCCTCAATTTAATACAAAAACCCAGGAAATAATTCCTGGGTTTTTTGGTTACCATCATCGTAATGATTGGTAAGAATTTCTGAGAAAAAAGTCGATAGCACTATCGAATAAGCTCGGAGCAGGAGCAACAGGATGTCGTTCGATGATCAAGGTAAAAAGGCCATGCAGCATCGCAGTTTATTGCAAGCCATCGGTATTACGGGTGGAATTGCCGCACTTGCTAAAAAAATAGGGATAGAAGATCCTTCGCGTATTAGCAAATGGTTAAATGAAGATATAAAAATACCTCTGTCTTTTGGGTTGCTCATAGAGAAAGTAACAAAGATAGATTTCTGGCGTTTATGCCCTTTTGACAAAAAAGCTAATGACTACATTAATGAAAGAGGGGCGTGGCTACGAAATCCCTTCATCGACATAGAAGCCAAGAATATCCTTGTGAATGTCGATTTGCATGCGCGTGTCATACCTTCTGAACGTCCTATCATTATAGCCACCGATCAAGCTTTGATTTCAGGGTTTTATCAGCTAGAAGCACATAAAATCAATCATTGCGAAACAGTAAAAGTAATCATTGTCGATTTAGAAGCCTTATGGTCAAAAGTTAAAACCTATGCAGACTTTCATTTTGATTTTTTGATCGAAGAGAAAGTATGGATGGGGGTATGGATTGAAAAATGGCGTGGTAATCATTCCGGTGAGCGCAATGATTTAGATCCCAGTCGTCCTTTGAAAAGATCACGTGCTCAAAAAAAATCAGATAAAAGTTACACACCTCGTCCACCAGTGGACGAGGTGTGTGGCAGAAAAGACATCAGAATTGCGGAAATCTTAGCGTTTGGTTGCAAAAGCACTTACCACAATGCGAAGCACGTTTGCTTCTATGGGATCCCAGAACTCATTCATGCCATGAATCGTAAACAAATAACGATTACTGAAGCTGCCAAACTTTCAAAGCAAACACATGCCGAACAACGTGCCTGGATTCAATCAGGCCTACTAGCAGGAGTAACAATACCATGATCCCTAGAATTCGTACTATCAAACCCGATCTTTTTAAACACGAAGCTTTATTTGAAGCCGAGCAAGCTTCTGGCTTGCCCTTGCGTTTAGCTTTTATTGCTTTACTGACCTGTTGCGATCGAGAGGGACGTTTTCGATGGCAAGCCCGCCGTCTAAAACTCGAGCTGCTGCCTTATGATGACATCGACCTATCAGCAGTACTCAAAGCTTTGCGCGATTATGGGTTTATCCAGCAGTATGAACATGCAGGGGAATGCTACGGTTGCATTCCATCTTGGTTAAAACATCAGTATTGTAATCAGCGTGAACCGGAGAGCGAATTACCCGCCTTAGCAGAGGCTACCCTGATCTCACCCCAAAAATCCGATCAAAACCCTGAAATCATCACAGCTCCGGCCTCAGTGTGTGAAGCCTGCATAAAAGATCCCAGCGATGTGTTTGACGCTGCACGTGCATGCACGTGTGGAAGGGAAAGGAAGGGAAAGGAAGAGGAAAGGGAAGGGAAGGGATCCTTTGTCGCGTCAACGCGACCGCTGGGGCTCGGACAAAGCAACATCCAAATGGTCTTCGAGCACTGGCAGCAGGCGATGGATCATCCCCAGGCCGTGTTGGATCCTAAACGTCAAGCGTTAATCCGCAAAGCGCTGAAGCTTGGGTATTCCGTGAAACAGCTTTGTGAGGCCATCAGGGGATGCAGTCTGACCCCGCATAACCAAGGCGATAACGACCGAGGCCAGCGTTACGATGGCTTGCACATCATCTTGCGAGATGCCGAGCAAATCGATCGCTTTTTGAGTAATGCTCAGAACCCACCACGACCGCTCAGTGCCGCTGATCGCCTTAGTCGCAACAATGCAGATGTTTTCAAACGCTGGGCCGATAGCAATGTGCTAGAGGAGGGTGTGTATGAAGCCCACTGACAGCGCTGCTTTTAGCCAGATGATGGCCTTGATGGCCGAGCTCTATGGCAAAGCCTGCACAGAGCCTTTTGTGAACATCTACTGGCATCTGTTGAAGGATTTTGAGCTCTCGGACATCCGTAAAGCCTTTAAGGCACACATACAAAACCCTGATGGGGGTCAGTTTTTTCCCAAACCGGCAGACATTATCCGATTCCTCGAAGGATCGGCTGAGACCCGTGCCCTGCAAGCGTGGAGCTTGGTAGAGCGGGCCATCGGGCGGATTGGGCGTTATCAAAGCCTAGCCTTTGACGATGCGCTGATTCATGCGGCGATAGAGGACATGGGCGGATGGATCAAGCTCTGTGAGATGACGCTGAAAGAGCTACCTTTTTCAAGTTTAGAATTTCAAAAGCGTTATCAAGGTTTTGTCAACAAACCCCCACGCCGTCATCCACCCTATTTGTGTGGCATGGTCGAACGAGATAATACCAAAGAGGGTTATCCCTTTTCGGTACCAGTATTGGTGGGAGATGCCAAAAAAGCCCAAATCGTCATAGCGACAGGGGGTGGAAATCCCTTGTTAGTCCAAGGTCCCCAATCCATCCAGGATTTAATCCAAGCCGTATCCAAAGCTCAACGAGAGCCCACAGGAGACAACCATGATGAAGTATGAGTGGAGCGAAAAAGCCTTATCCGTCCATAGCCTGATTTATATTACCGTTGCGGGTGAATTACGCATTCAAGGCATTTCTAACAATCGAAAAAGGCTTTTAAAACAAGCCTTGGCGCTGGTGGGAAAATTAGATTGGCTCATCATGGATTTGGAGGAGGCCTCATTATTGTACGAAAAGCATTATCTGGCATTATTTTCAATCCTAAAACAGGTGAATCTCGATCGCCTCCTTAAAAAGCGGATGGCTGAAAAATGGGGCGAGGATTGTTTTTTTATTGAACGACTGAAAAAAGGAGAATCGTTATGCGTTTAAAAACAAAAGTAGAGCATCAGGCGGACACCCTAAAAATAGGATTATTGATGGCGGTCGCTTTAGTAGCTCTCTTATCGCTCGATCCGACCTGGGCCGTCACGGTAGAAGGATTACAAGAGCCGATTCGGCAATTGAAATCTCAAATCTTTGGGGGCTGGATGATAGTGGTTAAAATCGCCGCCGCGGCTACAGGGATTGTACTTTCAGCCTTTAAAGGGAGTTTGGCTCCCTTTGGAATTGGGGCGGGTCTTTCGATGGGGATCCATTTGTACGATCTCTATCTAGGTGATGGTGCAGCTGGGGCACTGATTTAAGGAGCAGCCTATGTCGATGCAGCAACATGTGATTTTAAACACGGTGGACACGCCCTTAAAGATCTTGTTTTGGACGGTGCCAGAACTCTTGATGTGGGTAGTGCCTTTGTTTACAGGTTTAATGCTGAATCAGGTGATGCTGGGTGCCTTAACAAGCCTGCTGTATGTGTGGGGCGCTAAACACTATCGGCGTCATTTTGCGAAGGGGAACTTTCAGGCGGTGAAGTATTGGTTCTTACCCACTGATCGCCGCTTGAAAACACTGCCTCCTTCTTTTATTCGAGAGTATTTAGGTTAGCTATGCAATTTTCTTTTTATCAAAAACGACTCGGGCATCTGGCCGCACAGGGAAAACTCTTTGTGGGACTGTCCGCTGCTTTATTGGTGGTTGTCTTGTTACAAACCATACTCTTATTTTTTAAGAATGAAAAAATCATTATCAGCCCGCCTGAATTGCAGCAATCTTATTGGGTGGAAGGGGATCGTTTTTCGAACAGCTATTTAGAAGAAATGGCCCTGTTCTTCTCGCACCTATTACTGGATGTCTCTGCTTCCAGCATTTTACCCCAAGGCGAAGTCATTTTGCGGTACGTCTTACCCGAAGCCTATGGGGTTTTCAAGACTAAGATCCTCAGTGATGAGAAGCGTTTAAAGAAACAGCAATTAAGCCTTCATTTTAGTCCTCAAACAGTAGAGCTCCCCAAAGACAGGGTGGTAGAACTCACGGGAACGCTAAGTGCTTATGTAGGTGCCCGCAAAATTGCGCAGCAACAAGAGACTTATCAGGTGGTCTTTGCCAAACGCAAAGGCCGCTTATTTTTAGAATCCTTTGAACTGATTCAATCACAGGGGGAAAATACCGATGAATAAGTTTTTCAGACAAAGCCTGCACTTGGGTTTTATGGCAGTGATGTTATCAGATGGCGTTTGGGCTAAGACCCAAGTTTTAACCTTCTCTGAGAATCAGCGACTCGAAGCGAACATTGGATTAGAGGCCATGAATCGGGTGTCGGTTGTCAATGATCGCATTGTGAATATTTTCGGGGACGAGGGCACCTTTATCACACAAACCGATGAGCAATCCGGTCAGATTTTTATCAAGGTTACGCCTGAGAATGGGGATAAGCCTTTAGCCCTCACCCTCATTACCGAAAATGGGATCACCCAAGATTTAAGCCTTATCCCTACACAAACCGAGGCCAGCACTGTGATTTTAAAATCAATCAAACCCTTGGCTACCCAGCTATCATCCACCCCAGAGAACCTATTAGGGGGTTTTTCGCGTACCCAAAGTCCTGCGGAGCCTTGGATCCAAGCCCTCAAGCAAGCAGTCCTTGGAACATTACCCGAATCACAAGACAAGGGGCATTTACAGCAGAGAAAAAGAGAAGGCTTTAAGCTTCAGCCTCAGAAAAGCTATGAGGCTGGACCTTTAAGGGTGCAAGTGTGGACTCTTAAAAATACCAGCACTTTAATCCAAGCCTGTGCAGAACAAGATTTTTATCAGCCTGGGGACAGGGCCTTGAGTCTAGAAAAAAGGCTTCTAGCACCCGGTGAACAAATTCTTCTTTATAGCGTAGGAAATCCTTAAATGTTAAGTCAGATTAGGCAAAGACAATATTGGCTTTTGTGGACCATTATTGGCGGTCTCAGTATGGCACTGCTGGGGGTATGTACTGTGTTCTTGCAACCCAAGAACCGCCTACAGGCTCAGCAAAAAACGCCTAAGAAATCCTTAACCACAGGGGCCAGTCGTGTCAATCCTCAAGAGGTTTGGGTGCATGATTTGAGTGCCAGGATGGATATTAATCTCAAACGCTTGGATGCTCTCGATCAAAGTGTGGAAAAGTTGATCCAACTCAATACACGCGCTATGCCTAGTGAAGCCGCTACTATACCCTTAACCCCTGCTGGTGCGGTGAAAGAGGCCATCGCGCAGACGCTGGACAACCCAGTCCTCTCTGTGCCTATAGACGCTGCTATGGGGCCCTCTCAGCCTGACAATGCAACGTCTCTGAAAAAAGGCTTCGAAAAACCCTTTTTTAAAAGTCAATTATTGAAGAAAATTACCTTAAGTCTTAAGCAAAACCCCCAAGCTCGCGTTTTGAAAAGCACCGACAATACTATTCCCTCAGGGGCTTTTGCCGAAGCGGTCTTAATCAGTGGGGTGGATGCGAGCACCGCCATTCAAGCTTCGAGTGATCCGAGGCCTGTGCTTTTACGACTCATCCATCCTGGCACCTTACCCAGACGCTTTCAATCCGATTTAGAAGGTTGCCATGTCTCAGTGGCTTCTTATGGGGATATTTCTTCTGAACGCGTTTTTATGCGCCTAGAGAAGCTGAGTTGTGTGGAGCGTAAAACAGGGGAAGTGATGAGCATGGCTGTACAGGGCTATGTAGCAGGTGAAGATGGTCGAGTGGGGATTCGAGGTGTGGTGGTGGATAAAGCCGGAGCCTCGATGCGCAATGCGATGGTGGGTGGTTTTTTTAGCAGCTTTGGCAATTTTTTAGGTCAAAACAAAAGTCCCTTGTTGTTTTCACCTACGATGGGTTTTAGCCAACAAAATACCATGACAGGTATGGACCTCTTTAAACAAAGTGCAGGCACAGGCATGGGCGGTGCTCTAAGTAAATATGCAGATTTCTACATTAAACGGGCTGAACAAATGCAACCGGTGATTCAAGTGGCCGCAGGTCGCAAGGTCGATGTTGTCTTTAACGAAGATTTTGATTTCTCGGACAGTGCGCTTCGTAAAACCTTAAGTAAAAGTCACGATCAAACCCGTTTTCAACAGGTTCAACAGGTCGAGGAAACAAAGCCTTTTCAATCATGGTTACCCACCTCAGAAGGAGAACAGCAATGAATCATTATCTTAAAGTTTTTTTCATCAGTGGCTTGATGGCTTTAAGTGCCTGCTCGATACCCAAAGAAAGCTTTGATTGTCCCGCAGGGAAAGGGGTGGGTTGTCATTCCATTAGCGAGGTGAACGAGATGGTCAATCGTGGAACCCTGAATCCTACCAAAAAGGACAAGCCAAAGCCTGCAAAGGATCCCAAGGATATGTCCTCTGCTTTCTTAAGCGCTGATGACTTCAGTACAGAAGGCATGATCATTGAGCGTGTCAAAGAGGCGCATTTAAGAGTCTGGGTAGCACCTTTTCAAGATGAACAAGGACAGTTTCATGAGGCCTCTGTGATTCATACGGTGCTAAAACCCGGGTTTTGGCAGGTGCAAGAGGGCTTCTAAATGTTCAAGCGCTTAGCACAATTAGGAGAAGCGATTGTTCATCGTGTAGGCGATAGGGCCTTTGAGTCACCGCCTTCCTATACTCAAGACTTTTACCAAAAGCTGGCCCAATTTTATCCGCTACGCGATTTATTTCCCTATGAGAGCTATGATCCTAAAACCGAATTGTTTTTTAACGAAGACAGCATTGGTTTTGTTTTAGAAACCCCACCTTTGGTGGGATCTTCTGAAGAAATGCAAAAAGAGATCAGTGGGCTCTTTCAGCATCTATTGCCCGAAGAAAGCAGTATGCAAGTCATGCTCTTTGCGGATCCGCATATCGGTCCCTTTTTTGATCAGTGGGAGGCGGCACGCACGAATCCTTTGATGCAGACTTTGGCCCACAAAAGAGCCGTCCATTTAAAGCGCTTTGCTTTTGAGTCTCCTTATCCGCCTTATTGTTTGCGACAATTTAGATGTTTCTTAAGCTTTTCTCAAAGTAAGGCCAGCACCAATCCTGCGGTCTTAGAGCAGATCAACCAATTAAAAAATCAGGTCCGAACGAGTCTCGAGATGTTAGGATTGCCCGTTTTAGTCTGGGATGCCACCCAACTCATTAATACCCTAGGTAGTATCCTCAATCTTAATCCTGAAAGCACGCAGTATCCGATCAAACGCTGGGATCCTCATCAAAGGCTCTGTTCGCAAATAGGCGATCCAGATCATCATCTGGTAGTGGAGCAAAATGCTTTATCCCTTCAGGAAGGGGCTATTAAAATTCGCAGCTATCAGGTCATAGAGGCACCGCTGGTATGGTCCTTACACGCCATGGGGCAGTTGATTGGGGATGAGGATCGCGATGTAGCCCAAATTCCCTGTCCTTTTATGTTGCATTATGGGATCCATCTTCCGAAGCAAAGTGGCCCTAGAGCCAAGCTCTTAAGTAAAGCCACCTATGTGGAGCGACAAGCCGAGTCACCCATTGGTAAATATCTACCTGCTATCCAACGAGAAGCCGAAGAATTACGCTTTGTTAGAGAACAAATAGGCCGCGGGGAGCGCATTGTTCAGACCCAATTCAATGTCATTCTGTTGGCAAAAGAAGACCTATTGGTGACGGCCGAACAGATCTTACTCAATCTCTATCGTTCCAAAGAATGGCGGCTTGTGCCTAATCAATTTTTTCACTTGCCCATTTTTTTGAGTAGCTTGCCCATGATGTGGGGTTATGATCGGGTTCAGTGTCTCTTACAGCATAAAAAACTACGAACCACACTGTCGACGGAAGCCGCTAATTTATTACCACTCCAAGGCGAATGGCAGGGTAATTCGAGCACAGGCATGATTTTAGCGGGCAGGCAAGGCCAAATCATGGGTTGGTCCCCCTTTAACAACAAGGCTGGCAATTACAATATGATCGTTATCGGCCGCTCTGGTTCGGGCAAATCTGTTTTTATGCAAGAACAGATGACGAGCACTTTAGGGTTGGGTGGCAAAGTTTTTGTCTTCGATGTGGGCCGCAGTTTTGAGAAAACCTGTTTTTTATTGGAAGGACAATTTATTGAGTTTAAAGCCAAAACGCCGCTGTGTGTAAATCCTTTTACAAGCATTCCACGCGGGGATTGGGATGTGACCCAAGATGCCTTGGCGATGCTCAAATCCATTTTGATCTTAATGGCTGCGCCGACCCAAGGGTTGGATGATATGGAAGCAGCCCTTTTAGAGCAAGCTTTGCTTGAAACCTGGCAAGCCTTTGAAGAACATTCCAGCATTAGCCATATCGCCGATTATTTAATCAAGCACCCCGATAAAAAAGCCCAGGATTTAGGTACGATGCTTTTTCCTTATACCGAAAAAGGAGTCTATGGACGTTTTTTTGAGGGGCCTGCCACCGTCAATTTAGAGAATCCTCTCATTGTGGTGGAGCTTGAAGAACTGAAAGAACGCAAAGATCTGCAAGCGGTCATTGTGCAGATGATGATTATCAACATTACCAATCGTATGTTCCTAGGTAATCGACAAACACCTTTTCAGATTTTTTTTGATGAAGCTTGGGATCTATTAAGGGGCAGCCAAAGTGGTTTATTTATCGAGACCTTGGCCAGACGGCTTCGCAAATATTATGGTTCTTTGGTGGTGGGCACTCAATCGGTCAACGATCTCTTTAGCAGTCCGGCGGCCCAAGCGGCCTTTGATAATTCGGATTGGATGTGTTTGCTTTCCCAAAAACCAGAGTCTATCGAGCAATTAAGAAAATTAGGGCGCATTTCGCTCACGCCCCTGATGGAATCCCAACTCAAATCGGTTAAAACCAAACAGGGCCAGTATGCCGAAGTTATGATTTATGGTAGCAGTGGTTATGCCATTGGCCGCTTGCTCTTAGATCCCTATTCAGAACTACTCTATTCCACCCACGCACAGGATTATGCCCAAGTTAAACATTTAACGGAGCAGGGCCTTGATCTCTCCGAGGCCCTTGAACAGGTATTAGCACAAAAAAAGGAGTCATGATGAACAAGCGTATTTTTAATAGGATAGTCATTGGTTTTTTAGCAGGTTTACAGCTTTGTACCCTGGTATTTGTATGGCAACAACCCCCTCAAAAAAATTTCGGTGTGGTGGATGCCCATGCTTTAGTCAGTATAGAGGCCCAAAAAGTTGTGGCAAAGTATCCCAAAAATCAGCTGCCGCCTGAGAAGCTTCACGAAATAGCCATGCACTTAAAAAAGCGTGTGGAGCACTTTGCATCAACGCACAAAATAACCTTGTTGGCCCAAGGTGCGGTGTGGGGTACTGAGCTACCCGATTATACGGAGTCTGTGATGACCTGGCTGAAAGCAGAGGATGATGCCTATGCTGATTAAGCGTTTGAAAAGAATGGTTCAGGGTAGAGAAATCCTTAAAGCGCTGGCCTATTTTATGCTGGTTATCCTTGGGGTTGCTTTGTTAAACCGGCAGGTCTATTTCTTGGTCAGTGAAACCGATTCTCTACCCCAGCACTATTTTATCCATCTTCCAAAGATCAAACCCAAAAAGCAGGATTACACCCTGGTGTATAGCCCTTGGTATCAGGGCAAAATCATTAAGCAAATCATCGGCCTTGAGGGTGATGTCATTAGTGTCAATGATCGAGGTGAGGTATGGGTTAATCATAAACGGGTAGGGATCCCCTATCGATGGGCTTCAAACGGATCTTTGTTAACGCCTATGGAGCCTCAGATGATCCCTGAAGGCCATGTGTTTTTGTATTCAGCACATCCTCGAGGCTTTGACTCGCGTTATCAGGAATTAGGATTAGTCCCCTATGCCAGCCTAGAAGGGTGGGTGATCCCGCTGGGGTGGGATCATGAATAAGGGCATGCTGCTCTTAGGTCTTTTGGCGCTGAGCTTGAATGCGCAGGCCAAACATCTGGGCACCGTGGGTCATACCTTTGAGATCATCGAAGAAGACTTATTAGCCTCTATTCAGGCCAAGCTTAAAACTTTAGAAGAAGATGGCACCTTGGCCTCGCATCAGGCCAGCGTTCAAGAAAAAATGCTGGCAGGCATTCAAAGACCGCAAGCGGTAGCAGGCTTGATACGAACCCAGACACCCCGGATCTTTGCTTATGATCCCTCTATCAGAGTGCCTACGGATCTGAAGGATCATAAAAACCGTATTTTTGCCAAAGCCGGAACCATCATTAATCCCTTAGACACCCATGCTTTTTCAAAGAAATGGCTCTTAATCGATGGGGATGATAAGGCACAGCTCCAATGGGCGCTCAAGCAAGATTCCAGCAAAATTATTTTAGTCAAAGGCTCTCCCTTTGCTTTAACCGAACAATATTCAAAAGTTTTTTACTTCGATCAGGGTGGCAAATTCATCAAAAAGTTTGGCATTCGGCAAGTTCCTGCACAAGTGTTCCAAACGGCCAAGCATTTAAGTATCGAAGAAGTCTTATTAGAGGCTCAATCATGAACCCTATGAATAAAAGATTTTTAATCATACAAACAATGATCGGATTATTGATGGGCATGGCTAGCCTAGCAGCCGAAGCGCGTTGCCAAGGGAAATGGGTCAATCCCATCACGGATATTTGTTGGAGCTGCATCTTTCCTATAACCCTGGGTGGTATGAAGGTGGTGAAAGGCTTAGAAGATACCCCGAATCCCCGTCAATTAGTCTGTTCTTGCCTCAGACCACCACTCCCTGGACCTGTGCCGGGTATTCCAGTCTCTTTTTGGGAACCGACCCGTTTGGTGGATGTGACTCGCACGCCCTACTGTCTGGTGAATATGGGGGGGATCCAGCTGGCAAGAGGCGGCCATAATCTGCAAGGGGTTGGCAGTGCATCCACCTTAGGCGGTGGCAGTGATCGCTCGCTCAAGCACAGCTTCTATCAGGTCCATTGGTATGTCTATCCAGTCATTTATTGGCTAAAACTCTTGATCAATTTTTCTTGTTTAGAGCAAGGGGAGGTTGATTTACTCTATTTAACCGAGCTCGATCCTTTATGGAATGATGATGAAACTGCTTTTATCCTCAATCCCGAAGCGGTTCTCTTTGGCAATCCCATCGCACAAGCCGCCTGTGCCGCTGATTGTGTGGCAGCGACCACGCATTTTCCGATGGATGGTTTATTTTGGTGTGGGGGTTGTCAGGGTAGTTTATATCCCTTCTCGGGCAATGTGAGTGCGCATGTGGGTGGGGTTCAGGCAAGCCTGCTACTCACCCAACGCATGATCGCCAAATTACACCGAGAATTCTTGTTATGGGGCACCAGCGGTTCTAAGGCGCTCTGTGGTAAATACCCCATGCCCGTCATTCGTAAAAGCCAATATAAAACACAGATGGTTTATCCCATTCCTTATACCCAAGGCTGCCAACCCTTAGGGCGTTCAGATGTGATCTGGGGTAGCGGCAGAGAATTTCCCTACCAGGGTGAAGATTTTGGTTATTTAATCTTTAGGAAACGCAATTGCTGTATGTTATAAGGCTTTTTTTGAGTGCATTGATAGCGATATCCCTTTGTGGGGTCGCTAAACCCTCTGAGCCTGAAATGCTTGAGCAAACCTTTATTTTTATATCGTTAAGCATGCCTGAAGCCTCCCTCAAAGCCTTGTACCAAGAGGCCGAGCAACAGGGTGCTGTGTTGGTGCTCAGAGGGCTCAAAGACCATAGCTTTAAGCAAACGGCCGAGGCCCTTAAAACATTAGGGATTGGGGTACAAATTGATCCGATGCTGTTCAAGCAATATGCCATTCAATCAGTGCCGACTTTTGTAAGAACCCATGGTTCTGAACATCACAGTATCAGTGGCAACCTTTCTTTGGCCTATGCGCTCCAACGTTTTAAGGAGGACATCTGATGCGTAGGCTCGGGGTTGTTATTTTAGGGATGGCTTTTTCCGCTCTGGCCTCGATGCAATCCAGTTATGAAGAAGGTCGTTCTTTTGCAGAATCGGAACAAAAGCAGGTGCAAAAGGTGCTGTCTGAGGCGAAGCCCACACAAGTGCCAGGTTTTAAAACAGAGACTCCGCCCGAAACAAACTTAGATAAAGGTGGGAATTTTGAAGAGGCTACGCGCTCATCGCTAACGAGGAATGAGGCGGGCAAGCAGGTCATCGAAAGCGCAGGCATCCGTCCCCGTATTGTGATTGATCCGAAGACGCACCCACTTTTTCAAACCGCCGATGCCCAAGCCCCTGAAGCGATGCTGAATATACCGAGTGAAGCAGAAGCGGCTCAAGCGGAAGGTCCTCTTGAAAAGATCTGTGAAGAAGGTGGAGAGGCTATTCGTTATGAATGTATTGAAAACAGATATGTGATGCCACAAGTTCCCCTTAAGACAAGCATCTTGTGGGTCGATCATGTAGTATTTACCCCGCATATGGAGTCGTATAGCATTCCTGGCAAAAAAAGAAAATGGTATCGTCATAGTAAAGCTGCTACAACTGGCACGCGTCAAAACGGTTATATCCTAAAGCTGCCCAAAGACATCAAGGCCTTTAAAGAAGCATTTTGTCCAACATTTACAGGCATCGATGCTAAAACCCAGGCAAGATTGAATGTGGATTGTTCGCATATTGAGGGGTATCAACTAAACCCAGAAAGCAATGTAAGTATCTCTCAAGATTCAGTATCTATACATGTCTCAGAAGCCAAGGTCAATATTAGCTTATTCCATCGGACCTATGAGGGTGAAGAAATTGATGAGTGGCGATCTAATTGCGGGCCCTTTGAAGATATGGTGGAACAAGGCTTATGCCACTATGGCGAGCGGACCTTAAGCGAGGGTGCTTCTACTAAAAATATTGAAGGTTATGCCATCACCAAGGATGCTTGGCAATACAGCCAAATTTATGATTGCCAAATGATCAAGGATGAATGCAGCCCCTTAAGGGCACAGCGTTGCTATCAGACGGGATCGCGTTGTAAGGAACAAAGACAAGGAAAATGCTGGATTTTTGAACAACGCTATCAATGTCCTTCAGGCAAACTATCAGCCGCTCAATCCAAATCGCCTCCCCTGGGTGCTTTTTGTCTGACGGGGGACTGTCATGATCATTCTTATCAAGCCAACAACGAACTGTTGGAGGTGATGGCGCGTTTGAATGTCTTAAAAGAAGTAGAGGACGATATTCACGATAAAAAAGGTCATTTTGAAATCTTCAAGGGACAACATAAACAGTGTTCTCGCAATTGCCTTAACTTTAAAGACTGTTGTAAAAAGCTGAAGGGATGGGGAATCTCTTTGGGATTGGCAGGGTGCAAACCAGAAGAAAACATTTTATCAGAAATGCGGGCTAAAAATCTGTGTCATCCCACAGGAACTTTCTGTTCTAAGAAAGGATTATTAGGGAAGTGTTCGACTAAAACAAGCACCTTTTGTTGCTTTGGAACCCGTTTGGCCCGTCTTGTACACGAACAAGGTCGACCTCAGATAGGTATGGACTGGGGGAGTGCCAGACATCCGCACTGTCAGGGCCTTAGCGTGGAACAGTTCTCTGGAATAGATTTATCGAACATTAATTTCTCCGAGATTTTTGAAGATGTGATGCAAAAATATCATAAAACAGATACGCAAGCTCTACAGCAAAAGACCCAGGAACAAATGCGAAATAATTTAAGCACCATCGAACAGGGGTTGAAAGACAAAACAGTTGGTTCTCAATCAGGAAAACTTAATGCAGATCAAAAAGATTTCTAGGCTTTTAGGACTGAGTAGTCTGATGCTGATGTCTGTAGCAGAGGCAGCCTTTTTTGGGGAAAACACCCAAGGCTGGCACTGGTATCAAGATCCTTTTATAGAGCCTCAAGAAGAGCCTGAAACCAGAGAGGAAACGGCATCTCAGAAAAAAACGCCTTCGAGTCCTAGTGGTATCCTTGCCGCCTATCGCAAAGAATTGGAACAGCGCTTACACAGGGCTTGGGTCTATCCCAGCCCACAAAACCTCAAAGCTTATCAGCTTATGCAAAAAGATTTGGTGCAACGCTCTCAAACTTTCGCCAAAACCTGGATGCAGGTGGTCTACCAAACGCCTAGTCTGGATCATAGCCTGGTTTTCCCCGTGAACCATCAAGGGCGACATTTGTATCTGGATCAACAAAAAGCGGCTACCAAGACGACCATCCAAAGTTTAAGCCAAGACTATGGACTTTTTTTCTTCTTTAGTGAGCACTGTGCTTATTGCCATCAATTTGCACCGGTTGTTAAGCAGTTTTCAGAAGAGCATGGTTGGTCTGTATTAGCCATTAGTGCAGAGGGCGGGACCTTGGCTGAGTTCCCCAATGCTCTACCTGATCAGGGGTTGATTGCAGAGTGGAAGGTGGAATTTTTTCCGGCTCTTTTTGCCATCAATCCTAAAACGGGCCATCGCTTGCCCTTGGCGTATGGCTTAACAGCGCTGGATGAAATCGAAGATCGGGTGATGGTGCTGGTCAAAGCACCTAATAAGGGGAATGCCTCATGAAGATCAAAACCTTTTTCGTGATAATGGCTTTAAGCCTTTCTTGCACCAAGGTAGGGGCTTCCATTGAAGATCATCTCAAAGAATTTTTTGATCGACGAGGGATGCCAAACAACATCAATAGTCCTGGTTCTTATCAAGATCAAGCGGCCGGTTATTATACCGGTGGCAGCCTGATGGCTCGCAGTCCTATCAAAACGATTCAGCCTGCAACGGTGCAATTACCAGGTTATAGGGCAGGGTGCGGGGGTATTGATGCCTGGGTGGGGGGGGCCTCGCATATTAAAAAAGATGAGCTAATGAATTTCTTAAGCACTATTAGCAGCAATAATTTTAGTTATGCTTTTTTATTGGGTATGGAGATTGTAAGTCCTACCATTTATAACCTGATGAATGAACTCAATGCCATAGCCACCCAGATCAATGCTTTTAATATGAATAGCTGTGAGGCTTCTGCCACGTTTTTGGGAGGTGTGTGGCCTAGGTCCGATCAGTCTTCTAAACATCTGTGCCAGGCTATGGGAACTAATTTAAGCGTTTTTTCGGATTGGTCGGCCGCACGACAGGGCTGTGGCGTTAAGGCAGATCGAGATAAGGCTTTTGCTAAAAAAGATTCCGATCCGCGTTATAAAGATATGTTGGTCGGAGAATTTAACCTAAGCTGGGAGGCGCTTAAAAAAAACGCTTTTTTAAGCAAAGATAAATCTTTAGCCCAACTTTTTATGACTTTGGTAGGTTCGATTATTTCTAAAAAGAATGGAGAAAGTTATGAACGCAAACCTTTACCCGGTCATGCGGATAGAGAGGATGTCCTAACAGGGCTTTTGATGGGTGGCAACACTCCCCTTTATCACTGTGATTCTGAGAAATGCCTTAATCCCGAATTGAGAGATGCCGTCATCCCAGAAAGCAAGTCCCTTCTTAGTAAAGTCAATAAAACCTTAGATGACTTGGTGGAGGCTATTTATAAAGATGAAACCATCCAGGATCATCAGAAAGCCTTTTTAAATTCTACCCGTTTACCGGTTTATAAAATGCTGAATGTGATGACGGCCTATCGAGAGGGGGCTTCTCCTTTAAATGCGCAGGATTATTCGGAGTTAATCGCCCTTGATGTGTTGTACAAATACGTTTTAGAAGTGATTGATATTGTGCAGGACAATGTAGAACAACTCAAAGCCGTACAAGTGGATGACACCAGTACGGGACCCTTTATGGAAGCGCTAAGCAAAGCCCGTGAACGCATTATTGCGCGTCGGGGCAATGCATTCCAGCAAATGGATACCGTTTTGTCCTTTGTGGAAGCCACACAATTGGTTGAAAAACAGTTGCATGTGATGCTGGGCAATGTGGCCAATGAGAACAACTGGTATTAAAGCCCTAAGGAAGCCTTAACGATGGACTATGCCATTCATACTTTTGGGAATGGAGAAATCTTAAAAGGGGTCTTTGATGCCCTGGCAAGCTGTCTTAATTCGCAGTCGGGAAGCCTCTATGTGCCACTCGTTCGTATTACCTTGATTATTGGGGGCTTATGGGCGGCCTTGTATGCCATCTATGGGGATTACATGCGGGCGATCACCCATTGGATTATCCCTATGACGGTCATTATGCAATTGCTCTTTGTGCCTCAAGCCACCGTATGGATTATCGATCCCCTGACTAAGCCTGCGCGAAAAGTCGATCGTGTGCCCTACGGTCTGGCTATGCTGGCAGGGACCATCAGCAAAATAGGCTTTCATCTGACCGAGCAAGTGGAGAAGATCTTTGTTTTGCCGGATGATTTAAAATACCAGAAAAGTGGAGCCTTATTTGCCTCCCATCTTTTACAACAAGCTAAAAACTTTCGGATCACCAATGAAGAACTAGCCCAAAATATGCATCAATTTGTAGGCCAATGTGTGGCCTATGATATGTTGCTTGGCAGAAAATACACCCTGGAAGATTTAAGACATAGTGACAATATTTGGGAGCTGGTCTCAACCAATGCTTCCCCGGTACGGTCCTTTTTATGGCGGGACTTAAGACAAGGCACCGAGCCACGGCCCCGACCTAAAATTATTACGTGTGCGGATGGGATTGTTTTATTCAATCAGCAATGGGAGCCCGAAAAAAAACGCGCTGCAACCCTTTTTGGCAAGAAGCTCTTTGGCAAAAATAGCCTGCTTAATCCACATGATGAATTGTTGCGTTATCTGCCCATCGCGTACAGCACTCTGACAAACATGAGTCAAGGGGCACAAGACATCTTACAACAACAGATGATGATTTATGCGGTGGTGGATGGGATTGAGCAAAAATCAACCAGTTTAGGCAATGCCCCTAATTTTGCGGTGCGACGTGCCTATTTACAGCAAAGGGCTACTTATGAAACCTTGGGCGCGATGGCGGCTGAAACTTTGCCTACTATGAAGGTAGTCTTAGAAGCCATAGCCTATGCTTCCTTTTTATTTGTGATACCTCTGGCACTTTTGCCATTCGGTTATCGATTTTTAAGTTCTTGGCTCCAAACTTTGCTCTGGTTACAAATGTGGGCTCCCTTATACGCTGTGCTCAATTACATCATGACCATGGCGGCGCGTACTAAATCCCTAGCAGCCTTATCGCTTTCGAATGAAGCGGGGATTACCATTGCGAATTCCGTAGGGTTAGTCAATGTCAATGCTGATATCGCAGCCATGGCAGGCTATTTAGCCATAAGCATTCCTTTTTTATGTATTGCCCTGGTGAAAGGGGTCGGCACTTTTGTGCAAATGGCCTCTCATTTAAGCCAGGTTACCCAAAGTGCCGCAGGACAAGCAGCGGGTGATGCACTCACAGGCAATTATAGCTTTGGCAATATCAGTAGCGGCAATCGGCAAATCGCCAATACCTCGATGCTAAGCCATAGCCACGCTGCCAGCTATCAATCTGGATCTTTTCATCAAGCTGATGGTCAGACTGATATTCTCACCACAGCCGATGGTCAGCAAATCATGAACATTCGCACCTCTAATTTACCTATTACACTCAACGTAGCCGAAACCTTAAGCGCTCAGAAAACGGAACAGTCTGGAAAATCTTATCAAAATGCACTGATAAAATCAGCTTCCTATGTCAAAAGCATGGCCAAGGCCTTAAGGCAAAGTGTTGATTTATCGAATCATTTGGGTAAAACAGCACACTCTTCAAAACAAACAAGTTCAGGAACTTCTATTGATCATAGCCAAGGTATCAATAAGATGGGACAGATTGTTAAAGATTTTGCAAAAAATAATAATTTAAGTGTGCATAGGGCCTCTCAAATCTTAGCCTCTGTGGCTGTAAAAGGTCCGGAGGTTGTGAAGGCCGTAGGGGCAGAGGCTGGTGCATCGATTAATTTGGGTGGCAGTGGTGATAAAACCACGATTTATTCAAAAGCTCAAAAAACCGTAGAAAGCAAAGATTTTCAAGAAGCTTTGCGTCTCTCAGAACAGGATATACAAAATAAATCCTTTGGTAGAACCGATGATGAGAGCAAGAAAATAGTTGAAAATATCCATCAATCCTGGGAGGAAGCCAATAGTTCTAGAGAAGAGGCCACCAAAAGCTTTAGGGAGTCCGAGGATTACCTTAAACAAGCTGCTTATCTACAAAACTCAGCCGCCAGCATTAATACCAACTATAACCATCAATTTAAAAATTGGCTGGCTAAGCAACCCGCTGATAATGTCCCTGGTGGACCTTTAAGGCAGAAGGGTGTTGCTAATATGATTGCCAACGATCCCAAATTGGCGATGCTTTATGCCCAACGATTTTTAGAAGAAGAAGGATTGTTACCCCAGAAACCCTCCGAGATTGCGGATAATCCCGAGGTTCGTGCGCAAGAGACTTATAAGCATGAATCGAGGCATGTGATTGTTCCCGTCGATAAAGATGATGCCCTTCAAAAAATGCAGGCATTAAAAGACAAGGGAAAAGCACAAGGCTTAGGTCCGGTGACTGATGATCAAGGACTAGAAAACCGGTTTTCAGCTAAAGAAGCGGCTATGAAAGAGAAAATAGCAGCCCAACAAAAAGAGATTGAGCAAGAACATGCTGATAAGGCCTATAAACATCATCGAGAATCCAGAAAAAGCCTAGTAGTACAAGCGGTGAAGCAAGAATTTAGACATGTGGTCGATGTGGGTACGCATATCGTTGATTTAGTGAGAGGCGATACGCAAGGAGAAAAAAAATAATGAGCACTTATTTAGGATTTCTTTTTCAATTGGATGGCCAAGTATCAGAGTTAAAATGCGTGGGATTTGTAGGGATAGGCAGATGTGATCTATCGCTTATCCAACTCTCTGATGATGTTCCCATAGAGTCTACATGTTGTTTTGATAGCCAAGCAACTGTGCCGGGAATTGTGGGATCTGTTTGTCTAAATGCATTCATTCTTTCATATTCATCATCTATCCAACGACTCGGTCTTGAGCCTTTCTTGTATTGCCTTTTTGCCAGTTTCGGTGCTTGGAGCTTCAAGCATTTTAGCCAACAGCTATCGAATAAAGCCAGTAAGAAAAAAGCACAGCCAAACGTAACAGATAGTTTTTTAAAGCTTAATGCTTCAGAAAAAAAAGGCGTTGCGATTGCAGCAACCCACATGCGCATAAAACGGACTTTGGGTAGACATTGTGCATATTCCTGCAATTCCAGAGGGGTTATTTTCCAACGTCTTGGAATCAACACTGCATCAGGTGGATTCGGCCAAATTTGTTTCCTAAATCCGTATAAAAAAACATCAATCGTCAGTCCTACTGTGGGGTAAGTGAGCATGGCAATGGCTAATAATAAATCTTTTGATTCAATGTACCAGCATGCTGATAGGGCCATGATAGCACTCAGCAATAGCTTGGGGCCTATAAAGAGCTTGCCTGCCTGTGCAAAGGTTGTGGGCTTGACCCGAAAATCCTTGAACTTATCTTTGAACCTGCGCATAGCGCCACCTCCATTTCAGGCAAGTGATAGAATAAAAAGATATGCAACCAACATAAAATGCATGCCTTTAGTGATAGAGATATTCGAGATTAGGTGCTTTGTCAATGATCGACCCTTACTGGAGGGCCCCGCATGAATACAAACAGCACCTCAGCCATCAAAGATTTTACCAGTGGTGGTCAATTAACCATGCACTCTATTCGCATGTTTGGTCAGGCCACACGTTTCAATATCTTATTTTGCCTGATGATTTTTATGGGCTTGTTAGTCCTTTGTTTTTACCTAGAAACCGAACCCTACGATCGCTACCTCATCATAGAAACGGTGCAAGCCACCTGTACATGGCTTTTTCGAGGCAGTGCGAGTATCCATACCCTTCTAGATATCGATGGAGACTGGGTACAGGTATCGGCTGCCTCGCTGATGGATCACCCACAAACCTTAAACAGTTTCAAAAACTGCCTAGCAGCTCTACATAGAGCTTTTTATCAAGCAATGATGGGTGCTCTTTTATCACTCATCGGTGTGGGATCTTGGTTTTACTACCGTGGAAAAAAGCAACGAGCCAGCAAGGAGATTACAGGCCAAGTGCGGGTGAAGCCCAAAGTCTTAAGCAAATTATTAACCCAGCAAGAAAAAGCTTCAGACTTTAAAGTCGCTGGAGTGCCTTTATTAAAGGATACCGAAGTGCAACATATCCTATTGGCAGGTACCACAGGGACGGGTAAAACCGTCTGTTTACAAGAACTCATGGATCAGATCCGTGCCAAGAAACAACGGGCCATTGTTTATGATATTGAGGGTGTTTTTATTCCTCATTATTATCGTGAGGGACAGGATATTATCTTAAATCCCTTGGATAATCGTTGTCCGCCCTGGAATATCTGGCAAGAAGGGGATAAAGCCTCTGATTTTGAAGCGATGGCAAGCTCCTTAATGCCCTTGCATTTGGCAGGCACCGATCCTTTTTGGATCCATTCAGCACGCACTATTTTTTCCTGTGCGGCACAACGCTTACAGATTGATAATAAAAAAAAGATGAAAAATTTATTAGAGCCCCTTTTTTCTGAAAACTTAGGCAGTCTTTCTAGTTTGCTCGCACATTCAGTGGCTGAGAGTTTGGTCTCTGATAAAAATGAAAAAACGGCCTTATCCATTAAAGCAACGCTCTCCACCTACTGCAAAGCGCTGATGTACTTAAACGATGTATCCAAGGAATCTTTATTTTCGATTGGCCGTTGGATCAATGATGAAAAGCAAGACAGTTGGTTATTTATAGCTTCGGATGCACAAAAGATTGAGGCTTTAAAACCCTTGATTTCGCTCTGGTTAGATGTGGCCGCCAAATCAATTTTAAGCTTAAGCCCTTCAGACAGTCGTCGGCTGTGGTTTATTCTAGACGAGTTACCCAGTCTGCATCGACTGCCCAGCTTTATGAATACCTTAGCGCGGGGTCGCAAATACGGTGCTTGTTTTGTGGCGGCCATTCAAGATGTACATCAATTACGTTCTATATATGGTCGGGATGAAGCCGAGACCCTAACAGCGCTCTTTAATACCAATATTTTCTATCGTACTAAATGTCCTGATTCTGCTTTGTGGATGTCCAAAGTGATGGGTGGCTTGGAAATCTTAGAAAAGAAAGAAGGCTATTCCTATGGGGCGCATGAAATGCGTGATGGGGTTTCGATTCAGCAAGATCGCCGCCGAGAGCCTGTGGTTAAAGAAGCCGAGTTTTTAGAGCTCAACGATCTACAGGCTTTTCTACGCTTGCCGGGTTATTGGCCTGTGACCCAATTACAGTTTGCACCCAAGAAAAGAGAAAGCGAAGTCCCTGCTTTAGTGGAGCGCAATCTCAAAGAACTATTAATCTTTGAGTCAAAACCCCAAAAAAAATCGCGTTCAGCCTCTGCTATACAAAAATCTGTCGAACAAAGGCCAGTGTTTTCAGAATCTCCACAGGGCTCTGAACAAAAATCCAAGAAAAAGGCTCTGAGGAAGAAGGACCAGGCCAAGGTTACACAAGTCGAACTAGGGGATGATTATGCTTAGTATTTATACTTTAAAATCTGCCTCTGATGCTAGTAAATATTATTCCCAAGGCGATTATTATACGGGATCTAATTTAGAGAATAGCCTTTGGTTAGGCAAGGGTTCCGCTCTTTTAGACTTAGAGGGTATGGTCAATCCCATCGTATTTGAAAAGCTCTTGAAGGGTCATCTACCCAATGGGGTGGTGATGATTCAGGTACAGAAAGGTGAGCATCATCGACCGGGCTATGATCTAACTTTCTCAGCGCCCAAATCGGTGTCACTCTTGGCTTTGGCGGCCGGTAACAAAGAAGTGTTAGAAGCCCATCGCGCAGCGGTTCAAGAAGTCCTGCTTAAAATAGAACGAGACTATGCGGGGGTGCGTGATAAAACGAATGGGATTACGCGTCCTGAGAAGGTGGACAATCTTATTATGGCCCTTTTTGAGGAATACGATTCGCGGGCTGGCGATCCGCAACTGCATCATCATTGCGTGATCATGAACATTGTGCAAAGGATGAATGGGGAATGGCGCACCCTTTATTTTGATGAGGTTTATCGGGATAAATTACTGCTGGGCTTAGCCTATCGCAGTGCACTGGCCAAAAACTTGATGGCTTTAGGCTATGAGCTGGTATTCAAGCAGGGAGGGTTGTTTGAAATTAAAGGGGTGCCTGAGGGCATGATCCAGCATTTCTCAAAACGCAGGGCTGAGATCAAAACTTGGCTGGAGGAGCATCAACTATCCGGTGGATTGGCTTCTAAAATAGCGAACTTTGAGACCCGTGAGGCTAAAGTGGCGACGGAGCTTGAGACACGTCAGGCGCGTTGGCTACACGAATCACACAAAACCGCTTTCTCTTTCGATACCTTGAATGCTGTCGTGCAAGAAGCTTCAATCCGAGGTCCTGTTGCACTGCCCGACCTAGCCCTCCTTGTCGATCAGGCCGTAGAGTTGGCCATTCAACATTGCGCTGAGCGAAACCCCACCTTTGGGATCAAGGCTTTGATAAACACAGCTCGTCAATTTTGCCTGTTAGAACTTTCAGACAGTGATTGCTTAAAAGCCATTGAAGATCGGCAAGAGGACCAACGCCTTCTGTATTTGGGAGAAGGGCTTTTAAGCGGTGCACAGACCAAGGTTCAGGAGCAAACCATCATTGCCTCCTTGAAAGGCTCTAAAAACACCATTGAACCTATTATCAGCTCCACATGGGTGGCCGATTTTGTGGTACGTCTTAAAGGGGTGCAGGCACGAAGCCCAGGGGCGGCTTTAAAATTTTTACTGACAAACACCCATCAACAGGTATTGGTTGAGGCGCAGTCTAAAGTTGTCTTAAGAGAGACTTTAAAGGCTTTTAATAGTGCTTGCCAAGATCAGAAATTGTACCCTTGTTTTTTAACCGAGCGTCTATCTCAAGTTGATCCTTTAAAGAGAGCACTAGGCACAGAGCGTGTTTTGACGATTGAAGGCTTCTTAATGGGTTGTGAAGCAAAAATAGCCGCACAAAATCCAAACCCAGGGCGTTTGGAACAATGGGCGCATCGCGTTTTATCCAAAAAGGCATCCGAAGCTTGGGTGATAACCTCGAAGATAGCTTTAAGCCAAATGCAGCGCTTACAAGATTATGCAAAAACCCTCCATGCACGTATTGTCCTAACCCAGACCAGTCCTAGCCACTTGCCACTGATAGAGACTTTAAAAGAACAAGGCATACACACCATCAGCTTAAGCTGCCCACAGCATCACGAACAATCCCTTAAAGCTCAGGAAAGAATTTTAACCCGTTTTGATCGTTTAGAACGTGTGAATGCGATTGTAGCTATCGAAGGTCATAAAGAAGGCATTGCGCTTGCCGCTGAGCGCAGTCTGCAATACAAGCATCCGCTGGTGCTAACCTTGGGTCATTATGAACGTCTAGCGGTGAATGAGGCGGTGCGGGGGGCTTTAATAGCCAGCGATCGTCTCAAAGGCCACACCTTAGCCTTGCGCATCTTAGAGCCCTTGGGATTGAGTAAGGCTCAGAAAAGCCAACTTGCTTCTTATCAACCAGGGGACGTGCTGCGGTTTTCCCTACGCAAACAAGGTCGACAGATGCAGGCAGACTATCAAACGGTCCAGTCGGTCGATTTAGAACGTGGGCTGGTATTGTTTGAGGGCCATGATGCTTCCGGCTGGTCTCCCAAGGATACGGGGGTTGATTTAAAGAAAATGGAAGTGTTTAAAGCAAGCGTGCGTACGCTCTGTGTAGGGGACGTGATTGCGTGGACGCGTACCCTACGGCATCCACAGGCTGCATCCCTCGATCGCGTCACCCATCAACAAGCACGGGTCATGAAGGTGGATGAGCGTACCCATACCGTGAAGGTTCGCTTGGCCAATGGCAGCACTTTGAAGATGGATGCTCGCAGCCTTCAGAATAGCCATTGGGATTATGGCTATGCAGCCTTATTAAAGCATGTTGATTGTGAAAAGCCTCAGCCTTCGGTAGTGCTCTTGAGGTCTCAAAAAATAGAGGCAGACACGATTCAAGATCTGGATCAATGGTTTGTGCAGGGCCAAGCCCATAAAGCGGGTGTACAGATTGTTTGTGACAATGTGGCAAAACTCAGGCAAGTGGTCGAACAAGGCGGTGCTTCGAAGGTGGTACAAGCTCAACAAGAGGTGCCCTATCAACGCCATGAAGCTTTAGCTTTGCATCAAGGTACCACCACCCAATTACTTTTTTCTGGGCTGCAAGGCGAATATCTGAAAGTGAGGGAACTTAACCCTGAATTTTTACCCCAGAATCTCACCAAAGAACAGCCCTTAGACGGACCGTATAAACCGGATTTTCGTGTGGCTTGTGAGCTGGTGGATTGGGTCTGTTTGTATCATGCCGAGCGAGACGCAGTGTTCAATCTACGAGCGGTTCAGAAAGAAGCCCTGGAATTAGGCCAAGGAAAAGTGGGACTTTCTATGATTGAAAATGCCTTTAAGCTGGCACTTGAAAAGGGTTGGCTAATGCAAGTGGCGGAAGAACAAGGTGAGCTTCTGATAGCGACGCGCCATACGGTCCTTTTAGAAAAACTCTGTATTCATACGATGAAGCAAGGTCAGGGGCAGTGTACCCCTTTGTTATCCAGGATCGATGCCATTCGTCGCCTAGAAGCCAACCCCAAACTCACCCAAGGCCAAAGAGAGGCTATCATTCTGCTACTCAGCAGCACAGATAGGGTCACGGCTGTGCAAGGGATTGCAGGGGTTGGTAAAACAACGGCCCTTAAAGCCCTTCGAAAGGAATGTCTGGCCTTGGGCTTTGAACCTTTGGTCTTAGCCAACACGGGGAATGCTAAAAATCAGGCGGAGCAAGTTTCCGGCATGGCTTCTATGACCACCACCCAATTTTTAACCGAGGTTCCGGGTTTATTAGCACGTGCTCCCGAAAAGGCCCAAAAAGATTTTGGCAAACATAAGCTGATTATTTTAGATGAGGCTTCCATGGCCTCGACGCGTGATTTATTTCAATTGCAGAAAATAGTCACACAATTGGGTGTGCAATTGGATTTAACGGGCGATATCAAACAACAAGGCTCTTTTGGGGCAGGCGTAGCGCTTGAGGCTGTGTTGGGCTATGGGGTTTCGCATGCGGTGATGAAAGAAAATGTGCGCTTGAAATCCGAAACTGCTTTTGAGGTCATGAAGAAAGCCTATGCCGGGGATATGCGAGGAAGCTTAGAAGCCCTTAAAGACAGAATCGAAGAAATACCTGTCAAAGAAGAGGCCCTTGAGCGTATTGTTGAGCTCTATATGGATTTTATCCATACGGGCAAGGAACCTCCGTTGGTTATTACGCCTTTGAATAAAGACAGGTTTTGGGTCAATTGCCAAATCCGAGAACACTTAAAAGCAGCGGGCAAGCTGGGTGCTCGCCTACAAACCCCTGTATTATTACCTACTAACCGACGTGAAATCGAAAAAGGACATATCCGCGGCTTTGGGGTGGGTGAGGTGATTCGCTTTAACAGCCACAACCCGCGTTTGGGGATTCAAGCAGGGGATTACTGGGAGGTGGCTGAGATTGATGAGAAACATCATCGTCTCACTCTGAAAACCTACGAAAAGACTGGGCTTGAGAGAATCCTTTATTGGTCGCCTAAAGATTTGGATAAGCCGAGCTCCATTGAGATTTACGGTGTGGGTAAGCGTGAGCTTTCCGTCAATGATTGCATTGTTTTTAAACGTAACCAGCCTGCCAAAGGTATTTTTAATGGTGATAAAGCCACGGTCGTGGATACACAAGGCGAACATTTAAGTCTGCGTCTGGTGAATGGTACGGTCGTGACCCTCAATCTTCATGAAGCGGCTTCCCAACATTTAGACTATGGCTATGCCTTAACCGTGTACCAAGCCCAAAGTCGGGATGTACCTTTTGTGATTGCTTATGGCGAAGGGCCTCAAGCGGTACCACGTCTGGAATCGCAGCTAAAGCTTGGGGACACTCTGATACTCCCCAAAACCAAGGAAGATGAAGAGACTTCTGAACCACGGCGCTTTTCAAAGGTGGTACGTGTGGTTGCCAAGGATCACTCGCAACTGACCCTTGTCGATCGGAAAGGGCATCGTTATCAAGAATCCTGTGATGCACAGAGAAAATGGGATTATTTTCCACCTATTAAAATGCGCTCTAAAAAGAGCTTGCCGCTCACCACCTCCCAAAAGGGTTTTATTGTTCAAGTGACCCGTGGGGATTATTTGTGGATGGTTGTTTCAAACATCTTTGATTTTCAAAAGACGCTGGAAGCACATGCCGAACCCAAACGCTCAGCTTTAAGTTACCTGGATGCGCGTTGGCCTACTTTAAAACAAGGGGTTCAGCGTCTGACCAAAGCCATCCAATGGTATCATGCACCCAAAGAGCAACAGGCAGACAAGGTTCGAATAGCGCTTAAACCCAAGCACTCAGGTTCAAAATCAAGATCCCAGGGCTCCTATAAAAAAGACATCACAGGCAACCGATCGTCTCGCCGTCACTTTATTGATTGTGAAGCTCTGGTGCAAAGCTTAAAAGCCGATCCGCTGCATTATGCCAGCCAATGGTTAGGGCTTCCTTCCAAAGTGGTGGGTCGCGATGCACGTTGGAAAGGCACTTTAAGCGTGACCATCAAAGGGGAAGAGGCAGGGCGCTGGAGACAGTGGAGCAGTGGGGAAGGGGGGCGGGATTTAATCTCGCTCTATAGCCATGCCCATAATGTAGACTGGAAAACTGCCTTAAAAGAATTAGGAAAATCCCTAAGCTTAGACAATAGTGAGGCATCCACACAGCCTCGAAAGAGTAAGATGCAGAGCCCAAGCCCACAACAAGATGGGCATTCAGATCTCCAAAGAATCGAAAAAGCCAGAGCCTTATACCAAAAAGGGGTGCCTATTGCAGGCACTCTAGCTGAAAAATATTTACGGGAGCATCGGGGCATTCAAGGCGATTTACCCGAAGATTTTAGATTTGTAAAGTCCATCAAGCATTTTCAAACCCAGGAATGGCGACCTGCTTTAGTAGCGCCTCTTTGGGATAAAGAAAATAGATTAACAGGCTTAACACGTATATTTTTAAATCGAGATGGGAGCAAGTACGAAGGCTTTTATCAAGATGATCATGGCCAACCCCAAAAAGCGAACCCAAAAATCAGTTTAGGGGTTTTGGGTCAATCAGCAGTCGTGGTTCAAGAGGGGATTGATCCGACCACGGTATGGGTGGCTGAAGGCATTGAAACAGCCTTATCCGTTGCACAGGCTATGCCCCATCAAACGGTGATGGCAACCCTCTCGGTAGAGAGGCTTAAAAATATTGCCATTAAACCAGGCGTTGAAAAGGTTGTCATTTGTGCCGACCATGATGGGGTTCATGCCAATAGTTATAACTCGGTTATTGAAGCTGTTGGCCATCATCTTAGCAAGGTGTCACGGGTTTTTATGGCTATGCCATCTGCGATCGCAGGTATGGATAAAGTCGATTTTAACGATTTATTAAAGCAGGGTGGGGTAGCATCAGTGAAGCAAATACTCGATAAAAAAATAGAAATTAGGAGTATGGAGAGCCTGAATCGGGGCCGAGTTATAGTACGGTTGCCGGAGTGTCTGGATGGCATGCAAACGAATACACAGGTTCAAACAATGGAGCTTCAAAGCAAAGATTTAATTATTTAGCTCAAGGCATCTCTGGATTGTTTAGGTGCATTGAGGCCAAGGAGCCACCCAGGATTAAGTTGATTGGCTTTATTTTGTCAAACTTGTACATCGGCTGCTTTAAGAACACGGAAAGCAATGAATCCATTAAACACTTAAACGGATGTTTATATACACGTGACTGCTAAAGCTAAAATCACTATAATGACGACATGGAGATTAAAAGATGAGGTGTGCCATGTCAGAACCAACCAGTGAAGTGTCAGAAGAATTAAGGAAAAGGTTGCATGTGCTCGGCGACTTTCAAAATTTTGAAAATGTTGGTCACTTGCCTCAACTAGATCGGGAGACCCTTTCACTAAAAGATATCGGTGAACCTATCATTAAAAAGCAGGTAAGGTTTGCTTCAGAAATGGATAGTCAAGTTGATAGCCAAAGAACAAAAAAAAATACTTCTTTTTCATTGAAGCATTCTAAAAAACAAATAAAACCAGATCCTAAAAATAAAATTATACTAAACAAATGGCTCGAATTAATCAGAAAAAAGAATCATGAGGAACTGGTACGTGTGTTGTCTTCTGATTATCACCTGAATTCAAAAGCAATGGAAGATTTTTTTCGTCAAGAAGGTGCTTCCCTTTTAATTCATGCCGTTCTTTGGAGTGATATCGATGCGTTGCGCTTTATTCGCGAGAATGTATCAATAGATGTATTAAAAGAAGTGTTTCGTCAAAAAAATTATTCCATTCTAAATTCCTTTTTAGCAGGGCACACCTTTTTGGAAAAAAAAGGAGAGATGAATCTCGAGATGCTCGGGAAAGATATTGAGAAATTTAAGTTGTTATTAGAAGTAGATTTCGAGGGCATATCAAGCTATGTAGAAAGTACTCATTTTGAAAGTGCTTTTTCAGAAATTGTGAAAAAAAGCTTTCGTCAAGCGGTTTCTGAATACCAATCACAGCAGCTTTTATTAAAAAAGCCAAAATAAAATATCATTAAAGTTGTTGGAGATTTATTGTGAAACAAGAAAGAATAGATAATTTCGAAAGTATAGATCCGCCAGAAAGGCGATTAGATTCTCTTGCAGAGTTGCTAGAGGTTTTCAGTGAGAGTACTTGTATTGCACTGTATGTCAACGAAGATGAAAAAATTGTTATAGCATCTAATGATTTACATGAAGGATCAAAAGGTCAGGGCAAAACTACTACAGTACAAGAAGATAGGATTTCAAAGCTTTTCAATTACTTTAAAGATATTGCTCTTACTGGAAAAGTGCCAGATGAGAGTGTTCGAGTGGATTTTTTTACAGAAATCTGCAAAAAAGCAAAATTCTTATCGGATGCGACAGCTTACTATAAAGCGTTAGGGGTAACCGAATCAGATGAGTTAATCTACGCAATCATGAATGCAAGCTCTCAAAAATCGCAAGAAACCTTAAAAAATGCGTATCAACAAGGAGGAACAAAAGCAGCCGCATGTTCAACATGGTTAAATCTTTATAGTTCTTTTGTAAAACTAGAAAAAGAACTTAGAGGATGTAAGCTGTATTTAATATTGGAAACGAAGGGTGATTCAATAAATTTACTTCCTGCTGATGTGCCAGCGATTATAAAATGCAGTGATGGAAAGTTTAAATTGGCTGCTGTTGGTTCTGGAAATTCTGTTGCTTTGCAAGAAATCGAAACCTCAGATGGTAGTTTAGAAAAACTTTTTGAGGAGGTAACTGGGAATGCGCGTAAATTTCTTCCATGGGAAAGTGATATCGTAAAGAGTATTGTTGCAGCAGGCTATGTAAGGCCTCAGAAAAAAAGTGATAGAAAAATACCTGAAGATTTTTTTAATGCTTTCAAAAAAGATCCTGTTATCCTAAGAGACGAAAAAAAGAAAAATGTTCACGCTGAATCTCAAATTGTGGCATCTTTACTTCGTAAAGAAAAATCGGCCGCGCAGCAAACAGCAGACATAATCCACCCAAAGAAAAATCATTATATTGGTATTGGAAAGCTTTGTTGTTTAAGATGTCATGTTTTTTTAGATGAAGCGAATAATCAATCATCTGAACATTTGTTTACCACCAGAGGGCATCATGATATTGATACAGCCTGGCAGCAGCCTTCTTATTCAAGAGGTGGTCTTTTGGATACTGTTTTAACTAAAACCGACCAGCGTGTAAAAAGTGTTTTAAAACACAATGGGTATTCTGCACGTTTGATGGAAGTTGGGATACAGTTAGAGACCAGAATGATATATTTTGAAAAAGACACTGCAAGTCATTCTTTGCAATATAGAGTAATAGATCCCGCAGGCGAAGAACAAAGCGGGACTATTAGCTCATTAGAGCTGCTTGGATTAGATGTAATTGATTTTGATTCTGATTTAGATTTGAATCAAGTTGCTCCCTTGTTTTTAGATATTTTGGATATAACTTCTCAGAGAGGACATACATCTAAAGACACCCATAAAGGCGTTATGGAGCATGATGGTAGCGATCTCGGTACTATGGGCGATTCGCAAAGTAATCCGTCTTCTCCACAAAATAAGTTTAAATCAATAATAGATCTTATTATAGACAATCCAGCTAAAATAGCCTTGGAAAGGCTTGCAGAATTAGATTTAGAAAACAAAGACAAAAATATTATTTTTTTAGTATTATCCCATTTATCAAGAGATGATGTGTTTTTAGTATTACGCAATTTTCCGCCAGAAGAACATACAATGCAGGCGACATTAGGAATAATTTTAGTTAGCCTAAAAAGCCATATGGATATTGAGGAAGAAATCCTTCTCAGAATTTTAACCCACGAAGAATTGGTTGGCGCAAGCACTGCGAATTTTTTTAAAAGTGATTCTAAAAAAAGAAATGCGCCTGAAAGAAAGGCGTCGGACAGTAGTAATGCATCCTCTACCGAGCAGCCACCGAGAAAAGTTGTGCATGAGTCTGCGCAACCTTCGGCTTCTCCACCACCCCATGACGGGGCTGACACAGAAGACGAAGGCTCATCCAAATTGCCAAGACTCTGACTGTTTCAGTGATTACGGGATTAATCACGGTTTATTTATTTTCACAGCAGCAAGATCTTCTTGAACAGCCTGCACAGATGGGTCAGCTGAAGGAGCAACTGTCTCTACTAATCCTAATCTCGTATAGTTAAAGTGCTTTGCCTCTAGAGTTGCCAACTGAGAATGGGTGTTAGATGTGGTAAAAGCTGTCCAAGACTCCAGTGGTAAATCTCTGTCTAGATGCTGCTGCCGTTTTTGCTGACTTGTCCACAGAGCATGCCAATTACTTTCCCCATGCACCAATAAATTAGGGTCACAATGTTTAATATCACGATTCGCATCATATGCATTAGGGGTACTTGAGAGCTTTCGCTTAGCTTTACCCTTATACATAAATAAAACACCTCTATATTGATCTACAGTTTCTTCAGGATAGTTGTATTGAATATCGGAACTATATCTAACAACGATAGGTAATAGTTTTGGATGAGACGTTAATGCTTTTAAATGATTTTCTTCAAAACACTCTAAGAGTAGTTCTCTAAAAGCATTTTGAAAATCCAACCCTTTCTTTGCACAAGATAAGCACATGTCATATGTACCATGGAGATCTAACACCACTCCATAAACCTTATGATCGAAAGCACTGATACCATAACGTTGTTTAAAAGCCGCTAACAAGGCCAGAACTCGAGGCTTTTCCAATAAAAACGTATAAAGTGCTTCCTCTGCATGTCCTGTGCCACTTGCTCCCGTAATTACCAAGTCCTCAGATTGAATGGGAATTGTTTTAAATTTCCTTTTGTGAGTGCCATCTTTTTTATGCGGACGGTCAGTAACAACCATCCCAAAACTGCCTACAACATAAGTGGTCTTAGGCCAGGGTCTCGCGTTAATGCTATGTATATTTGTGGCCTTAATAAAAATCAATCTTTCAGCTAAAGATTGCCTCTCATGCAAGTTAAGGGCACTTCTATCATCAATATCCGCATCAATTTCTGCAATCTTATCTGTCTTTTTAGCTCCGCGATACAAAAAAAAATCTTTCGCAATCATTTCTCGTTTAGCACTTGAACTGCGCGGTCTAGGGTTGGCTGTATAACTCGTTTGATCTTGGTCGGCAGCAGACCTGGTAATTCGTGAATCGGGGCTGGGAGAAATAGTTGACTCCTCTGTTGTGGTGTTTCTAGGATTCTGTTGAGGTATGGGTGGTTTTTTAACCTTTTTTTCTGATTGACAACTTTCATACCGAGCTAATGAACCAACGCAGGCTTGCTTTATGTTTTCTTTTTTCTCAAAAGAAGGCAGTACTAAAAGTTGTTCTTGCACCTTTTTTATTTGCTTGACGTTATGAACCGACTTTTTTATATTTTCTTCTAGACTGTGGGGTACACGATCACCGGTACCTTTGCTGTGTTGAACATGTGAGACTATTTCATTCACAATATCAAAATCCTTAGACTGTAGATTAAAATCCACATATGACCCCATCGTCTTTATGGCATTAATTAATTTCCCAGATTCTCCGGGCATCTTATATTTTTTAGTTACACCCTTACTGGTATGAACAAACGAAGTACAATTAATATCCAAGATTATTTACTCCCTAATTTACAGAAAACCAACCACCCGCACCCAATAACTCTCCATCTTTGAAATCTTCACATGTTCCGAATATTTATGCAACCTTGAAATTAATTCCCAAAGAGTCAGGGTTAAACCTCCGCCTGGGCATATGGTGGTTGATTCAAATTTTTCCGTAAAGTCTCGATTGCACAAACTACTTACCAATGCCTCCACGTATTCTAAAAAAATCTATCTGTTGGAACTAAAGCTTAAATTATTCCGAATGGAATTTTAAGCATTGTCTTAATTTATGTGTTATGTCTTTTTTTTAATAACCCTTCTAGAACCTCATTAGCCTTCTGATGTGCCTCATCGTTCAGCTCCTGGCCCTCTTCAAACTCACTAAGCAGATGTGTCTGCACCATGTAGTAGGTCGAAATGCAGTAATGCAGCAACTGCTTGTGAAGCGTTCTCTCTTCTTTAGCATCCGGCTGCTCTAGAGCATTCTGGAGCAAGACCCGAACGGCATCGCTGATACTAAAACCACCCCCCATTTCTTTGGCCTTGCGTGCCAAACTTTTTTGCAGTGCTTCCGAGATTTTTACCGATAATAAGGGCATGTGGACCTCCTACGAAAACAACATGAACATAAGAACCGATCCAATTGTACAACGATCAAAAAACCAAAGAAACGGTTTTGGGACAAAAATATGACAAAGTATTAAAAAATATGTGTTTCGCATACGATAAAAAGTGTTGTTAACCCATTGATTTACAAAGACATTACGGCATCTTGTATGAAAAGAACATACAAGGTATGAAATTTTCATATCGAGCCTTTTTAGTACACATTTTGTCGGTCGCGAAAAAAACAGCATGCATAATCAAAAAAGACTATAAAAATAGTAAAAAATGAAAAAATGGCAGCAGTGCGTCCGGTGTGCCAGTCCCTAATTTACTCTAACTCTATCAACTTACTAGTTATTTTTCATTCAATCAGCAGCCCAAAAACAGTCGGACCGCAGGGGCAGGGAAAGACTGAAAACCCAGAGTTTTTCAGAATGTCCAAGGTTTGTCTAAGAAGTTTATCTTCATCCAATACGGTATCGATCACACAAAAATTTAGGTCATTTTTATTTTTTAAAAAAACGCAAAAAAATCTATTTTTAGGCTGTTTTTATACAAAAAATCTTGACTTCCATGGTGGAAAACGCTATAGTAAAAAGGTAAATAACGCGGTGCATGAGGTCTACGAAACCCCAGGCACCACTTGCAAAAACCTAACTTTTACGGAGTTAAGCTAATGCCAACGACGATCCTATCTGAAAACAACCTTGTTGACAATCTCCTCACAGAATCCTCGTCAGAGCTAGTGGATGCCCTTTACCCTGAGGGTGAAGCAGAACCAGAAAACGGCGACTTTGATCACGACGAAGAGGATGAACCTGGCAATGATGACTGCGATGATTATTATGAACATCAGGTCGAGCTTGCCCTTGCTTTGAGTGAGCAAGCATTTATTGCAAAAGAACGAGCCATCGAAGAATCGATAGCCTTTTTTAAACGTTTGCTTAAGTCCCATTCTGAGGAATCTCAAGCCTTGAGCTGGACTTGCAGGCACTATGTACAAGAAGCCTATGAAGAGCATTTTAGGGATAGGGGCAGGGGGCTAAGCATGAGCGATGTCCCAAGGTCGAAGGAGTCTTTTAGACTTGATTGGGATCAGCGATTCTTAGACTTCATTCGGATACAGATCTGGGAAGTCCTCAAAGAAAAGCGCTTGTTAAACCCTTGGGAAGAGTCCAAAGCCTTTAACCGAACTTACAATGAAATATTTGCTGCGATATCGGTGCCTATTTATGGATTTGCTGCCCAAGTAATGAAGGAAATCCCTAAGCATCACTTAGGATTTTAAGGGTAGAGGGCAGTGCGTATTTTAAGTTACCAAACTTTTAATCATTCCATGAACTTTGATAAAGGAGCACCCATGAAACTATCGCAACAAGATGCTTTAAACATTTTGGGGATCAACACCCCAACGGTTACCCGGGCAGCCGTTGTACAAGCCTATCGACAAGCGGCTAAAACCTATCACCCTGATCGGAATCCCGCAGGTTTAGAGATGATGAAACTCGTCAATCTAGCTTACGAAACACTGAAAGACTTTGAAGGCACGGTATCTGAATCGGTGTTTAGCGATTATGGCGAAAAACTGAATACAGCACTGAACACCCTTATGAGCTTGGGTCTCAACGTAGAAATGTGTGGTTGCTGGATCTGGGTCTCTGGGGACACCCGATCCCACAAAGAAGCCCTCAAGCAAGCGGGTTTTTTATGGGCACTCAAAAAGAAGGCGTGGTACTTTCGGCCTGCTCACCAAAAAAAGCGCCGTTATCGTGCAGCGTGGTCTATGAAGCAAATCCGAGCAACCTATGGCAGCGATTCCGCCAAGGCTGCCTATAAGAGCCTGAATAGGCAAGCACTGAGCCATGCGTAAATCCGCATGTGAAAACTTATTTTTCCATTATTAAGGACTAAAAAAGGTGTGGCGACGGGTGCTTGAACACCCCCGCCACGTGGACATAAGCAACGATTGCGAGGAACTACCTATGTCGGTTATTAACGTATCAGATGTACGACTGTTTTTAAAGACCTACCGTATAGCCCATGAGCTCATGGGCAGCGATTATCGACGGATGCAAGGCATCATAAAGGCGCTGAGGCCACTGATGCAAGTATCGGCTTGTGCAGTCCTTCGGGGTTACTATCAGAGGCTAGAGGGCTGTTTGCAAGATTGCCAGCGTGTTAATCAAAAAGCTGCCTCGATACTGGATCACTATAGCGCGGGTCTTCGATCCAATGATTGCATAGCCCACAGGCTTAAGGAACTGCTTCGGTATCTCGGGGGTCGTCCATCCGTGCACTTTAGGCTCTCTGTGCGTGATTACGCTTGTTTGCTTCAGGATCAAATCAACACCTATGCTTTTTTAAGTGAGCGGCATGCGCAGATGTATGACTTACTCCATGCGATGAATAGCGTTGATCTGAAGCACACGGTTATCGGCACCTACGGTGTGGATCCTTTAAAGGCAGCGCTTAAAGCACCCACCAAGTATGCGCACAGAGTGTCTAAGAGCTTAAAACCCCTGGAAGAGCATTTGGTACAGATCCCTCCCGAATTATTTTATGGTAAGGCTGTGCCTAGCACAGGATCCTTTCAACGATTAATCGCCCATTGCAAATGCTGGGGCTCCCAGGTGCCCACACCCACCAAGGGGGTGGATAATGTTTGATGCATCTTTAATGTCCGGCTTAGGGCCTCGTTTTTGGTATTACTTAAGCTGTTTTGCTTATGTGGTGCATTTCAAAAGTTATTCAAAAGCTGCCGAGTGTTTAGATGTAAGTCAATCTTCATTGACCAAGGCCGTCCAAGCTTTGGAGAAGCAGCTGAAGGTCTCTTTACTGCTCAGAGGGGGGCGACGATCACTGGATCCAACTCCACAGGGGGATCAGATTTATGCATTTAGTGTGGCATTTTTCAAAGACTTATTCGATTTAAAGCATTGCCTACAAGGGTTGGAGACCCCTCAGCCCTATACACTCAGTCTATCTATCCCTGAGTGGATATTCTGTGAATATCTATTTGAACCTTTGAGGCAGTGTAAGCATCATCACCCTGATATCAAGATAGCCTTTGAATCCTCTATTGATTGGGATCCGATCATTCATTGCGCAACAGAATCCATCATGCGTCTAACGATAAATCCGCGTGTTGGTTGGATCCAAAAACCTTTATTGCAATATCGATTGGCACTCTATGCCAGTGCAGATTATCTCAAGGCCCATGTTTTACCTAAGCATTTAGGTGATCTCAATAAGCATACTTGTTTGTATTGGCAAAGCGAAGATCCAAAGCTCTTTGAGATTATGAATTGGCATCGATCCGAAAAGGACCTACGCGTGCTGAGATCCTATTCGAGCGAAACGCTGATCAAAATGGCCCAAATGGGATTGGGCGTTATCAGCGGGTTCAAAGCCTCGTCCCATTTAAGAGGACATGGTTTAATTGAGTTTGCAGAATCCATATCACAACACTATGCACCAACGATCACGGTCTATTTTGAATGTTCAGCTGTTAATTGGCATCAAACGCCGGTGCAAGATTTATATCGATATTTGGCAGGCTCGCTTAGAATTTTCGATACTATTCCAATAGGGGCTCATTTGGAATAAATAAGTTCATTTTTTATGAAAAGCGCGAAAAAAACACCTTTGTTTTTAGTGTAATATGGTAAATATTTTATCAACACGGAGGAAAATAGCATGATAGAGGAAAAATATTTTAAAGATGAGGCCTACAAAGATAGGCTTATGGAGATACACACGCTGGTCTCTTTAACACTGTCTCAGTACCATAAAAACAGGGGGGCTCAGTATCATCTTCAGAACGGGGATCAACGCTGGCCGGATAAAAATAGAGCTAAGGATGCTCTGAAAGTGCTCGATTGTTTGGATTTTTTTTTAGACCAGGGTATATTTGACGCTTATCTGGAACAGTTTGAAGTGTTGTGGTCCTTACTTAATGAGTCAAGGGTGGGTGCCATCATTTATGATAAGATTGCGCTTCAGTTTGGGAAGGATTGTTTTTTTCTTCAGTCTGATTGAGAAATGGTTTATGTGATGGTGTGCGGGCGCTTATGTGATGTTATTCATAGGAAGGATGCGAGGGTGCTTAAATGCTTGCATGGGGAATAAAAGCTTGGCAGGCATCGTAGCCTTTGCTAAGCTAATTCTTTCTTTTTAAAGATAGACAGAGTGATAGATGACAGACACCATCGTTCAAAAAGCAGCCAAAGCCATCTATTCAGAAGCGCTGCCCTGGTCTGCCGAGGCTGGCTCTGTGGCTTTGCAGAACAAAAGCCCTATCGTGGTTCAAAAAGCTTTTAATCGGAGTGAACGCATTAAAACACTGTTAGAGCAGGTAGGGATTAACAAGAAACAAGCCACTACTGTTGTAGATAGCCTCAAAGACATTATCCTGGTCCATTTGCTTCCAGAAGGTCCCCAAAACTTTAAATGATCTGGAGTTTTTAATATGAGGATCAAAGAGAAGGTTGCCATCAACTTATGACGCT
>CAZFXA010000013.1:0-38702 GCA_964522825.1 uncultured Legionella sp.
GTCGTTTAGTGGCATTGGGGGTATCTCCAACCATCAAGGCCATTATACCCCTAAATATACCCCCAAAATCAACTGGATTTTAGGGATCTGCATGGGAACTAGCTGGAAGGTTTATAACGAGAAAAGCCTTTTTTAAAAGGACTTTTTAGACATCTTAGGAAGTTATTGAAACTCGTAATGGTGGAGGCGGCGGGAATTGAACCCGCGTCCGTAAGCACTCTACCAAAAGCTTCTACATGCATAGCCTTATCAGTCATTTAATTCCCTACCCCCTGATTGGGCGAACAAAGTAGAGAACGAGTTCAATGTGTCTTAGGCACTATCCTTGAACAAGATAATGCAGCATCTTGTGAACATGACCTCTGTGATTCCATGCACAAGCACATGAAGGCAGAGGGCAAACAGCTACTTTTTAGGCAGCGATTGCGAAGTTTTCGTCGTTGGCAATTATATGCCTGCAGCTAAGTTTTACGAGATTAAGCTACCTACTCGGCATGCACCCATGGTTTCATCACCCACGTCGAATCCAGGTCGCCCCCGAATCCTAGGTGTTCATTATAGCCTTAAACGGTCATAAAAACCACTGATTGCTTATTCAGCTGCTGAATCTACGCCTGTGGCAAAGTAACGCCTCTTTGTCCCTGATACTTCCCTTGTCTATCCTTATACGAGGTCGTACAAACCTCGTCGGACTCAAAAAACAGCATCTGCGCCACACCCTCATAGGCATAAATCTTCGCTGGTAAGGGCGTGGTATTGGAAAATTCTAAGGTCACATGCCCTTCCCATTCAGGCTCAAGCGGCGTGACATTCACAATAATGCCGCATCTGGCATAGGTCGATTTGCCTACACAAATCGTAAGAACATTACGCGGTATTTTAAAATATTCCACCGTATGAGCCAGTGCAAAAGAATTAGGCGGAATAATACAAATATCCGACTGCACATCCACAAAACTATTTTGATCAAAGGCTTTGGGATCGACAATCACCGAATTAATATTGGTAAATATCTTAAAAACATTGGCACAACGCACATCATAACCATAGCTAGAGGTACCATAGGAGATAATACGCTCCTCGCCTCGAAAGCGAACTTGCTGATCCACAAAGGGCTCTATCATGCCTTTTTCTTTACTCATGGTTTGAATCCATTGATCGGATTTTATTGACATGCTTTGCTTACCCCTTTTTTTTCAGCGATTAAGTGATAATAACTGGCTTTAAAACGGTTTTTTCTTTAGGACGCAGGGCCACCACTGCCCTTAAGTTGCGCGCAATCGTATGATAAGAAGCTGCAACAGGCCCTTCTGGGCAGGCTACCACACTGGGCATCCCCCGATCGGCATCGATACGAATAGAGGCATCCAAGGCTAAACGCCCCAAGAAAGGCACCTCATAAGTGCTTGCCAATCGCTCTCCACCCTCGGTGCCAAATATAGCTTCTGCATGCCCACACGCCGAACAAATATGTGTGCTCATATTTTCAATTAAACCCAAAACAGGCACTTCGAGTTTACGAAAAGCAAGCAATGCTTTTTTGGCATCTAATACCGCTACATCTTGAGGGGTTGTGACAATCACCGCCCCACACAAAGGCATTTTTTGTGCAACTGTAAGCGTAATGTCGCCCGTACCCGGTGGTAAATCCACGATTAAATAGTCTAAAGCATCCCAGGCAGTTTGATAAAGCATTTGCTGCAGCGCTTTACTAATCATCGGGCCGCGCCACACCAAGGGTGCCCCTTCGTCTAGCAAATAGCCCATCGACATGGTTTGCAAACCATATTGCAAAACAGGATCAATGCGTTGATCAGCATTGATGGTGGGCTGTTGATGGATCCCCAGTAATAAGGGTTGATTGGGACCATAAATATCGGCATCCAAAAGACCCACCCGTGCGCCTTCGGCATGTAGCGCCAAAGCCAGGTTAACGGCCGTGGTGGATTTCCCAACGCCCCCCTTCCCGGAACCTATGGCAATAATAGACTTAACGCCCCTCACGGGTTCGATAGATGCTGTGCTCATAACGGTATGCTATCACAACTGCAAAGCCCAAAAGACTGGATTCATCATAATTAGATACTAACTGACTTTCAAAAATAGAAAACCGTCTATTTAAACAGTCCTGTTTCTCGTGATATACTTCTCGAAAATGACGATAAATCACCGAGGTTTTCCCCATGAGCGCGCCCATAAGAAAAATGCTGGTTACCGCCGCCCTACCCTATGCCAATGGCCCCTTACACTTGGGCTATATGGTCGAAGCCATTCAAGCTGATATTTGGGTACGTTTCCAAAAAATGATGGGCCATACCTGCCATTTTGTGTGTGCAGACGATGCCCATGGTACCCCTGTAATGTTATTAGCTGAAAGTCGGGGAATGACAGCCGAAGCACTGATTGAAGAAATCTATCAAAGCCATGTGGCCGATCTGGCAGCCTTTGACATTTGCTTTGACGATTTTTATACCAGCCATTCACCCGAAAATCGGCTTCTTGCCGAAACCATTTATGAAAAACTGCTCAAACGGGGTGATATTGTTAAACGCACCATTGCCCAAGCCTTTGATCCGGTGAAACAATTATTTTTACCCGATCGCTATGTCAAAGGCGAATGCCCTAAATGCGAAGCGCCAAATCAATATGGCGACAATTGCGAACAATGTGGCGCGACCTATTCGCCCATGGATTTAAAAAACCCTCTATCGGTTCTTTCAGGCGTACCCCCTATTCAAAAAGAATCGGAACATCATTTCTTTTGTTTGGAAAACTATCAAGACTTTCTTAAAACATGGATAGAAACGCAAAGTGAAACCGAAGATCGTGTACAGCCGGAAGTACGATCGAAGCTTTCAGAGTGGTTTAAAGTGGGGCTGGCACAGTGGGACATTTCTAGAGATAAGCCTTATTTTGGCTTTAAAATTCCCGGCACAGAAGATAAATACTTTTATGTATGGTTAGATGCGCCTATTGCCTATATAGCAACCTTTAAACACTATTGCGACAAGCAAGGCTTGAATTTTGACGACTATTGGGGCAAGGATAGCAAGACTGAGCTTTATCATTTTATTGGTAAAGATATTATTTATTTTCATGGCCTCTTTTGGCCTGCCATCTTAGAAGGTGCGGGCTTTAGAACGCCAACAAAACTTTTTACACACGGCTTTTTAACCGTCGATGGCAAAAAAATGTCTAAATCACGCGGAACCTTTATTCAAGCGCGTACTTATTTAAACCATCTACAACCTGAATACTTGCGCTATTATTTTGCAAGCAAGTCCAACGATTCTGTTGAAGATCTTGATTTTCAAGCCCAAGATTTTGTCTCTAAAGTAAATGCGGATTTAGTCGGGAAATGGGCCAATATTGCGAGTCGAACTGCCAGCTTTATCAACAAAGATGAAGATCTCAGTTTTAAAAATCGTTTAAGTGGGCTTGATACGACTTCTCTTGCGATTTATCAGCCCTTCGCTGACGCTGGCACTCGCCTAAAAGAGCTCTATGAAAAACGGCAATTGAATATGGCTTTGCAGTTAATGATGCAGCTTAGCGATCAGGTAAACCAATATATTGATGCGAACAAGCCTTGGGTGCTCGCAAAATCACAAAACGTATCGGATCATACCAACCTGCATCAGGTTTGTGGTTTAAGCCTCAATTTGTTTTGGCTATTAACGATTTATCTTTCGCCTGTCATACACAGTCTTGCGGCCAAAGCTGCACGCTTTTTAGGAAAAGATCTGGATTGGCATAAACATTGGGAAACGCGTCATATGCCATTCCCAGAGGGGCATCGTATTGAAACCTTTGAACCTTTAGTACAACGTATTGATTTAAAAACCGTGGAGGCTATGATGATAGAGTCCCAAGCTGATTTACCTAAAAAATCTACAGATTCTAGCGCTGAAGCCTCAAATGAATCAAAAACATTAGCTGGCGGCGCATTAGCAACACCTGCGGCTCCTGGGGGGGCTTATATAGCAGAGCCCGTACTCCCAACCATTCATATCGATCAGTTTTCTCAGATTGATTTACGCGTCGGTAAAGTGGTGCACGCCGAAGCCGTACCCGAAGCGCAAAAACTGATTAAATTACAAGTGGATATCGGTGAAGAACGCCCAAGACAAATTTTTGCAGGGATTAAAGAAGCCTATGAACCTGAAATGCTTATGGGTAAGTTGGTCGCTGTGGTAGCCAATTTAGAGCCCCGCAAAATGCGCTTTGGTCTTTCCGAAGGCATGTTATTAGCCACCGGTGGTGGCGGAACCGATAAATCAAAAGTATGGATCATCGAACCCAATGAACAGAGTCTTCCTGGAATGCGTATTAAATAAAAATCCCCCTTTGAAGGGGGAAAGCGCCCATAGCGCGCAGGGGGATGTTCCAGCATGCGCTTAGCCAAAATCCGTGCCATCGATTGTGTAGGCTGTGCCAAATGCCTACCCGCCTGTCCTGTCGATGCCATTATGGGCGCCCCCCAATTCTTGCATATCGTTATGAGCGATGAATGCATCGGTTGTGGGCTTTGTGTGGCACCCTGTCCGATGGATTGTATCGAAATGGTTGAAAGTCCTATGATCGATGCCTCTCCCGCAAAAACAGCCTTGGCTAACAAAGCCAGACAACGCTATCAAGCTAAACAGCAGCGTATCATGGCTGAACAAGCACCCCAATTAGTATCCACCCGCGATCCGGTGCATCAACAACAGCTACGTAAAGAGATCCAGGAGGCCGTTGATCGTGTTAATCGAAAACATGCCCCTATGCATACAGCGTCGACACAGCGGTCGACCCCTACATCAACAGGGGATTCTTAAATGAACCTACAAAAACGAATCGCTCTTTTTGAAACCTTCAAAAAACAAAATCCCCATCCGCAAACAGAACTGTATTATCAATCGCCCTTTGAATTGTTAGTCGCTGTCATACTCTCTGCACAAGCAACGGATATCAGTGTGAATAAGGCAACACCCGCTTTATTCGCCGTGGCCAATACACCCGAAGCCATGCGAGCCTTAGGAGAAACCAAGCTTAGGGACTACGTTAAAACCATTAATCTATACCCTACCAAAGCCAAACATATTATCAAAACCGCGGATAGGTTAATTGAACATTTTCAAGGACAAGTACCTTCTACCCGAGAAGCGCTGGAGTCTTTACCAGGTGTCGGTCGAAAGACCGCCAATGTGATACTGAATACCCTGTTTAATCAATCGGTCATTGCAGTCGATACCCATATCTTTAGAGTTGCACGCCGTATTGGTTTGTCGAAGGCTAGCACCGTGCTCGGTGTGGAAAAAGACCTCATGAAGAACATTCCCAAAGCTTTTCTGAAAGAAGCCCACCACTGGTTAGTACTGCATGGACGCTACGTGTGTAAGGCCCAGAAACCACAATGTGCCATATGCCCCATTCAAGCATTGTGTGAATATCCACAAAAAAATGCCGACCGCACGCGTCCCACCCCGTTTTTTTTACAAAGGTGAGCATGCTATACTAAAAGCCTGTCAGATTCTCATCTTGGAGGTTTAGTCATGCGACCCACCCTTAATACTGTTACACGCGCAAGATCAGGTGCCCTGATAGAAACCAATTCTATTATTCGGAATACTTACATGCTACTCGGCCTTACCTTAGGCTTTAGTGCCTTTACAGCTTGGTTTGCGATGCTAAGCAATGCACGTCCCATGGGTCTTTTAGTGCTACCTATTTATATGGGTCTTCTTTTTATGACCCAAGCCTTACGCAATAGCGCTTGGGGTATTGCCTCGATCTTCGCTTTTACAGGGTTTATGGGTTATACCCTAGGGCCTCTTTTAAATATGACGATTCAGGGCTTTAGCAACGGCCCCCAATTGATTATGACTTCCTTAGGCTTAACAGCCTTTATTTTCTTTTGTTTGTCTGCCTATGCCCTGACCACACGCAAAGACTTTAGCTATATGGGCGGTTTTCTGTTTGTAGCCTCCACGGTGGCTTTTGTAGCCTGCCTTGCATTAGCCTTTTTCCCGATTCCTGGACTGTACTTAATGGTCTGTGCGGGTTTTGTACTGCTTGCCTCTGGCATGATCTTGTTTGAAACCAGCCGGATTATCCATGGCGGGGAACAAAATTACATTATGGCCACTATTTCCCTGTATGTGTCTATCTATAACCTCTTCATTAGCCTACTACAACTACTGATGATGTTTGCAGGTAATCGACGCAACTAATAAAAAACCTATTGACCAACTTATAAAAGTCTCTATAGAATGCGCCTCATTAGTCTCCTTTTATAGAGAGAACGTGTAGATGCCCGAGATTGTTCAGAGTTTTTTCTCGTTTGAAGCCGGTGCCCGGCAGACGCAGAGCCTCGCCTCTAAGACGACGGGGATTACACTTAACCCTGATGCGGCCTTAAGACTCAACAGTACCGAAGAATATTTTTACCAGCAAGGCTTTTTGACACTCTTCAAACTAGTACTCAACCCAGAAGCAAAGGGCTGCTATAAACTTGACCAACATCCCTGCTCCACCCCCCTCGATCCTGTCAGTGCAACGATTCCAATACCCGATGGCATTTACTCTTTTGTGATTGTAAAAATACCGAAGGGCTTCGATCTAAGAATAGGCCTTGGGGGACACTCTTATACCGCCAATAAAGCCAAGGAAGTCGTGGCTGCAGGGGATCTGCATTTTATAGAAGGTGTTCTTAGCAAAATCACCAATCAATCCGGTAGTTATCATATAAAATCGGAAGACCCGCTGGAAGAACAAAGACGCCAACATGAGAATGCGCTCGATGCCATGCAAAAAGTCGGCTTACCGATAGAAAAGTTCTGTGCCTTCCAAGAACCCAGAGCGAAAACCTTGTTCTTTACCCGTGGCTCTCAAGCAGAATTTCCATCCCGCCCATATACGGACGCAGCGCCTCGGGCACGACTACCTGCCCTTTAGCATTCTGGTAATTTTCTAGTACCGCAATCAATGCCCGACCCACGGCAACGCCCGAACCATTCAAGGTATGCACAGGCTGCATTTTACCAGCTTTTGGATCCATCACACGGGCCTGCATACGTCTGGCTTGAAAACTTTCGGTATTACTACAGGAAGAGATCTCTCGATAACGGTTTTGGCCCGGTAACCATACCTCGAGATCGTAGGTTTTGGCCGCAGAAAAACCTAGATCGCCTTTGCATAAGGCCACCACGCGATGCGGTAATGCCAGTTTTTGTAAAATGCTTTGGGCATGCTGTACCATCGCTTCTAAAGCCTCATAGGAATGATCGGGATGCACAATCTGCACCAGTTCCACTTTATCAAATTGATGCTGTCTAAACATGCCCCCCATATCTTTACCATAGGATCCCGCCTCTTTTCTAAAACAAGGACTGTGGCATACATATTTTAAAGGCAAATGTTCTAGCTTTAATATTTGATCGCGTACCAAATTAGTCAGCGCGACTTCGGAGGTTGGGATAAGCCATAGATGGCTATCTTTTATTTCAAAAAGATCGTCTGCAAACTTGGGCAGTTGCCCTGTACCATACAGCGCATCGCCTGAAACCAAATAAGGCACATAAACTTCTTCGTACCCATGTTCTTGCACATGCGTATCGATCATAAACTGTGCCAGCGCACGATGTAGACGCGCGATAGAACCTTTTAAGACGGCAAAGCGTGATCCTGAAAGTTTAGCGGCCAAGCCTAAATCGATCTGTGAACCCCCTAAAAGGGTATGGTCTAAAGCCTCAAAATCAAACACTTTGGGCTCACCCCAACGTTGTACTTCTACATTATCATGCTCATTTTTACCCTCGGGCACAGAAGTATGCGGTAGATTAGGCATATGTGCATAGGCATTGTGTAGCGCTTGTTGTACGCCGACTAAAGATTCCTCGGCCGCTTTTAAACGATCGCCTAAGGTTGCGACCTGTGCCAATAAAGCTTCTGCCGATTCTCCTTTGGCTTTGGCTTGACCAATCTCTTTAGAACGCTGATTACGTTCCTGCTGCAATTGTTCAGCTTCTATTTGCAGAACCTTACGTTTGGCTTCTAACGCTTCTAAGGAAGTCCAATCATACTGAAAGCCTCTGCTGCTTAAGCGATTGGAAACTTCTTCAAGATTATCACGTAGATATTTAGGATCTAACATTGTTTATACTCAATCATTCTGTAAAACATCCACCTGCGGTGGAATTTTAAATTGAAACAAGGCATCTGACAAATAAATATTAAGGTGCAAATGGTCGAAAATAATCTCTGAGCATTGGCCAAGCGGATCGAACAGTTGCATTTCTTGTAGTTGATCCTTCTTAAAGCCTATCGCAATTTTTTCAAAGGACTGATCTTCTTTATGTTTAGGATAGAGCACAAAACAATGGGTACTTTGTTTGGAACAACGTGTATTTTTTGTCGCTAGTAATTGAACTGAAAAGGTACGATCGATGGCTTTAACGTCGCCGGTTAATAATAAAAGAGGGGCGCTCATTGGCGCTTTAGACAAATTTTGTACAATCACCTGTTCCAATACTTTATCGAAATCCCAGACTTTTTTACCATCGGATACAATCAGTCTCGCATCCTTCCCTTCAATCTCCCAATAAACTTTCGTTGGCTTCTTAAGCATAAAGCGCCCTGTGGATTGCTCAAGCACCTGTCCCTGTTCATTCTTTAAACGTTGGTTGAAGCGCGCCTCGACAGATTGCATCGTATTAAATAGCTGCTTGAGTAATGCAGCAGGTGATGCATGCGACGCTTGGGCGGCTGCAGCAAAGGAGGCAGTAGCAAAACACAGCACCCCCAGCCTAACCCAATAAAATAATTTCAACCCCCCTCCCTCGCTTTTTTATTCACGCGTACAACGCCTGCCAAAATACAGGCAGCCGCAATGATAAATAAAGGATGCAGGCTTTCATGCAGAAATAAAACACCTAATATAGTGCCTACAATAGGCAATAAATAAGTAACCATCGCTACAGCCGCAACCCCTTGTTTAGCTAAAATACGATAATACAATAGAAAAGCCAATGCGGTACCTAGAATAGCCACGGCTAGTATGGCACTCCAGGTTGCCAGGGATGCCGCGGGTATATCCTTGAGCGGTGATTCAAAAACAAGGGCTAAGGGTACCAGATACAATAAGCTCGTTAAAAGCTGGTAAACAATCATCACCCGTGGATCGATAGACAATCCCCGTTTACGGGTATAAATCACACCAATCGCATAACTGAGCGCACCTAATAAACCCAGCGCAATGCCCGTGATATTAAAGCCTTTTTCTGAACCCAATAAAGAAGGGATAAATAAGACAGCAAAGCCAAGAAGTCCCAGCAAAAGACCACTCACTTTATTCCAAGTAAAGGGCTCTTGCAGGAAAAATCGTGCCAATACAATGCTTATCACGGGCATGGTGCCATTCAGTAAGGCGCTAAGGCTCGTCGGAATATAAAAGAGTGAACAGCTAAAGCATACAAAAGGAAAACCATTATTAAAAAATCCTAAAATGCACGCGCGTTTAAAGGACAAGTCCGAAATACTAAAGCTTACACCGCGAAGCCTAAAAAATAGCCACAATAATAACCCCGCCAAACCTACACGAAGACTCACCAGGGTTATGGGATCGAGATCCACCAAAGCGATTTTGTTAAATAAGAAAGAAGGGCCCCAGAATAAGGCAAGAGCTATAATATCGATCAATCCCCGTTGAAACATTATGTCAACCTCGGTTTTTTAGAGTGTGGATTTGACTAAAACTTCGCGACTGCCATTCGACTGTAAAGGACTCACAATACCCGCCTTTTCCATGGTTTCAATTAACCGCGCAGATCGATTATAGCCTATTTTCAAGCAACGTTGTAGGTAAGAAATAGAAGCACGACCCGATTCACATACAATGCGCACAGCCTCATCGTAATGCTGATCTTGCTCACTCCCCTCCGCGTTCTCTTCAAGACCTACAAAGGCCATGCCCCCTGCCTGCGGATCTAAAACATCGATACTGGGATAAGCACTGCTCAAAGCCTTCAGGGCATTCACAACAGCATGCACTTCTTCATCGGATACAAAAGCCCCATGCACCCGTACCGGGATGCCTGCACCGGGCGCTAGGTATAACATATCGCCATGCCCTAACAATTGTTCAGCCCCCTGCTGATCCAAAATCGTTCTGGAATCGATACGAGAGGAAACCTGAAAAGCAATACGGGTGGGTATATTGGCTTTGATAAGCCCCGTGATCACATCCACCGAAGGCCTTTGGGTTGCGAGTATAAGATGGATGCCTGCCGCGCGCGCTTTCTGCGCAATACGTGCAATGAGTTCTTCCACTTTTTTACCCACCACCATCATCATATCGGCAAATTCATCGATAATCACAACAATATACGGTAAGTGCTTTAAAACAGCGCGCTCTGATCCGATGGCAGGATCATAGAAGGGATCGTACAACGGTTTGTTCTGCTGGTTGGCTTCTTGGATCTTACGGTTATAACCCAGTAAATTTCTCACACCTAAGGCCGACATTAACTGATAGCGCTGTTCCATTTCTGCCACACACCAACGCAAAGCATTGGCGGCATCTTTCATATCGGTGACCACCGGTGTTAAAAGATGGGGAATACCTTCATAAATAGAAAGCTCTAACATTTTGGGATCGATTAAAATTAAACGCACATCTTCGGGTGTTGCCTTATATAATAAGCTTAGCAACATCACATTCAGCGCGATGGATTTACCCGACCCAGTGGTACCTGCCACTAATAAATGGGGCATTTTCGATAAATTAACGACCACCGGATTGCCAGAAATATCTTTACCCAAGGCCAACGTTAAGAGCGAAGCAGACTCGGCATATTCGCGCGACTCTAGCATTTCTCTTAAAAGCACCATTTCTCTATTTTGATTGGGTATCTCTAAACCGACGACCGATTTACCGGGAATGACCTCTACCACTCTCACACGATTCACGGACAAAGCACGCGCAAGATCTTTGGAAAGCCCCGTGATTTTGCTCACCTTCACACCCGGTGCCAATTCTAATTCAAATTGCGTAATCACAGGACCGGGTGCAATGGATACCACTTGTACTTGAACCCCAAACTCTAATAGCTTCATTTCGAGTTCTCTGGATAAATGCTGCAAATCGTTCTCAGGACGGATCGCGGTATTCATCATCTGACCATTATTTTCTAAGAGCGTCACCGAAGGTAAACTGAGTTCGGGCATCGTGGCATCGAGAAGCGTCTGTGTTGTTGCACCAACGGGTGCAGCCGTCTTCGTCGTTGTAGGAGTTGTAGGATTGGATGTCTGTAACAGTCGTGCACGCGTCGGCGCAATGGAGGCAGAAGCTAGGGACCCTTCTGAAAAAACAGGTTCGCGACGGGGTGCTTTAAGCGCTACAGCATTGGGTTTTTCGGCTAGCTTTAAGGCGCTGATGAGCCGGGGTTTGAACGGTATTTTTCGTTCAGCCACCCAATGCCTGATTCTCTGTTTCCATGCCATGAGACGTGCTGGTATTTGGCTAAGATTTTGCAGACACCGCGTGCCTATCACATCCATCAACCCAAACCACGATAAACCGGTCGTTAAAGTAATACCCACTAAAAAAATGGCCATGAGGCACAAACTAGCCCCTACATAACCCAAGGCTGGTAAAGCATGGGTATTGATAAACTGTCCGCTAATTCCCCCTACCCCAGCGGGTAAGGTCTTATCCCAACTCTTAAAATGAAGCGCTGCTAAACCGCAGCCGGCCATCAGCGCCGCCATAAACCCGATAATACGAAATCCCCATAACCATCGATGAAAAGAACCGAGTGCCCGATGATCTTGAAAAAGTCGAATAGCTGAATAGCTAATAGCCAGAGGAAATAAATAAGCTACATACCCAAAAAAATATAAGCACAGATCGGAAAACCAAGCCCCCGCAACCCCTGCTGCATTGTGAATAAGGGTCGGCGTGTTACTGTGGGACCAGCCTGGATCGGCCACATGGTAGGTACACAACCCAATCATGAGAAAAAGAGACAAGGCAGCCAATAAAATAAAAGCGCCCTCTTGTAGTCGACGCCACAATATCTGGCTCACAGGCTGCGAACGCCCACCTGATTTTGCTTGCTGTATCTTCATAGCGTCTAACTTATTCCACACGTTTATATAACTTTCATTGAAGGAGCCACACTATACCGTTTCCCCAGTCCCTTGACTAGAACCTTACATTTATAGCCTACAAGCAGTATAGTTGTCGCACCAAGAGGGAGAGAACATCATGGATCATCACAGGCATTGCCCTTTGCTTATTTTGGGATCGGGGCCCGCAGGGTATACCGCGGCACTTTACGCTGCACGCGCCAATTTAAAGCCGGCGCTACTCACGGGCTTAGAGATGGGTGGTCAATTGAGTACCACGACCGATGTGGATAACTGGCCCGGCGATGTTGAGGGCTTACAGGGTCCTGCCTTGATGGCACGGATGCAAGCCCATGTACAACGCTTTGGCACCGAAATCATTCACGATCATATTATTGAAGCCAAACTCCAACAAAAACCTTTCGAGCTTATCGCTGATTCGGGGAACCGCTATACCTGTGATGCGCTCATCATTGCAACCGGTGCTTCGGCCCAATACTTAGGCTTGCCTTCTGAAAAAGCTTTTATGGGCAGGGGTGTTTCTGCCTGTGCAACCTGTGATGGTTTTTTTTATAGAAATAAAACCGTGGCCGTGATTGGGGGCGGTAATACCGCTGTGGAAGAAGCACTGTATTTATCGAATATTGCAAGCCATGTCACGCTGATTCATCGACGCGATAAGCTTCGTTCTGAAAAAATATTGATCGATCAGCTGATGCGCAAAGTGGAGAGTGGAAAAATACAGATCCTATGGAACCATACCTGCCAGGAAATACTAGGGGATAACAGTGGCGTGACAGGATTACAATTACAACACACGCTTCATGACAGCACTCAAAAAATAAGTGTAGAGGGGGTCTTTATCGCGATTGGCCACAAGCCTAATACCGACTTATTTAAAGATCAATTAGCCATGCACAATGGTTATCTGACGGTGCATAGCGGGACCCAAGGCAATGCCACTGCCACGAATATCCCGGGCGTCTTTGCAGCCGGTGATGTAGCCGATCATGTATACCGTCAAGCGATTAGTGCTGCGGGCACGGGGTGCATGGCAGCTTTAGATGCAGAGCGCTATTTGGACGCGCTCGGTTGACGTTTATACTTTAAAAGCGTAAACTTGGTACCTCTATTAAACACAGTACACAAGGTTAAAGGCGTATGGCTAAAGAAGACGCAATTGAAATGGAAGGCACGGTCATCGAAAACCTGCCCAATACCCATTTTCGGGTTCAATTAGAAAATGGTCATATTGTGATTGCCCACATCTCAGGTCGTATGCGTAAGAACTATATTCGCATCCTTATGGGCGATCGGGTGAGTGTACAGCTGACCCCTTATGATTTAACCAAGGGTCGTATTACCTTTAGAAATCGTGAAGCCAAAGATGTTAGAGATAACAACCCTCCTCCCAGCGCACCTGCCGCCAGCACGGGTCCTACGGGTAACACCTAAAAATCATCAAGCATTATTATGCCTACCCCTAGCCTACACTGGTTTAGAGCCGATCTGCGTTATAGCGATAATACGGCACTCTCAAAAGCGCTATCTGAATCCGATGGCGTGATGGGTTGTTTTATCTTAACCCCTAAGACCTGGCAACAACATGATAGAGCTGCCTCGCAAGTGCAGTTTATCTTAGATAATCTCCAAGCCTTAGAAAAAATATTACATAAACACGGCATTCCACTACTGATACGAACCACCGATTACTTTGAAGATTGTGCCGCCATTTTATATACCATCATGCAAAAATACGGTCTTAAGCATTTATACTTTAATACACAATATGAAATCGATGAAATCAAACGCGATCAACAGATCACACAGTATTTGGAAACGAAAAATATAACTGTCAACCGTTTGGCGGATCAAACCATGCTTGCACCCGGTAGTGTGTTATCGAAAACAGGCACACCGTTTAAAATATTTACACCGTTTAAAAACACCTGGCTTAAAACCGTACAAAACACCGGGGTTTTTTCGCTGAAAGCCTCTAAGCCGACCAACCATCGATCCTCGGAAGCTATTACAGCGATACCCAGCGATCCTATACCCACACAGTGCGAAGGTTTTATAGGCTCTATCGATATCAACAGTCTATGGCCAGCCGGAGAAATACAAGCCGCACAGCGCTTAAAGACTTTTTGCGAATCCACTTTAGAAAACTATCATCTTAGTCGTAATATACCAGGTATACCCGGTACTAGCAGCTTATCGCCCTATTTAGCGTTGGGTGTTTTATCCCCCAGACAATGCTTAGAGGCCATTTTAAAAGCATGCCACACCGATAATGTCTTAGAAATTCAAGACAAGCTGGGCCCTTCAACCTGGTTATCCGAATTGATTTGGCGAGAATTTTATAAACACTTGATGGCACAATTTCCCAGCGTGTGTTGTTTTAAACCCTTTCAAACACTGACCGATCATCTGCCCTGGCGATATGACACAATAGCCTTTGAACGCTGGTGCCAAGGTTTAACAGGTTTTCCGCTGATAGATGCAGCCATGCGTCAATTATTAGCGACTGGTTGGATGCATAATCGTTTAAGAATGCTGGTGGCTAATTTTTTAACCAAAAGTTTGTTTATGGATTGGCGATGGGGCGAACGCTATTTTATGCAACAGCTTATCGATGGCGATCTTTCCGCCAATAACGGTAATTGGCAATGGAGTGCTTCTACGGGAACCGATGCAGCGCCCTATTTTCGTATTTTTAATCCTATACGCCAAAGTCAATTATTTGATCCAGCAGGCGACTTTATAAGACGTTATTGCCCCGAATTAGCTTGTATGGATAATAAAGCTATCCATGAGCCCTATCGTTTAGCACCGGCATTAGCCAAGAAACAAGGTTACCCTGAACCGATGATTACGCTAGGCGAAAATAGAGAAGCTGTGCTGCATGCCTTTAAGACTTTAAAAGACTATGCCGCCAAAGATTAGTCTATGTACCCGATCCATTGTCTAAACGATAAAATCGATACGCAGAATCCGAACGCCCCAGATGTTTCGATAAGTAGCACAACGATTCAGCCAAAGGATGGTGCAAATTAAAGGGCATATTCACAATCAACATGCCACAACCTGGTAATCCCCAATAAATGGCCTTAGGGTGATTAAACATCCATTCAAAAACCCAGGCATTGGGTAACCCTAAAACCTGCATGCGATGGACCCAAAGCTGTACCAGCTTCAGATCTTTTATCGGAAACCAAATCGCATACACACCCTGACGAAACTTTTTAAGGCTTTGTTCGAGTCCTTCAATGAGCTGTGTCCAATCTTCTTTCTTTTCAAAAGGTGGATCGATAAAAATAAGTCCTCGATTCTCTTTAGGCGGCAAAAAAGCTTTCAACCCCACAAAACCATCCTGGGCATGGATCTGTGTGCGGGTGTCTCTTAGATTGCGTTTGAGTAATCGATAGACCGGGGGATGGAGTTCACATAAAACTAAGCGATCGGTGGTACGCAATAAGGACTGTGCGATAGCGGGTGAACCCGGATACAGCGCTGGATAACCCGCTTGCTGCACACAGTCTACATAGCGGGCAAGCAAGGGTGGTAAAGACTTAAGGGGTTGCTCCATGAGCTTGTGGATCCCTTCCTTCGATTCGCCTGTTTTTTGGGCTAAGCCCTTTGAAATATCGTAAAGCCCCGAACCGGCATGGGTTTCCAGATAGCAAAGCGGTCTCTCTTTCACCAACAGCGCTTGGATTAATCCAACCAAGAGGGTATGCTTAAACACATCGGAGAGGCTACCCGCATGGTATTCATGGCGGTAATTCATAGAAATCAATCTCGCTAAAAGCGCTAATGTAGCAAATTTACCCAGAAAAGGCCAGTAAAATGCTTAAGCGCCGACCGTAGGTGTCCCGCTGTGCGAAAGAGGGCTTTGATCGCAGAACCTATTCTAAAGTTGTAATAGCTATGATGGCATACAAAAAATTGTTAAACTGCGCGCATAGGAACGAATAGGAAGACTACCATGATGAATCTAAGAGCCTGGTTATTGGGCTTCAGTTTTTTTGCGACGCTGAGCCTCTCGCCTACAACGGTTGCCCATGAAGGCCTCCCCTTGGGACTTGTAGATAATGCCACCCAAACCGAAACTTCAGTACCGCGCACACTGGGCCTCACCCTGGATCGCTACTACACGCCGGCAGTGGGATCTGAATTAGTCTTAAGCCTATTGCATGGTGTTCAAACACTCGAAGACCGAGTGCTCCAACAAACACAAGGCGATACCCGTCTCCAGCCTGTGCTTGCAAGAATCGGACAGTTTGCGATTGAAGGACTACTGTGGAACACCGCTACCACTGCCCAGCATGAAATTTTTGGCCATGGTTTTAGGGCCCGTGAATGCCACATGCCTGCACACTATCGCGTCAACATCGGAGGCGGCGGTCGTGTCCGTTTTCCTGTCGCCACCTACAATCAGCTTTCTTATCACGAAAAAGCCGCTTTTAATGCCGGCGGCATGGAAGCTACTAGTCGTTTAGCCAAAGATCTGCGTGACCAATGGCTTAACCATACCCATATGGATATGCGTGAAGCCCATGTGTACCTGAATGCTAGCCTCGATCAAACACTTTATATGAGAGACGCCTTCAAAAAAGATAAAAATGCGATTGCGAATGGACATGATGTTGGGAACTATGTTGCAGAAGTGAATACTTGGCACGGTGCCACTGTTTTAACAAACGATAAACTAAAAAACCGCGCGCTGCTCGATCTGCTCGATCCCTATTTATTCTATTCTGTGTATGGCGTAGGGCATTATCTTTATGATGGTACCCAATCCTTTGAATATCCCATGATAAACCTTGGTGATTATCAATATCTACCCGCTTTACGGGTTATCCCTGCCCCCTATGGTATTGAATACCAATGGATGAATTTTGTGAAAGGGCCTGATTATGATATTCAAGCAGGGTTACGGGCTGGTAAAACAGGCACCCTTGGTTCCCATGCTTTGGATCTGGAAATCAATCGGATCTTTAGCTCGGACCTTTTGTTTATGGATCTTAAAAGCAGTCTATGGCACCAACCCAAACTATTTACAGCTTCTGCTGCTACCACAAAAGGACATATGGGGGCTGCGCTTTCTATCATTGCACGCTATCGCATGACCCAAAGTGTAGAACTGTCGGGACAAGCGGGTTATAAAACGACCGGGTATATGCCTGGAGAGATCCTTAAACATACCCCTATTCTAAGAGTAGGTTTTAAGGCTTTTTTGTAAGCATTCAGAATTCAGACCCTTTTTCCCGAATACCATACGGGGACCTATTCGGAAAAACTTACATTTGCGAGGTTATTAGGGCTGTTTGACAGGCTCCGTTCCCGTGTCGGCCTTGATGACTACCTCTAAGGCCTGCACGGGGGCAGCAGCTTCTAATTTTTCAATGGCAGGCAAAGCAGGTATCGGTGCAAGTGTAGCCGAGTCCCGCTTGGCATTATTCGACTCCAAAACTTCTTTCAGTTTTTCAGGCACATGGACCCGCTCTTTAACCCAAGTTGCCGCAGGCACCAGCATAGGTACAAAGACAGAGCTATGCCAAGATGCCGTTTGCAACTTGGAAAAACTCAAGGCAACAAGCACGCCGATGATCAATACGAAAATACCTCTGGCACAGCCAAAGACCGCACCAATAATTCTATCGGGTAAGCGAAAGCCTGTTTTTTTAATAAGATTGGAAATAAAATAATTAACGATACCGCCGATAATTAAAGTTCCTAGCGATAATAATACCCCTGCTAATAAGTAGCGTATCATGACCATCTGGATCCCAGACAAATAGGTATCGCCCACCTGTTGAAAATACACGGCAGCCATCACACTGGAGGCAACCCATGTGGTTAAAGATAGGGCCTCTTTTACAAAACCACGTACCACCCCAATGATCATAGAAAATGCGACCAAAGCTATCATCGTGATATCCAAGGTATTCATAGAATCTAACATTAGTTCATTCACCGCGAGTCTCCCATCAGTTTAGATAAAAGGCCTGCAATGCTATCTCTTAATGCACGCCTATCAATAATCTTATCAATCGCACCTTTTTCTAATAAAAATTCACTACGTTGAAACCCTTCGGGTAAGGTTTCTCGTACCGTTTGTTCAATTACCTTGGGACCTGCAAAACCAATCAATGCCCCCGGCTCTGCCATATTAATATCGCCTAGCATTGCAAGACTTGCAGAAACCCCCCCCATGCAGGGATCGACCATCACCGAAATATAGGGCAAAGATGCACGCGCAAGTTGTGCCAAGGCGGCAGAGGTTTTGGCCATTTGCATGAGAGAGAATAAAGACTCCTGCATACGCGCCCCACCGCTACAGGAAAAGCACACCAGCGGTAATTTGTGGAGTAGACAGTGATGTACTGCCTGTACAAAGCGCTCACCCACCACAGTGCCCATAGAACCCCCAATAAAGGCAAATTCGAAAGCACAAGCAACCAGTGGTCTACCCTTTAATAAACCACGCATGACGACCAAAGCGTCTTTTTCACCCGTTTGTTTTTGGGCATCGATCAGGCGATCTTTATATTTTTTGCTGTCTTTAAATTTTAGGCGATCTTCAGGTATACATTCAGCGCCTATTTCTTCACGCAGATCCCTATCTAAAAATTGATCAAGCCGTTTACGCGCACTTAAACGCAAATGATGACCACACTTAGGACACACTTCTAAATTTCTTTCTAATTCAGAGCGAAATAAAAAACCCTCGCAAGCGGGGCACTTAGACCACAGACCCTCGGGGATCTCTTTTTTCTTGCCACTTGTCGTGCGAATTTTAGAGGGTAGTAATTTTGAAAACCAGCTCATGTGAATACTCGCTATCTATTGTTATCAACAAATCCTGGCACTGCCGGAACGTGTGTAGGCAATCCAAAGTGTTGGGGATAGTGTACCGCTATTAAATAGAGGCCACTCGCAGGCGCAGCCAAACCTGCGGCACGCCGATCTTTCGCATTTAAAACGGTTTGTGCCCAGGTGGATGGCTCAAAGCCTGCACCAATACGCATCAACACTCCCACCATATTGCGCACCATATGCTGCAAAAAAGCATTGGCTGTAATATCGATAATAATCTGATCCCCCGCTCGATAAAGATCGATCGCATGCATCGATCGCACAGGACTACGACTCTGACACCCTGCTGCCCTAAAGGAAGAGAAATCATGCTCCCCTATCCAATAACGGGCCGCTGCCTGCATAGGCTCTACGGCTAAGGGCCTATAATACCAACCAACCCCCTGCCGCAGCAAACTGGGTCTTAGGGGATGGTTATAAATAAGGTAACGGTAGCGTCGACTGAGGGCTGAATAACGAGCATCAAAGGCCTCTGGCACTGCTCGATGCCAGAGCACACGCACACTGGGCGGTAGATAATTATTGGTCCCAAATACCCAGGCTTGCGGCGTTCTAAGGGTTTCAGAATCATAATGTACAACCTGTCCTACTGCATGCACCCCTGCATCGGTGCGTCCCGCACAGGTGGTCTTCACTGGATGGTCCGCCACTTTAGCTAGAGAGCTTTCTAATACTTCCTGCACAGTACAAATGCCAGGCTGCAGCTGGGCCTGCCAGCCCTTAAAGGCTGAACCGTCATATTCGATACCAAGGGCTATACGTGTCATAGGGGGGGATTATAACGCAAAGACTGCTTAGCAATGCTATTTTCAACCTCACCCATGCCCTCTAACAGTCTTCGAGCATTCACCGGACTCTGCATCAAATAATTGGTTCCTTGCATCGCTTCAAAATCGGATAAAGAGATTATCACCACAGGCTCTGCCTTGGATCGGGTAATAATCACGGGAACACGGTCTTGACAAACTTTTTGCATGATTGTTGGAAGATCAGCGCACGCCGCGGTATAGGAAATACTACGCAATTTTTCAGTCCTTAATGATTAATGCCGATGCGGATTATTGTACTTCGTGTGCAATAAGTCCAGTGCAACTGCCCCACCTTTAGACCTAAAATCTGTTAAAAAACCGATATTATTTTAATCCACACGCTGTTAGATTGAGTTTTTTTTGCAAACAAACCATGGTAAGGAAAGGCTTGCACCTTTCAGAAAAACAAGCGATCGCTCAGATCCTGGGCGGCCTGTTTTTCACGTTGATTACCATAGTGAAGCATGGCCTCTAAAACCTGTTTAGCACTATCGAAATCCTTAATGGCTGCATAATGCTTGGCTAATTCCATACGAATGCTAAACTCTTGATCAAAAAAGAGTAGGTTTTTTTTGGTTTTCTCTTTGTAAGGGCTTAATAACGATAAAGCCAAACGAGGTCTAAACCGTTTGAAATAAACCAGTGTTAATAGACCTAGCATCATGGCTGCAACACTGGCACTCCATAACCACTTCTGGGCTTTAAGCGATAATTTCATCAAGTGCCAAAAGGAAGCAACAACCCCGCTAAAAGAAGCCTTCTTCGCAGATTCTTTTTGGGCAGCAAGCTCCGCTTGATGTTTCTGCTGCATATCTGCAAGCGCTTTACTTTCTGCAATAAAGGCCTGAGCCTCTACTTTGGCTTTATCAACAACCGCTTGTTGGGTCACACTCACAGAGAGTGGGCGATTTTGCGGTACTACGGTTTGATTGGACTCTGTAGACATACCCGTATTCGTTTCAAATAAATTTTCCAACGCTGCACTTGCATTGCGATTCAGCGTCTTTCGATCGGGTACCATGGCGGGTACGGACTTATTTGAATGATCAAGCTTATCCTGACTAAAACTGGCTATCTGTTTAGGATTGTCATCCATACGACGCGAAATTTTACCAATAGGCGCTGGATCAAACAGTAAGGTATAGGAACGCACCAAACGCCCTTCTGGCCAATGCAATAAAACGAGAAATTCCAGGAAGGCGCGTTTGACTGGCTCATCACTTTGCACACTGATAAAGGTACGATCACCTTGTTGCACCACTTCGAAACGAAGCTTGGTTAGAAAATAAGGTCGGGCCATATGGATTTTTTCAAAATCGGCCGCAGGGGCTAAAGTAATGAGCAGATTGCTCGTGTTAATCTCATCCGCACCCACCAGTTCAATTTCAGCATCCAGGGGTTCATTCAAGTAAGAATAGAGCTTGATGGTACCAAAGCCTAAACCAACGCTGGCGCCAGACCATAAGCTTAAAAACAATGGTACACAATACAACCAGAGGAACGGCACAGATGCTAGACGACTACCCTTACGCATAACAAGTCCTTTTATGCAGCTTTGGTAGAATTATAGTTCACAAATAATGATTAACCAGACACTCCGCAATCTGCACAGCATTTAAGGCAGCACCCTTACGAACATTATCGGCCACAACCCATAAGTTTAATCCGCAAGGATGGCTCAGATCTTCACGTATGCGCCCCACATACACCGCATCTTTTTCTGACATTTGTGGTACGGGTGTAGGATAGCTAGGTTTTTTCTGAGCATCCATCACAATGACCCCCGGTGCTGCTTTGAGTAAACGTCTGGCAGCAACCGCTGATATTTTTTGACAGGTTTCTAAATGGATAGCCTCTGAATGCCCATAAAGAACTGGCACACGCACAGCGGTGGCATTCACCTGAATATCGGGATCGTTCAAGATTTTTTGGGTTTCCCAATGCATCTTCATTTCTTCGAGCGTATAGCCATTGTCGTGGAAATCGCTAATATGCGGCAACACATTAAAAGCAATTTGTTTGCTATAAACAGTGGTTTCTATAGACTGCCCATTGAGCAAACCACTCACCTGTTCCACCAATTCGCTAATAGCCTTTCTGCCGGTGCCTGAGACCGATTGATAGGTCGCCACATTAATACGTTTAATGCCGACAGCATCATAAATAGGTTTAAGGGCGACCAACATTTGAATGGTTGAACAATTAGGGTTGGCAATAATCCCGCTGTGTACATAATCGCCTAAGGCATCCAGATTAACCTCTGGAATAATGAGAGGCACCTCTTTTTCTAATCGAAAATGTGAAGTGTTATCGATCACAATACAGCCCGCAGCCCTCGCCCGTGGTGCATAGAGAGCTGATGCCTCAGAACCTGCCGAAAATAAAGCTATCTGTACCTTGGAAAAATCAAAAGACTCCACATCTTCTACCACCAAGGCCTTATGCTTAAAAAGGACTGTCTGACCAGCAGAACGATGACTCGCCAGGACATGCAGTTTTGCAACTGGAAAATGACGTTCGACTAAAATACTGAGCATCGCCTCGCCCACCAGACCTGTAGCACCCAGTACGGCTACATTAAAGGTTTTGCCTTTGTCTTTCATTTTCCTTCCCCTATTTATCTTAGTAATAGTACTGCTAAACCAACCAGCGCTATCAGCAACAAAGCCAAAAAACCCAAGGTAAGTAGGCTTTTACTCAAAGCATCAGAAGATAAGGCGCTAGGATTGGCCTTCAGATAACCATACAGCCGCCACAAGGCCCACACACAAAACAGTATTGCGAGTAATTTCATAGTAATTCCTCAGCCCTTAATAAAAAAACACCCTCGCCACCCTGCTCAAAATCTAACCAAGTAAAAGGGATCTGGGGATAGTTTGCTTCAAGCACCGCAGCGGTTTCTGCACCCACTTCCACCACCAGCAAACCCTTGGGTTTTAAATAATCCTTAGCTTGTGCAAGGATCCGATCGACCACAGAAAGCCCATGAATCCCTGCTTCCAAAGCTAAGGTGGGTTCAAAACGGTATTCAGGTGGAAGCTCGGCCATGCTGTGTGTAGAAACATAAGGCGGATTACTGATAATGATATCGTAACGATGGGTACAGCCTGTCCATAAATCGGATGGTAGGGGATGAACCTGAGTGCTCACGCTATGTAGATCGATATTATGCTGCGCAACGGCCAAAGCCTCTTCTGAGATATCGAGGGCATCCACACGCGCTTCTGGAAATACTTTGGCACAGGCAATGGCGATACAGGCCGACCCACAGCAGAGATCAAGGATCTGTTCAGGGGGTGTTGATAACCAAGGCTCAAAACCATTGAGTATGAGCTCAGCAAACGGCGATCGAGGAATAATGACTCGCTTATCTACATAGAATTTTAACCCGGCAAAATAGGCCTCACTCACCAGATAGGGCACAGGGATCCGTTGATAGATGCGCGCTTCGACCAAGGCTAATAGCTGCTTGCGTTCTAGGGGATCTAAAACGCGATCCAAGACGGTGCGATCGACATCGGGTGCCAGTTTTAACACAAATCTTGCCAAGGCAACGGCTTCGTCCCAGGCATTGTCTGTGCCATGCCCGAAAAAAAGGCCTGCCTCTAGAAAAGAGCGCTCGGCCCAGCTTAGAAAATCACCAAGGGTTGTGAATCGCAAGAAGACCCCTTAACATAGGAAACATGTTATTTGGAAGCGCTATACAACGTAAAAAATCAGGCTGTCTGACTTACCCTCTGCTTGCTGCACAATGCTTTATTCGCGCTTTTACTGGATCGCAACGTACCACACAGAAACAACAAGTCTTGTTAGCTGCCGCGCATTATACCCTGGCGGGTGAACAAAATCTATCGTTGCCACGTAGCACCCTGCATCTGAATACGGCCATTACCCTGTTAAAAAAGGTTCAACGTCCTTATCAATCCTCCGAATGGCAGATTCAACTGGCACACGCTTGCTTTAGACGCGCTGAAGTATTGGAACAAAAGCAAGCCTTTCACCAAGCTTTTGAGGATTATCAACAAACCCTCAACCTCTTACAAGGCTTAGAAACCACGCTACAAGATAGGGATTATCTATTGCTGGCCCGTGCAGCCCTTTGCTTGGCCGATCTGATTAACCATGCCTGTATCGATCCCAAGCTGGCAACTTTCCAACACCCGCTGGTTTATGTGAATCAAGCCCTGAGTGCCTTGGAGGCTATTCAACAACTCAGCGATGAAGTATCTATTACCCATGCCTACGCCCATCAAATCGCGGGCATTACCCTCGGTCATCACAACTTTGAAGAAGCGGTGCAAGCCTTAGAAACCGCCCTGGCCATAGCCCTTAAAACACAATGTATACAAACAGCAACGCTGCTCACAGATATTTATACCTGCTTAGGTCTTCTGTATGAACAAGTAACCCGCCCCTCTGCCTTTATGCATCAGGCCGATCCCCGCGCAGACTATGCCCTCATCTACTTTGGTTTGTCCCTGCTATTTGGCCCAGAAGAAAGCGACGCAGATCCTGATGATCCTTTCGTCCTCGATTGCTTATTTGACATGATTTACAGTGTTTTAGACCCACATCTCACTGTACTATCCCCAAAGCTTAGTATGCAATTGGTCGATGCACTGATTCAGGCTTATACCTGCGTGGTACAAAAAAGACTGCCGAATCAAGCACTTTTAGCGCAATTAAGCGAGGGCTCTGCTTTAGATAGTTTTGCCAGACACATCTATTGGCTGGTTCTGGAGGTACATGCTGCGCAGAACGCGCATGAGGCCTTTATACCCACTTTGATTGCACCCTATGCCCCGCCCGTTTCTGTGGTCTACGACGTAGATGCATTATTCACAGAAAAATGTGTCGATAATGTTTATTATTTACCTCGAACACACTAACGCCATAACAAAGCACTGCCGCTCTCTCTTGCAACTTCGCGCTACATTGTACAGGTCAAAGTACGCAGGCCTGTATATTATATAGGTTTTAAAAATGCTTCAGAAGGTGCATGATAGTCCCATACGATAAAAACGTATGGTGACGATTGATGAACATGGAGAGTTATCTTATAACAAACAAAGAACATCGTGAATTGTGTAAAATAATTCTCAATGTTCTGAATTGCAACGTATTATGGGTTATGCATGTAGAAAAAAGTCTCCTAAGCCTCTTAGCAACCGACTTATCCATTTTGGAATATTATTGGGATAAAAAATACTACTTACAAGACCCTAATGTCCTTCATACGATTCCCAATACAGCACCTCCCGCTCAAGTAGAGGCCCGTTCACTATCATGGACTCTACATTTGGGAAGCAATTGTGAAAGCTTTAAACAAGATGGATTTTTGTATAATCTCTATAAGCTCTTCGATATTCAAGAATTTGCCTCCATTGAAAAATATGTCGCCTCTCAAGCCAAAGGCGCGGAGTCCTCTCAGATGACACTATCATCCTACTGTTTTAGATTTTTCACGCGTAATAATCGCTTTGTTTTTATGAATAAATTATTAAATAACATGCCCTTTATAAGGTTTTTCATGAATGCTATGATTAAAAAACTTGAAATCGACCTGCGTGCGCAACCAGGTGTTGCAATCGTTGGATTGAACTGAAAGGAGGGATTCAATCATGTTAACGGATGAGTTTTTTCTTGGAACCAAGCTGTATAACCAAAAGTTCTCTGAGCTGTGCAAGCCTCTTGTAAACTATTTAGGCATCACTCAGGCACTCTATATAAATATCGATAAACTTGGAAGGGCTTTTAGTGTTTTTAACGATAAAAAATGGGCTGAACGATTCGTAGAAGAACACTATTACCAATTCGATCCGCTCATGGTACATCCCGATCATATGCATAATGGATTTTCATTCGATGCAGCCAGCGATGATCAAGAATTTCATGATAAAATGGACCACGATGCCATCGTTAATTTTAATTGGTATCATAGCTTCGTTTATACAGAAAAAACCCTACGGGAGGCTATTTCGGATTTGCCTTTGGAACAAACAAAAATAATTTTCAGCTGGTTAATCGATTAATTAATGAAGCAAGCATGGTTAAAAAATTAATTAGAAATTTAAATAAAAAATTAATCGCTATCACCCCGGATTTACAAGAAAACAGAATGGATTTCGCCGCACTCAAAGGCGCGGTTTTTCATACCCAAAAAGGATTGGTTTTTAACGAAGCATATGAAAATCAGCATAAAATTCAGTTATTAAGCGATTTTGGATTTGTTGGCGGTCATAATGCGCAAGCTTTTTTAAGCAATGTCTTATTATCTCCACAAGAAATCAATTGCCTCAGAATATATCTGACAAGCCATAATCTTAAAACCGTTTCAAAAGATATGGGATTAGCCATTACAACGGTAACAAGTTATATGGAGAATATAAAAAATAAACTTGAATGCCATAATAAAAATGAGCTTTTCGAAAAGGGTGAAATCTTAGAGTCTTTAGGCCGGATTTAAATTGAATAATTCTATGGCATCCTATCTTTCAAAATTACTTTGGTATAGCCACAAAAATAGTCGACGGTGAAAAAACAAGCTCGTCTTTCCAAGAAAAAGATTCTTCTTTTTTTCCTAATGGAAATTTAACTTCCAGCAAATGAAAGCCTGCTTTCACGAAAAAGCTTCGATAATCCTCCAATGTCCAATAATAATCGGAAAATTCTATCTGTGAACTATCATGGTAAAGTTTTACTAAATTCCCACTGAGTAGCTTTTTATTTTCAGGGAAATCTGTTTTAAAATCAAGCCATTTTTTAGAAGTATCATGCAGATACTCACTGCCTGTTATTGCAACAAACAAGGAGGAGGTCGTTTTCTTCATCACACGCCTTGCTTCTAAAAGATAGTCTATAATGCCCTGTGGAGTACTTATTTCAAGCAAAACAAAACAAGAAAAAACCAAATCAAACGTAGAATCCTTGAAAGGAATAACAGCATTTTCAATCGGATAAAATGAAAGATTTGGATATTGTAATTGTGCCTGATGCACCATCTCCTTATTAATATCGACACCAACCACGTTAAACCCAAGCTGGCTAAGAAATTGTGTTGAATACCCAGTGCCTGCCCCATAATCCAGCGCCTCACCGCCTTGCAGATATTTTTTTATTATCTGAGGAATATCTCGATAAGCGAGATAACGATAAGGTGCATCATGTGTTTTGGTATAATCCAAGGGATTTTTGTGCTGTTTCGAATAATAAACGACCTTTGTATCAACCGTCATTAGATCTCTCCTTATCAGCATTCCTCATGAGCATTTAACGCACCTGCGTGATACCTTATTCTTAAACTGCATGTAACTGTGGTTCTGAAAAGCTTGGTGTTTTACTGGGAACAATGAATTTCCTTATGATGCCAACCAATAGGTAAAACAATGGCGTATTACAAACAGTGATAAACAATTTATAAGAATAGCTGTTAATCATAATAAGCCACATCTGCTCTCTAGGAAAAACCCCTAAAAGTGTTAAAAGACTAATGGCGGCAAAGGTATCCACAAATAAAGAGACAACTGTACTACCATTATTTCTAAGCCATAACCATCGGCCTTGGGTTGCTTTTTTAATCCATAAATATAAATTGATATCAATGCGCTGCGCGACATAACAAGCGATCATATTGGCTATAAAGGCTAAGCCATAGGCTCCAAACACACTGTGAAAAATATTATTGTCGATGGTTGACCAGGGTGTTGCCTGCAGATGATCCATGCCTGTGACAATGAGGGCTGCAACGATGTTCATGGCAATCGCTAGGCGCACACAAAAATTAGCTCTTTTCTTATCAAAAAACTCAGCTATCAGATCTGTGAGCATAAACATCACGGGATAGAGTATGGCACCTACTGATAAGATGAAGGTATGAAAGGGTAAAATTGGCAGATAAATAAACTTCCTATAGGTTAAATTACCTATAACCATTAATACAGAAAAAAGCGCACATAACCCAATATAGGTTTTATCTAAAGCTGACATATTTTCTAAGTTTGACATGGTATTACCTCCAATATAATCAACACCTCTATTGTATAGGTATTCGCTCTTGTGTCCATAGGATAGATTGAAAAAAGGAGTGATGAAGGGAGGCAGAATGGTGTGTGGTCAGTTAGGGAAAAATAATCCAGTCGAGGATATTGTCCTAAGCTTTGACGAGCAACGCAGGCTCGCTAACCAATATCTAAATCGCATTACATGCTTACAAGAAGAACTGAGCATGGAAGAAAAGAAACTTATTCAATTATTGCAACGTTATGGCCTAGGTATTTTTTCCTGTTAAGGCTGTTAACATACTGGATTTCCGCGTCAAAGAAAAGACCCCATAAAAAAGCCTCAGGGATAGGCTAGCGCTGCTGCCCTGGTTCCACACCCGACATTTTCTCAAGTGTTCTTCTAAACCAAGGTTCAACCCGTGGCCCACCCCAGTAAATGATTGCCGCGACCAGAGAAAATCGTGCGATGCGACCTACCAGGGAGCCTATAAGGAATAAGCCGAAATGCAATTGCATAACACCTGCACCAATGGTAAATACTTTGTAGGGTACGGGTACAAAAGAACCTATCACCAGGGTCCAAAATCCCCAGAGACCAAACCCGTTTACCGCTGTTTGATAGTAGGATTCATACCCCAGCCACATAATAAAATCGTTCAAAAAAGATTCTATACAATAATAGCCCAAGACATAACCCAGAATACTCCCCAGAAAAGAGGCAACAACCGCGAGACTTCCAAAATAAAAAGACCGTTTAGGTGCTGCAAAACTCATGGGTAATAACATAAACAGAGGAGAGACGGGAAACACAGAAGCATCCAAAAAAGCCAAGGCGCTCATATACCAAGGGGCCTTTGGATGGGTGGATAATTGCATGGCTTTTTGATACCAAGCAAGTAAGAAGGTCATGCTAAAAATCGCCCAGCCCGCCTTCGCTTGCACTCTTGCAGGTCGCCCCTCCTTTTAGACAAGGGGGCAAAAGCAATACGCAGGTAAGCGCTCGGATTCATCTAAGATTTTGGGTCGATAATGAGATAAAAGGTTTCATCTTTTTTAATCATACCAAGCTCGGATCGGGCATGTTCCTCTAGCGCTTGCGGTTGATGCTTGAGGGCTCGCACTTGTACATCGAGCTTATCATTGCGATCGATTAAACGTTGATTCGCCAGCTGCTCCGTTTGAATAATCTTTTTTAAGCGAAAGACTTGCATCACGGAGCCTTCACCCACCCAAACCCGAGACTGTAACTGCACTAATAATACGGCTCCCAGGATCATAAGCCATTTTTTCATGATAAAGCATCATGCTGTTTGAATTTTTTGAAAGGTGCCCATCCTGCAAAACGTGCATTGTTCCCAAGCATTTCTTCAATGCGTAAAAGCTGATTATATTTGGCTGTACGCTCCCCACGAGAGACCGAACCGGTTTTTATTTGCTGCACATGGCAACCCACCGTTAAATCGGCAATAAAGGTATCTTCTGTTTCGCCAGAACGATGCGAAATAATGCTTTCAAAACCTGCAACCTTGGCCATTTCAATCGCTGCACGCGTTTCGCTTACAGTACCAATTTGATTCGGCTTGATTAACACCGCATTGGCACTTTTTTCGGAGATCCCACGGGAAAGTCGATTGCAATCCGTGACGAAAAGATCATCCCCCACCAATTGTACGGATGTTCCTAAAGCTTCCGTTAAAGCCTTCCAACCTTCCCAATCTTCTTCGGCCATGGCATCTTCTAAGGAGATAATAGGATACTGACGCACAAGTCCCTGTAAATAGTTTATCCAAGCGTCTGTACTAAAACATTGCTTTTGTAAAGGCAAGCTATAATGTCCCTTATCAAAAAAAGCTGTACTCGCCAGATCTAAAGCCAAGGCAATATCCCGACCGGCTTTAAACCCTGCCTGATGAATGGCCTCTAAAATAATCTCCAGAGCTGCCTCATGCGAGTGCAACGGCGGTGCAAAACCCCCTTCATCCCCGACTGCTGTACTCAACCCTTTCGCACTTAATAAAGCTTTCAGCGCATGAAACACTTCTGAGGCATAACGTAGGGCTTCTGAAAAACAAGGCGCACCTACGGGTACAATCATAAACTCTTGGATATCCAAACCATTATTGGCATGTGCCCCGCCGTTGATAATATTGATCAAGGGCAATGGCAGGCAAGCGGCAGGATTGTTGTCAGGATCATAGTCTAAATATTCAAATAAGGGCCTATGTACAGCCTTGGCCGCAGCTCTGGCACAGGCCATAGATACTGCAAGTAGGGTATTCGCACCCAGGCGACTTTTGTCGGGTGTGCCATCCAGTGTGATGAGTTTCTCATCGATCCCTTTTTGATAACGTACATCGTGTTCAAACAGTGCAGCGCTTATCTCGACAACCTGCGCGATGGCTTTACATACTCCCTTGCCACCATAACGTGATCCACCATCCCTTAACTCAAGGGCTTCATGCGAACCCTTGGAGGCACCCGAAGGTACAGATGCACGCCCCACAAGACCGGAACTTAAAATAACATCGACTTCCAATGTTGGAAATCCCCGAGAATCGAGTATTTCGCGTGCAAGAATACTTTTAAGTTCTGCCATGTTTGACCACATCATCCAAAGCTTGAAGGGTTTCTAATAAGGCTTTCATCTGTCCCAAAGGCCATGCATTGGGACCATCGCTTAAAGCCTTATCGGGATCAGGATGGGTTTCTAAAAAAATGCCATCAATCCCCACCGCTACCGCGGCTCTAGCCAACACCGGTACAAATTCACGCTGTCCCCCAGATGCCGTCCCTTGCCCACCCGGCAATTGGACCGAGTGCGTGGCATCAAAAATAACCGGACAACCCGTTTCTTTTAAAATAGGTAGCGATCGCATATCGGAAACCAAATTATTGTATCCAAAACTCACACCGCGCTCACACACCATAATGGATTCGTTACCGCCCATTTTGGCTTTGGCCACCACATGCTTCATGTCCCAGGGTGCCAAAAACTGACCTTTTTTAATATTGACAGGCAATCCTTGATTGGCGACGGCTTGGATAAAATTGGTTTGTCTGCATAAAAAAGCGGGTGTTTGCAAAACATCGACGACCTGACTAAGCACTGCTAAGGGTGTGTCTTCATGCACATCGGTGAGTATTGGAACCCCGATTTGTTGTTTTACTTTTGCCAGGATCGCCAAGCCTTTTTCAAAGCCAGGACCTCTAAAACTGCTTAATGAAGTACGATTGGCTTTATCAAAAGAACTTTTATAAATAAAGGGGATCCCTAAAGCGGTGGTGATTTCTTTTAAGAGACCCGCCGTTTCGATCGCTAAGGTTTCGCTTTCTATTACACAGGGTCCGGCAATTAAAAAAAAAGGCTTGTTATGGCCAATCTCAAAACCACATAACTGCATCAAAACTCCTTAAGCGTGCTTAGCCTCTGCATAAAGACTTGCCGCGCGTATAAAATCGCTAAATAACGGATGTCCACCTCGGGGGGAAGAATTAAATTCTGGATGAAACTGGCAGGCTATAAACCAAGGATGTTCGGGAATTTCGATGATTTCAACCAAATGACCATCCATTGAGCGCCCCGAGATCCGAAGACCCGCAGCCTCCAACTGAGAGACAAATTGATTATTCACTTCATAACGGTGCCTGTGCCGCTCAGAAACACTGTCTGCCTGATAAATACGCGCGGCTAAACTATCCGGCAACAATTGGCAGGTTTGTGCCCCCAAACGCATGGTGCCACCCAAATGGCTTTGTGCATCTCGATATTCACGCTCGCCCCGTGCATCCATCCATTCTGTCACTAAAGCGATCACGGGATAAGGGGTTGTGGCTTCAAATTCTGTACTATTGGCGTTCGAAAGTTTGGCCACCGATCGCGCATATTCAATGAGTGCAATCTGTAAGCCTAAGCAAATACCCAAATAAGGTACCTTATTTTCTCTGGCAAAATGCGCAGCCAAGATCTTACCCTCAACCCCTCGCGTTCCAAAACCACCCGGCACTAAAATCGCATCCACGCCTTCTAAAATAGCCGTGCCCTGTGTTTCAAGATGTTCAGCATCGACAAAGACAATATTGACGCGCGTGTGTGTCTGGATCCCAGCATGCACCAAAGCTTCGTATAAAGACTTATAGGCATCGGCAAAATTTTTGTATTTGCCCACCATCGCGATACAGACCGAAGCGCGCGGATGCTGTTGACGCTCCACCACCCAGTTCCAATCGCTGAGATCGGCCGGTTTTGCCGTGCGACCTAATTTTTCTAAGACAATATCATCTAAACCCTGTGCATGCAGCATCGCAGGAATCGCATAAATAGATGCCAAATCGGGGGAGGCAATCACGGCTCTTTGTTCTACATTGGTAAAGAGCGCAATTTTTTTACGATCTGCTTCGGGTAATTCGTTTTGACAGCGACAGATTAAAATATCCGCTTGGATCCCAATGGAACGCAACTCTTTCACCGAATGCTGGGTGGGCTTTGTTTTAATCTCACCTGCGGTGGGAATATAGGGCACCAAGGTTAAATGAATAAAAACAGTATTATGGGCACCTAACTCGATTCTTAGCTGTCGTATGGCTTCTAAAAAGGGCAAAGACTCGATATCGCCCACGGTGCCACCTATTTCAACCAGCGCGACCTCGTACCCCTTGCTCCCTTCTATAATGCAGCGCTTAATTTCATCGGTGATGTGTGGAATGACCTGCACAGTAGCACCTAAATAATCACCCCGACGTTCACGCATAATCACACGCTCATAAATACGACCGGTCGTCGTATTATTGTGCTTGGACATGCGCGTCTGTACAAAACGCTCATAATGCCCTAAATCCAGATCGGTCTCTGCCCCGTCGTCGGTGACAAAAACCTCTCCATGTTGAAAGGGACTCATCGTGCCCGGATCGACATTGATATAGGGATCGAATTTAAGTAGGGTAACCTTTAAACCTCTGGATTCTAATAAAGCACCCAGCGAGGCGGCCGCCATCCCCTTACCAAGAGAAGAAACCACACCACCGGTTACAAAAATATATTGCGTCATGGCGCGATTCTAGCAGAAGGGAGGGTGAGGGACAATTGCTATCCTGTCCAATACGTTTTTTCGAATGTGCTCGGGGGCATACATCCCTGTATTCGACGATTTCCCATCCCTGGAATCGACGCCCCTCGCTAACATTCAGAAAAACATATTGGACAAGGCATTAGTTAGTCAATTTATAGATCGACTACTAGTCGATGATTTATACGACGAAGGGTATAATGCCCAATTTTAAGACTGGGCTTACCCCCCCTTTTAGCCCCTAGCACTTCTCTATCAATGCGCTGCATATGATCATAGCTAGGGGCCTGTAGGCCCTGCTCTGCTAACCATAAACGAATCACCGTCTGTCTTAGTAAAGTATCCAGTGCTAAAAGACCAGAGACTGAAAGACTCTGATCATCCTCTTTATCTTGCAAGTGGCTTAGATTTTTTTTGGCCACTATTTCTACCGCATCTGCCGTCTCTTTACACAATGCACCACTACGATTAATGCTGCTTACCATTTGGGGCCAGCGATCTTCGAGTAAAGGTATCATGTTCTGTCTCAAAAAATTGCGATCAAAGCGTGTATCCTGATTACTCGGATCTTCAATCCAAATAAAATCCTGCCTGCGCGCGTATTCAAGTATGGCTGTTTTTGAAACATGCAATAAAGGTCTTACTATTTCAAGAACGCCCCTGTGCATTTTCTGCGCCATTCCACCCAAACCTTGGGGCCCACTGCCTCTTAATAAGCGCCATAAAATAGTCTCGGCTTGATCGCTTGCATGATGGGCCAAACACAGACAATCTTCTACCCCTAAAAGATTTTCAAACGCTGTAAAACGCGCCTTTCTCGCAGCCTCTTCGGGGCTTTGATCCCCTGTTACACGACCCTCTACATACAAGACGGTCAGTGGGCAATCGAGTGCTGTACAGACTGCTTGACAGTGTTTTACCCAATCATCGGCTTGTGCACTAATCCCATGATGAATATGAATCGCTGTTAGTTGATACAAAGAATTATTCGCTAAAGCGCGGTGCATGAGATGCAATAACACATGCGAATCAAGCCCACCGCTATAAGCCACCCATACCCGAGGCCGATCGCTAAGCGCCGTCAGCGTATTAAAAAGGATCTCGGGTTCTAACTTCAAAGCATTATCTGCCTATGGCCATCCATCGCTTATAACGAATGTCTAAAAGCGCTTCAGAGGAAAGCTTTTTCAAGGGTGCTAACGTCTGCAGCAAGGCTTCTTTCAGCGTATGAGCCATCTGCTCTGTATTGCGATGTGCACCACCTAAGGGTTCTGGAACGATTTTGTCGATCAAACCCAATTTTAAAAGTCGTTCGGCAGTGATCCCCATAATGTCTGAGGCTTCGACGGCTTTTTCTGCACTCTTCCACAGAATCGTCGCACAACCTTCAGGGGAAATCGTGGCATAATAGGCGTATTGTAACATCAAGATTTGATCCCCTACCCCAATACCTAAGGCACCCCCTGAACAACCTTCACCAATGACCACACAGATCACAGGCACGGTTAATTGTGAAAAAGCTTTAAGATTTTCAGCAATAGCCCCACTTTGCCCGCGGGCCTCGGCTCCAACACCCGGATAAGCCCCTGGTGTATCAATAAAAGTGATAATAGGCATCTTGAATTTTTCGGCCAGTTTGGCCAAACGCAGTGCTTTGCGATAGCCTTCGGGATGCATCATGCCAAAATTGCGCAATACTTTTTCTTTGGTATCTCGCCCTTTTTGCTGGGCTAGAACCATTACGGCATCAGACCCCAAACGGGCTATCCCTGCAACAAGCGCCCGATCGTCTGCAAAAGCACGATCCCCATGCAGCTCGTCAAAATCCTCAAAAATGTGTTGAATATAATCCAAGCTGTAGGGGCGCGAGGGGTGACGGGCTAATTGAACCGTCTGCCAGGCTGTGAGTGATCGAAAAATAGAGGCGGTGAGCTCTTGGCTTTTTAGGCTAAGGCGGCGGATTTCTTCTTGGATATCCACCCGGCTATCGGTCTTCACCAGACGCAATTCTTCGATTTTTGCCTCTAGTTCGGCAATGGGACGCTCAAATTCTAGATAATGCGCAAAAAGAGCCATTCGACTTACTGCCTTAAAGGTTAGCTAGGAGAGTGGGATTTTACCATAGCCAAGTCCCAAACCGAAGAAGAATGAAGTCTAAGTAATCAAAAGCTGAATACCAAACTGTTTAGCCACCGCTGATAATGCAGAATCTTTGGTTGCTAGTGGGACCCCTTTGCGCATCGCAAGCTCTAAATAAGAGGCATCATAGGTTGTTAATTTATGAGAATGCGCCAACAGCAATGTTTCATGAAAAGCCTTAGCGGTTGTTTCTTGATCGACCTTTATAGGGAGCTTATCTAACAACTCTAAAAATTGAACCATGTCTGCATAAGGGATGCGTTTGCGACGTTCGGCAGTAATTAAGATATTGCCTATTTCTAAGGGCCAAATATTGGGAACCCAAGCTTTTTCTTTTTCTAAGCGATCCAATAACTGGTTGGTGATCGGCGTGTTTTCATCCCGAAAACACCAAGACAGTGCCACCGAAGCATCTAACACAAAATCCATTTACCTGCGCCCCTCGTCTCTCAACATTTTCCAATCCAAGCCAAGCGCTATGTTGTGTGTTGATTGAAAGTCTTTCATGTTTGCAATGGCTTTTCGTGTATCTTCTTTGGGGAGTCCCATGGGTAGTAACCTTGCCGCTGGCTGACCATGCCTGGTAATCACGATTTCCCCTCCCTTCTCAACCTGTTCTAATAAAGCTGAGAAATGGGTTTTTGCTTCAAAGGCCCCAATAGTTTGCATATACAGATACCGCCTTATTTAAACTAGTTTAAAACTAGTTTAAATTTTAGCCTAATGATAAAGTTTTTTCAAATATCATTTAGTGGTTTAAGGTTTGTACCGTGCTCGTTCAGGCTCTAAAACGGCCTTTGTAGTATCCATGACCTGCTTCACCCCATTCCTACCCAAATATCCATCGCGTAGGAGTGCGGGTACAGAAGGCTCAATCTGAATGCCTGTGATCCTAGCAATAGCCGGCATACAGATTTCAGAAACAACCTGCCATGCAGAATAATCTACGATTGTTTCTACCTCTACAGAGGTTGCAGTACCAGTCTTTGGTAGTTCGGTTTTCCGTTCTAGCGAATGACCCGCCCCTTCAACGGTATAATATTGCAATGCTTTACCTACTGCTTGCATGTCTCGCGCAAGGGTTTCGGATTGATGCGGCAAACAGTTATCATCCTTGGTACCTGCGATAATAATCACCGGACATTGAACGTTACCGACAATAGAAATCGGCGATTTTTTTAGCAATTCTAAACGCTGTTCTGGTATTCTGGGATCCCCACCAGCTTGTTTGATGGTATCATCTCCAGAATGAATATTCTTACCCTCAATGGCTTCTTGAACCATGCCGGCGTAATCATAAACCCCATTAATAGCAATGGCCAACTGAACTTTTCCAGGAAAACGTGCGGCTAAATCAATGCTTAAAACAGCCCCTGCACTTACACCACCCACAATAATTCGTTTAGGGTCGACTGCCTGGGTTGCAATAGCCCAGTCAATGGCATCCACTAAATAACCGGAGAGTTGATCCCAAGCCCCATCACTAAAGTTCTTAAAACTTAAACTATCATTGGTAGATCCTGGATAATTGACATCTAAGACGGCTATACCTTGACTGCGTAAATAGTGAAAATCACCATTACGCTCTTCAGAAAAGGCAGAGCTTTTAGCATGAGGCCCACCATGAATGAACAAGAATAGCGGTATTGACTGACCGGGCTGGACTTCAGGTGCAGACCATAAAGCATGTAATCGTTTACCATCATGCGCTGTTATAAAAACAGATTCGATGGGTCGACTTTTTCGCTCAAAGGCAGTCTGTTGTGTTCCAACCAAATGTGGCAACTCAAGAAGCTGCGCTTGCTTACTTTGAAGATCACAGAGCCTCGCCCTTCTTGCTCCGTCGCTTGCTTGTGAAAAGAGCAGCAGGTTTTTCATAGAAGATATTATATCCAGCTTGGGGTCCCGTAGATTTTCACCCAGAATCCCATCTGTCAATTGTTCCTCAGAAAGGATGCTTTGTAATTTCGCAAAAATAACGCATGCTTGTTCAAGGCAATCGGCCTGTTCAAGCGTTAAGGTATTGGGATTGACCATGGGTTGAATCACATACTGTCGCTTAGTATCTGAGTTTCGCATTTCACAAAGTATTGCCAGTGTTTTACCGTCTTTCTCAAGCGGATACAAATGCTTAATATTGGCATGATTTTTATCTGAATCCTCTGGAAGAATAAAGTCTTCAGACCAAAGCCCACCACGTTTTTTCCGAACAACAATCGGTGTCCAATAATCCAATCCATCAGGTCCATTCGATCGCTTAGAAAGATAGACCGCACCTTGAGAATCGACTGTGTGTAGTCTGGCAAGATCATGCATACCTTCGCCGATCGAATAATGAGCCCCATCTTCTATGACAAATGACTCACCTTTTTTAACCACGGGATAAACCGCTTGACTACTGTATTTGCCTTTTGCTTTTATGCTGCAAACCCAAAAAATAGGCTCTTCATTTTCACCAAAAACCAGATGGGTGGAATCTATGGCCATGCTGCCTGTTTTTTCTGTCTGAACATAAGATAACAAGGACTTTTTTTCATGGCTTACAAGATCATAGATCTGCCACTCACGCGTTTTGTGTGTATTAAATACCATAGTCTCTGCTGTAGGCAAGGTTTGTGTTTTGATGATGTTTATTAAAATCTTTGAGGGATCATTTTTGTAGATATGCTCTAGCCATAATGGACTCATAGAAACAGCTTCATCTAAAGCCTTTTTATCTTTTTCGTAGGTTGCCTGCGCTGTATCATACGATGCCTTAGCTTTTTGCAATAATGCTGGATCTAACCCTGCAGATGCCATTTCTTTTTTAAGGGCTTCTTTGGCGGCTTTATGGCGCACTTCTAGCTTTTCTCTTTCTTCAGCTATTTTAGGCTCTGAAGGTTCTATTATTTTTCTAACTTCTCGGCTTGTAATGTACACAGAAAAAATAATTGACTTTGAATAGGTATCTTTTTTTCCTTGTGCTTTTATTCCCGTTTCATAGAGCACATAATCTGGATGATGGGTCGTCTCCCAGGCGATGAATACATGTCCTTTTGGTATTTCCAGAGGTATTGAATCGATTACCGTTTCAAGCGCTGTGATGTCTCGTATGTCTAAAGATTTTTTCTTGGGATTATAACAAAAGAGTTGCGTCTCAACTGCAGGGTTGAAGGCATAGAGCCCGGAATCACGCCCATAACCACGTCGTCTGCTATCTGTTTTTGAAACCAGATCCTTCCTCAGTATGACACCCTGTGCATTCAATGCATCACGCACTTGTGTATCACGTTCAAGCTGCTCTAGAATGGCTTGTCTTTGATAGGATTGCAGAAGTTGGTGTTCCCTAAATAAATGTCTGGAAATGGAAGTGCCCGAAGGTCCCTCGGGAATCTCTACAGAATTAGTACTCGTTAACATGACAATCTCCTCGTAATCTTATGAAACTCTGTTCATTTCAGGTTATCCTACCAAATACAAAGATGCCTTGCAATCTGTCCAGTCTCAGATCTCAGGGCGATTGCACTATAACTAAGAAGCTCAGATAAATTCAGTGCTATTCCTGCCACAACGGAACCCCAACAAGCTCGCCTTTCATCAAAATGAGGCGCTGCGCGCACTTTTGTGTGGCCGCTTTTTTACGCTTTCTGCGCATACTGGCTTTAATGCATCGTGTTCTATAGCCTGGCGTCTTTTGTCGCTAAAAATCATTTGCAATG
>CAZFXA010000014.1:0-37556 GCA_964522825.1 uncultured Legionella sp.
CCTCTACATCATGCCAGGTGAAGGCGTACAGGCATGGAACTATCAAGAGACCCTTTTCGTGCGCGCCCTTTTCGAAATTGTGAAACCCACTTTCAAAAAAATCATCTCACCTCATTGTACCCATTTGGATGGACCTTCGGCGGTTCACAAGTCTTTGCAATGGGTACACAATGCTTTGGCCTCCGATCGCTATCGATACTTCATGCGACTTGACATAGCCGGTTTTTACTCATCTGTCCAACATAATATATTGATTGAGCAACTGAAAAAACATTTTCAGGATCCCAAAGTCCTCGACTACCTCCAACAAGTCATTACCATCCCCGTGATAAAAAACGCTGCCGTTTATTTGCCTACACAAGGCTTACCAAGAAGATCCTCACTATCCCCACTGCTAGGCGCGATCTATCTTTCCGAGCTAGATCGCGCCTTTGAAAACCGAGAGGGCATCTTCTATTTAAGGCGTTTAGATGACATAATACTGCTTTGTAAGACCAAAAATCAGTACCTGAAGGCTCGCCGTAAAGTGAGCCAAATCCTGCAAAAACTGAAACTGACCCTCTCTCGTAAGAAGAGCAAAACAGGGCCATTGACCCGAGGCTTTCACTTCCTTGGGCTCATTTTTCAGTTCAATGAGCATCCTGAAGAATCTCAGGACGCTCAAGAAGCCTCGCCACAAAACGAAGCTTCTAAAATCCATGTTAGTGTGCAACTGCATCCTCGCTGTTCTACACGTGTTCACGCAAGATTGAAGTGCTTAGAGGAAGATCGCACCCCTGTGCACAAGGTCTACACTTCACTTGCGCTTTGGACGGCATGGTGGCACCGCGCCGCACCGAACCAATCTGTTCCACGCTCCAACTGCCTGCAGCAATTCTGTCACAGGCTAGCCCAGCATGAACAGGGTGTGCTACTCTGGCTTGGATTGAAACTCTTGCGTGGCTCCTCACTTCCGAGCAGCAACCTTGCGTTTCCCTTCAAGTCCAGTATGCTGGCTTAGTTCGGTCAACAGCTCCTCACGTTGCTGGCTGCGGATCGTCACAAGAGACGTGAGACTTCGGAGGTCAGCGGCCGACCCCCGCCCCACAGCGGCCCACGCTCCCAACACACCCCCCAGGCCCCCCGCCACAAAAACCAGCCCAGCTAAATTGTAACGAAGGACACCAAACTTATCGCCTAACTTTCCGCCATTGAAGGAGGCCGTAAACCACTCCCCCTCATCAAACTTGCGGGTACGAGGGAGCGTGGGCTCCATGAAGGAGGGACAGGGCTCAAAGGAACGGTCGGGTCTGCAGTACTCGTTAATGACATGAGCAGGTAACAATAATTGGGCTCCGCCTACTTGTTTGCTCCAACACTGCCCCAGGGCCGTCCAGTTTCTTTCTTCATACCAAGCATCAAAATTATCAACATAGGTCTTAAGGGCTGTTGTAAGCTTCTCTAGAGGGCCGCCAGGCATCCCGGCATGTAAGCCATGGGTCCTTACCCAAGGCCCCGTAACACTGAGCTGAACTGCAGCTTCCGCGTCTGGTAAGTACTTTCGTAGCATCGTCCACATGTGCCAATCGAGTGCCCAAATCGCGTACTGAAAGCCCGTGATGTTCTCGAAGCTACGTTTCGATAAGTCCGTCACATTCCCAGAGAATAATACCAAGTCTCGGTTCTTCTGGAGCATCGCTTCCGCCTGGTCTTGTTCCCCTTCCGCAACGAGACGTAAAAACTGAGGCAATTCTGTGGGGACTGATGGGCGGTGAGCTTGAGGGGGCGAGGGACTTCTAAACGCCACCACATTCGCAGCAGGGGATGGTCTAGAAAACACCACAGGCAAGAGGCTTGAAGTCGCTGCCAATTCTATTGAACTAGACTCCAAAGCATTTAGAACCTGTAATCGCTCTAACATCAGACTTAAGCTTAAGCGTTCTTCAGGTTTCTGTTTCCATCCCCCTTCAATCAACTCCACAAAAGCAGGTAAACAGCCAGCAGGGATATCTTCTCGTTCCCCCGCTTTCACAAAATCTCGAATATCGCTCCCTTGTAAACCCATTTCTTCGTACGGCAACTTACGAGAAGCTATCTCCCATAACACGACACTGTAACTGTAAATATCTGACTGCTCGCTATATAAAATCTTCGGTAAAATACGCTCCCCCGTCACAGGATCTTTTTTGATAGCTTTCACATCTAAAAATAATTCTGGGGCCATCCATCCTTCAGTACCCACCGCTTGAGTCCGACGCGTGCTCGCCCTCGAGGCACTTTTGATTTTCGACAAACCAAAATCCGATAATTTTGCACGCAGCCTATCATCTAAAAGTACATTATCGCTCTTTAAATCTCGATGCAAAATACCATCCCCATGCAACAATAATAACCCATGGGCAATATCTTGCGAGATCTGATACCGAATCTTCCAATCCAAGGCCTGACCATTGTGTAGCAATTGATTGAGCGAGCCCTTAGGCATAAGCTCCATCACCAAAGCAGCGCGCTGGGGTGCTTCGGCGACACCGTACAATCGCACAACCCAAGAGTTATTCGCACGCATCATCACTTCCGCTTCAGTATTGAAATTCGCTTCCGTTTCTGCGTTTAAAGTACCCCGTATTTCTTTAATAGCCACTGGCACTTGCTTCCATAAACCCCGATACACCGTCCCAAAACTACCTTCTCCTAAGCGATCTGCCTCTCGATCACAGCTCAGCTCTGAAAAAGCAATTCGACGCACAGGAAAGACAAGAGAACCTGGCGTACTGCTTCGAGGACTGGGCGCGGTGTAAATCCCCTCCAGATCTTTGATTAACAAGGCCTGAGAACGTCCATAGCTACGACTAAATCCTTTACGATACTCAGGATAATCAACCAGATGAAGGCCTAGCGTAGCCGGTAGTAACCCCAGCGGTTGCATCGAAGTCAGGGCTTCAATATAACCACGCATCCCCGAAATAGGTTGCACACTATTGCCTAGGTCCAACCATGATCGCACATCAGGACTTAGGTAGGCACTCTTTAATTCCGGAAAAATATCTGCATGCTTGCCTTCTAAAGCCAGTGGTATTAAAGCACAGCGCGAGTCCTGAGATCGCTGCATACTAAAATCCAGTTCTTTACGAACATTGGCTGCAGAGCCCGAGCGGGTTTTTTGGGCATACAGCTGGGTCCCCATCAACAAAATCACGTTACTATGCCCAATACCATCCCGCATCTGACTCTCAATGTGACCCACCATCCGTGACAAATCTAACCAAACCGAAATCCCCGCTTGCTCAAAATCTTTAGCGAGAGACCTCAAAAAAGCCTGCAACCCTAAAAATGATGGATCGGTAGGTTCCCCCCAGGCATAACTAAAAAATACTTGCGGTCGCTGAATGTCGGGGGCTAAGCCTTGGGTAGAGCCTAAATAGGCTGCTTGCATCTCTCGTTGCTGCAAAGCCACATCCCCTAAAAAAGCCGTCAATATGTTTTTGGCTTTTTCATCCTGCAAGCGCTCTAGGTCAGATTTGGGTCTAGATGGCTTCACAGTATCACTCTCCCAACAAAAATAGTATTTTATGGGCCCTGGAGGCCACTCGTAAGACTGCTCAATCCTAACAAAAAGCAAGACTTAGAGCAAACGCTTACTGGATAGGGAAACAGCCCATTTCAAGCTTCGGCCTATCAATGGGCATTGTGGAAAATATTGAATCTTGGTAGGCAAACACCGGCTGGCGATTGGGTGTCTTCCTATAATCGATGCAACAGTGCCTTACCCAGTCACGAATAACTCCCGCAGATCGTTTTTTGTGGCTATGCAATCTTGCGTTTTTTGCCTGGATTTATAGAAAAAAAATAAACCGCGAAATCCAGGAGCGTCGTTGTGGCAGAACGTTACTCTTAGTAGAATAGTACGCAACCCGATTACACACGCCCCCCAAAAAAACTGTTTTTTGGTAAGCGTTCACCCACTATAGCCCATACTTAAAAGCCCAAACGTTTAATCACTGCGTCATTGCGAGCGCAACGAAGCAATCCAGTGAAAATAATCACAAAAGGCCAGGTCTAAATGCGCCCCGTAAGTTCAAAAAATTCCCCCGACCGAAGGTCGGCCCCCTTTTAAAAGGGGGCACTGGACGTTTGGTGCCGATAAACCAGATTGCCTCATTTTAAGCTTGCAATTTCTAAAACAGAGGTATCTTTCCGGTAAGCCTGTATGATTCTTTAAGCTCTAGAATGTTAAAATTGGGTTAGGGGGAAGGAGCCAGCCTGGACTCTACCCTAATTCTAAGGTCACCGTCTTCACCATGGTAAAGCTTATAGTCCCCTAGATAATATTCATATTGGCCAAAAGAATTTCGTTTACGGCTCTTCATAAAATCTAAAAGATTTCTTGTACTGGCTGGGATATGCTTTAGAAGGCTATCCATCCGGGCTAAGAAATCAATTTTTTGACAGGTGTCTTTTTCTGCCACAATAGCGTTCCAAATGCACCAAGGCACTCTCAGTATTTTTTCAAGCTCTTCAATAGTAAAATCTTGCTCAACACCATGCTCGGCTCTATCTAACACTAAGGTATTTAAAAAAGGCTCCACGTATTCCATAAAAACCACAGAAGCTTTCTTACCTTTCAGCTCCGGCGGAAGTCGATTGTCCATAATCATCTTGTTCGCCCTCTTATGAATTTGGCCTCATTCTAAACAACAAAGATCCTTAAAAACAAGCGCTTTAAAATTATTTGCATATACACTTTTTTGTGATAAATTAAAAATTATTTGGGTTGACATTGAAGTTTTATGAAGAAGCCAATACCCTAAAAAATAGATTTAACAGCAGAAGAAGCGGATCAGATCATTGAACGCATCCGTGCTAGTAGCTTATGCGATGAAGATAAGAAAATAGTCATGGGTGTTATCCGTTTTTGCTTATGGTTGCAGGCAAAACTGCTTGAAGCCAAGATTAGCATTCATAAATTATCAAAATTTTTTGGTGTTCGATCAGAAAAGCGTTCCAACAAAAAAGAACAGGAAGATTCGAAGGAAGGCACACCCCAAATATCCACTGAACTTCAACCGGAGGCCGATCAAAAGACCCCACCAGAAGAAACAGTAGCTGAAAATGCCTTGACAAGAAAATTAGGAAAAAACAAGGGCCGACTTCCCGCTAATCAATACTCGGGTGCTACTAAAATAGAGGTTAAACATCCCTCTTTGTCTTCAGGCGATTTCTGTCCTTTACCGTTATGCGATGGTCGTGTTTATAAAACGGAGCCAGGTAGCATCATTCGTGTGATTTGTGGGTAGTCTTTTAACTAGTATCATGGTGACTGCGGCGCGCGCAGGGGTGAACCCCATCGAATACTTGACGGCATTGCAAGAGCACAAAGCAGAGGTTTTTCAAGCCCCACAAAACTGGTTGCCCTGGAATTATGAGGCCTCATTGTTGGATCAAGCACCCACCCCTGCCATGGCTGCTTGAGAACCAAGGGATTTTCGGTGATTTTACGCCATGGCAAGGGGCTAAACATAAAGCGGGGATCGCCTTGGCTTAATAATACGCTCAAAGCTTCGGCTTGGATTTCCATGGCTTTACGTGCCTCAGTGGGCCACCAAGCGAGCTTGCCTTGAGAAAACCTTTTCATGCAAAGCCAAAATCCATTTGAATCATAAATAAGCAATTTTACAGCCGTTTTTTTGCGATTCGCAAAAGCAAACACCGCGCCAGAAAAAGGATCTATCTCTAATTTTTGTTTGCAAATAGCAGCCAACCCTTCCACGCCCCGCCTAAAATCGGCGGGTTCAACGGCTAATAACAAACGTTGATGCGGGGTTAATTTTAGCATGATAATCCCTCCATAAATTGGCTTAAAACCTGAGTCAATGTTCGTTGGTTTAGACCTTCCATAACAATAACCGCCCCATCAGTACATTTGATTTCAAGCTTTCCCGGCACGCAGGGCTGCTCTGCTTCTTGAAGCATAGGTGGCATAGCTATTGGCACAAAAGTAGTAGGTTTAGGTGGGGTTTTAAGGGTATGGTTACCCATAGATTTAAGCTTTGCATTGGTTTGACCACCACTGAGCCTTAGGGCTTTACAGATTTTGCTTTTAGGATATTTTTTAAATAGAGGCATAGCTTGCTGCCATAAGTCATCAGGAATCTTGCTTTTTTTAGGGCGTGTTGTACGCCACTGTTCAAAATTAGCACTGACTTTTTTTAAAGATAATGCCGTTGGCACTAAGTTGTCTGAGGTCACTTTATCTCTCCTTATACGCATCGATCATGATGGAGAGAATACAAAACGGTTATTGCTTTAGCTATACAGGCTTACCGGAAACTCACGAATAGTTTCATCATCCAGCAAAAGAATCTTTGCGATTTCTGAATAATTATAGCCATCGTCATAGGCTAATACAGCCTTAATTCGATCGCGCACCCTGCCATCTCGCTCTTTTTTATGGGGTATTTTTAGTTCAAAACGTTCTTGGATCGTTAGTCGTCTTTCCATCAGCCTATTAGATCAGATTCTTACTAAATCCGCAACTCCATTGGTGATCGGTATATAACCATATTTAGTTTCATTTTTATATTTTTAATACACATGATTTTGTTACTTGTCCTTTAGAGATGTGGTCGTTTTTTGTGGTGGCAGATAATTATCTTTAGAAATGACCTTTTTGCCAGTCTTGTGTTCCAGTTCCACCCTGGCCGTTTTGGCAATTTTACCACCACTCTTGCCAGCCATTGTATTTTCTTCCATACCCTTGGCTTGCATGGTTTCTGCAATTTGTCTGGTCGATAGTTCAGCCAAAGCAGTAAAGATCAACTCCGCTTCATTCATATGATCCCGTAGATTTTGGGTCTTTAAGCCCTTGATCTTTTTATGAGCCTTAACGCTTACAATAGACTGTACCAAACGTAATAGGGTTTCAGCATTGGCAGTATCGGTTAGGTAGCTTTTACCATCACTGGCTTGTAATTTCAGTCGGTGACAATTTGTCACCGACTGATTGCCTTCTTTTTTCAAGCGTCCTTTCAGCTTATTCCAATAGTTGCGAGCCATTTGGTAGTCAGTTTGTTGTGTTAATATTTGAATGATATCAACAACAGAGAAGAACCAAGTTTCTGATGATTCATCATATAGTCTGCGAATTTTATAATCTTCGAAAGAGCAATTGGTCGGCGTTTACGCGCTGCGGGGGTAAGCTTTGAAGATCGGCAAGATCTATTGGGACATAAGTCCTCACGGATCACCACACACTACTCTTCAGCAGAGCTATACAATCTCTATGAAGCAGCAAACAAAGCGTGCGAGCATCGTCATAAAGGGGTTGTACTAAACCTGATACATAGAAATAAACCACAGAATCAATCCAGCAGCCTTGGAGGAACTCGGATTGAAAAACAGGCCATCCCCACAAAATCCCCACAATGGGGATTCTAAGGGTACAATCGAAAGGAGCATAAATTGTCAATTTTAAGGCTTTTTATAGGGTTTTTAATGGGTGCTGGCAGCAGGAGTCGAACCCGCGACCTACTGATTACAAATCAGTTGCTCTACCAACTGAGCTATGCCAGCACGGAACTTATAGTACCTTATCTGCTAGACGGTTAATATCCCCCCCCCTTAGCGATATGCACGCCCCCTATCTAGCACCGATACTGCCGTCGAGGCTTCTTCAAAGGCAACATCTGGACGTATGCTTGCGACGTCTAAAAATTCCTCAAAACTAGAGAGCATAGCAGCGCCTACTCTGAACCCAGCCTCATTAGCTTGCTCGGACACATTCATCATTTCTACAAACTGCAACCCTTTCTCTGAGAGCAATCCTAAAAAGGCTTCTTCACAACAGCCATCTTCTGCATCCTCCCTCAAGGATTGAGATAGGGGAATCGTACAATGCCCCCTCTTGATACCATCGAGTATCCAAGACACAGCCAGAATATGCCCCTGTCGCAGGGCTACGTTCAATGCAGTCTCGCCATTATTCCGCTCAAAACTAAGATTAGCACCCGTCTCAATTAATATCGATAAATAGCCCATGTAACCAGCCTTGATAGCATCAATGACCGGTGAAGAAGGTATTGTATCACCCATCGCATAAAACATTTCATCTTTTGCGATGGGAAGTAATTGGTTTAAAAGAAAAATATTTTCATAATACCCTTCTGCACGCAAGAAGGATTGTACAGTTTGTGGAGATATACTGGTAATGGTCCCTGGACGTTTCAAGGCCATCATCTTTTTTCCAGATACGCTAACAACACCCATGGCACAAACATTGGTTGTTGCATGAATAGAGCCTTGAATAGTGACATTGCCTGTATGATAGACGTCTTGTGTTTCAGAAATTTTAGATGCACTACCCACTGCAATCATAACATTCTCGCCCACCGATCCATGAATAATAATGTTGCCATCAAATACATGAATGCTTACACCTTGTGGGACATCACCCTTTATCTCAAGATCCTCACTTTCGAGATTGATCACTTCATTTTCTTTGATGTTTTGACGTTTCATTATTTTTTCCCTTTGTTTTTTTTTGAATTATTCTAATACGAGACAAATATACGCAAAACGATGTTTACCTACCTGTACCACATGCTCTTCCCCAGGCCGAAAGATTAAAGCTTTATCTTCCACACGCGCCCCATCAATCTTAATCCCCCCCTGCTCCAATAATCTGAGGGCATCCGAAGTACTAGACACCAAGCCTGTGCGCTTTAACAGTTGCGCAATGGGCAACCCTGCTGCCGGTGCACTCAGCGTTTGCACCGGTAGATTATCCGGCACCTGATGCTGCTGAAACTGTGCAATAAAAGCTTGCTCTGCTTCATGGGCTGCGGCTTGACTGTGAAAACGTGCAACCAATTCTTTGGCGAGATCCACTTTCACATCCCGTGGATTTTTACCTTGATCCACAGCCTCTTTTAAGGCTTCAATCTGGGCGGTCGTTTTAAAGCTAAGCAGTTCATAATAACGCCACATCAGTTCATCGCTAATAGACATGATCTTTCCAAAGATCTGTGCCGCAGGCTCTTGAATACCAATATAATTGCCTAAGGATTTCGACATTTTTTGAACACCATCCAGTCCTTCCAACAAGGGAACGGTAATCACAATCTGTGGGGTTTGCCCATAATGCTTTTGTAATTCACGACCCACCAATAAATTAAATTTTTGATCGGTTCCCCCACACTCGATATCCGCTTTCATCGCCACCGAATCATAACCTTGCACCAAGGGATATAAAAATTCATGAATACTAATGGATTGTCCTGAACGATAGCGCTGTTGAAAATCATCGCGCTCTAACATTCTGGCGACCGTGTACTTGCCTGCCAATGCGATTAAACCACGGCTACCCATTTCATCCATCCAGCTGGAATTAAACAGAACCTGGGTTTTATCTTTGTCTAAAATTTTAAAAACTTGCTGTGCATAGGTCTCTGCATTCTCCATCAGCACTTCCCGGGTCAACACTTGGCGGGTCAGGTTCTTCCCGGTGGGATCTCCAATCAGACCTGTAAAGTCTCCGATTAAAAATAATACGGTATGACCCAGATCTTGAAAGTTTTTAAGTTTGTTAATTAACACTGAGTGCCCCAGATGGAGATCAGGTGCCGTGGGATCAAAACCCGCTTTCACACGCAGCGTTTTACCCCTTTTTAAACGTTCAATAAGCTCTTCTTCGACGAGTATTTCCGCACTACCCCGTCGAATAATCTCAAGCGATGAATGGATATCTTGCATGGATCTACACACTCCTTTATTAGGCAATAGTCTTGTCATTTGAAGCATTTCATGATAATTCTTCTATCTTTAGTAGGTACCCCGTAAAAGGGCTATTTTTAGTTTTACAAACAACTAATTTATTTAAACCCTAGAATATATCTTAAATAAATAATGAAATAAGGACCCTGCCCACCTATGAGCCTCATGATGGTTGATTATAAAGCAAAAGCGAAGCCTAACGAAACTAGCATTTCTATGGCGAGACGCACACTCTATGCAGTCCTAGGTTTTATGGCGCTCATCTGCTTTGCGCTATTTATAAGCCTGCGTACAGCACCGACCACCGCATCAATGCCTATACCCTTGCAACAACCTGTAGATGCAGAAGTTCATACAACATCAACTGAATGGCTTGCAGCGGTAGATGATGATCCGCTACCACACCAAGCAGCCCAAAGCACAGAGGATGAAGCCGCAGAAAAAGAAACCGGTGTGTGGCAAAACGTGACCGTACAACGGGCTGATACGCTTTCCAGAATCTTTCACCGTTTAGGTCTTTCCACCAAACCAGTCCGTAATCTCATTACCACCAATGCCAGCGCCAAGCATTTAGATAACCTTAAACCTGGCCAAATCCTAAAGATTAGAAGCATCGATCATCAAGTCGCAGAACTAAGCCTGACGCTCTCTGCGGGCCATACCTTAGAAGCGCACAAAACAGATGCGGGTTTTGAAGTACAAGAAAAAATCATACCGCTCGAAAAAAGACTGGCCTTTGGTAAAGGCGAAATTAGAGATTCCTTATTTTCATCGGGCAAACGCGTGGGTCTTGACCAAAATTTGTTGGCGCAGCTCGTAGAGATTTTTGGCTGGAATATTGATTTTGCTTTAGACCTAAAACCACATGATACTTTTAGAGTGCTGTACGAAGAAAAATGCTTAGACGGTGCACGTATTAAAACGGGTGCCATCCTTGCCGCCGAGATTGTGAACCGTGGCAAACCCTACCAAGCGGTGCGTTATACCGATCGCTCAGGACACACCCGTTATTTCTCACCCGATGGTTATGGTATGCACCAGGCTTTTCTAAGAACACCCGTTAATTTTACCCGAATCAGCTCCCATTTTGGGCTACGCAATCATCCTATTCTTCATAAGATGCGCCAACATCAAGGTGTGGACTACGCAGCACCGCACGGTGCGCCTGTACAAGCCACAGCGGATGGTAAGGTCGTCTTTGTAGGCAGTCGTGGGGGCTATGGTAAAGCCATAGAGTTACAGCATGGCGCACGGTACAGTACTTTTTATGCGCATCTATCGCGCCTACCCGGTAACTTACGTGCAGGGAGTGCCGTCAAACAAGGGCAGGTCATTGGTTTTGTAGGCCGCACCGGGTTAGCCACGAATCCCCATTTACACTATGAATTCAGAGTTGATGGGATCCATCGTAATCCGCTCACGGTGTCCCTACCCAGAAAATCGCCCATTGCGGACAGCCAAAAACCACAGTTTATCGCCCATGCTAAAAAGATGATTAAACTGCTCAATATGCATGAATATAAGATCAGCGTGGCAGCGGGTGACTATCCTTTACACGAATAAACCCCGCCCTCTATCCTATCTCGTGCAATACGTTTTTCTCTGAATGCGATTTGAGGGCATACAGCCTTAGCCTTCTTCTTTCAGTGTGAAGGAAGAACCACAACCACAGGTGGCTTCAGCCTGCGGGTTTTGTACCACAAACTTTGCACCTCGCAGATCCTGAACATAATCAAGCGTGGCACCCACTAAATAGGGTGCACTCAGTTCGTCACTGATGACGCACACTGCAGGATCTGCACTAACATCTGCATTGCACCACAATAAAACATCATCTTCATGCCTTTGAGGATCGAGTACATACTCATAACGCAAACCCGAACAACCTCCACCCTCGATATAGATCCGCAATTGCAGATCAGGACGCGGATCGGTGGCGATACGCGACTGTATCGTGACTATAGCCGCCTGTGTGAGCATCATAAGGGACAAGGATTGTGATTTTTGTATCGTGTTGACCATGAGAACACTTAAGCGTATTTTAGGGACAGAGTCAATGGATTCTCGCAAAAGTGGGAATAACAATAGGAACATAAACCCATCTCTGTAGGTTCGAACATGCTGTGGATCAAAGCCTTTCATATCGTCGCCATGGTTACCTGGTTTTCTGGGATTTTTTATCTCCCCAGGCTTTTTGTGTACCATGCCATGGCCAAGGATACCCTCAGCCAAGAACGCTTTAGGGTGATGGAGCGCAAGCTATTCTACGGTATTATGACACCTGGGGCTGTGCTTACCATCCTGCTAGGGCTCTACTTGCTCCATGGCTACGCCTGGGCTCTGTACAAACACGCCTTATGGTTGCATCTCAAACTAGGGTTGGTCTTGGGTTTAGTGATTTTCCATCTTTACTGCGAGTACTGGCGCAGGCAGTTTGCACGCAATGCTAATAAACATTCACATGTCTTTTACCGATGGATGAACGAAGTGCCTGTATTCTTTTTGATTGGCATTACTGTGCTAGCGATTGTACGCCCCGTTTAAATCCCTCCCCCCCACTAAGTGGGGGGGAGCGTTAGGGGTGGGGATTAAATCTCGACCATCTCAAAATCGGATTTTGAAGCACCGCAATCGGGACAACGCCAGTTAGGGGGTATCTCATCCCAGGTTGTACCGGGCGCAATACCCTCATCGGGTAAACCTTCTACTTGTTTATAGATAAACCCACATAGGAGACACATGTATTGTTTCATGCACTAAAATCTCTCTCTTTAGCAAAATTCACTTGGATTTGTCGGCCTTTAAAAGTCGTGCCATTTAATGCCATCGCTTTTTCTGCTTCTTCTCTGGACGTAAAGGTCACAAAGCCAAAACCACGTGCCCGACCTGTATAACGGTTAACAGGGATATTGACTGATTCTATCGATCCATAGTCTGCAAAATAAGCCGCCAATTCTGCTTCGGTCGCCGCATAATCGATATTGCCTACATACAGTTTGAATTCATTACCCGTAGGCGCAGATGCATCATCCTGCGACGATGCATGAGGATGCATCGGACACTGTTCGCCACCTGCTTCGACAGACTCAGGCGCTACAGGCGCTTCTGTCCATTCCACATCGGCCAATTCTGCTAAAAAGCGATTCGACTGGCGTAACTCCTTCAACATTAAATCAAAACGTCTGAGCAAGTTATCTTGATTTTTCAGAGACTTATCAAATTTAACCATCGCTTGACGCTGTTTTTTCAGTACAACAGGCACAAACACCAGCAGGAATAGACTTGCAAGTAAGGGTAAACTACTAACAAGGGTCGATAGAAAATGTGTTGCTTGACTAGGCGATAAATCCATAAGAAACTCCAGACAATAAGTAAGTCAGAAAATGCTCTCTCTAAAAATACCCAAACTTGCGCTTCATGTACAAAACCCCTAGGATTGGGGCAACAAAAATACGCGCACCGCTTAGGAACCAAACACCATGGATTGTACCAAGTTATTCGCCCAGGCACAAACCTTGATTCCAGGTGGTGTGAATTCCCCTGTGCGTGCTTTTAAAGCCGTAGGAGGCGCCCCTCTTTTCTTTGAACGGGGTCAGGGCGCTTATCTCTATGATACCCAACAAAAGCCTTATATTGACTATGTCGGATCCTGGGGATGTTTCATTCTAGGACACGCCCATTCCAAGGTTTTAGAAGCCGTCCATGCTGCCTGTGATCGTGGATTAGGTTTTGGAGCCTGTACGCCCACAGAACTAGAAATGGCAATCTGTCTTAACCAGTGCATCCCCTCGATCGAACAAAGCCGTATGCTCAGTTCTGGTACGGAAGCTACCCAAACGGCATTACGGCTAGCACGTGGTTACACCAAGCGGAACAAAATAATTAAATTTCAAGGGTGCTACCATGGTCACTCAGACAGCCTACTCGTTCAAGCAGGCTCCGGTCTTTTAACCTTTGGGATTCTTGATTCCGCAGGTATTCCAGAAGCCTTTATCCAACATACTTTAGTAGCCTCTTTCAACGATCTTGAATCGGTACGCACGCTTTTTGAAGCCTTCCCCGAAGATATTGCGGGTATTATTGTCGAACCCATTGCAGCCAATATGAATTGTGTCTTACCCGTGCCTGGCTTTTTAGAAGGGCTGCGTGCCTTGTGTGATCACTATCAAAGCTGCTTGATTTTCGACGAAGTGATTACAGGCTTTCGTGTGGCACTGGGCGGTGCGCAAGCCGTTTATGGCATCAAACCTGATCTAACGTGTTTAGGTAAGATTATTGGCGGCGGACTGCCCATTGGTGCAGTGGGTGGTAGACGCGACATCATGCAATGTCTAGCCCCCGAGGGACCGGTCTATCAGGCTGGCACCCTGTCAGGTAATCCTATTACCCTGGGTGCAGGGCTCGCAACCCTGGCCCTACTACAAGATCCAAACCTCTATGAAACCTTGGAAAAAAGCACACACTATTTTAAAACCGAACTTAAAAATATCGCCGATCACTATAGCATTCCCCTACGCATACAAGGCTTAGGCAGTTTATTTGGGCTTTGCTTTACAAAGGAATCTGCAAGCATCCCTATTACACAGCACGCACAGGTTTTGGCTTGTAACACTGAATACTATACAAGATTTTTTCAGGGTATGCTCAAAGAAGGTGTGTATTTTGCGCCCTCTGCCTTTGAAGCAAGTTTTATTTCTACCGCCCATACAGACAGCGTGCTTGATCAAACCTTAACCGCTGCTAAAAAAGTTTTTGAACAATGGTCATAGCCTTTATCCGTCGTTTCAGCACCTGTCTTTTGTTAGCACTTATCGCGCATTCCGCACCGCTTTATGCTCGCTTTGCAACACTAGAGGATGCTGATTTTAAATTTGAAATCATGAACCAAGCTATCACCGTACAAGCTGATGGCAGTTATACAGAACGCATAGAAATTCAAGCGAAAGTATTAAAAGAAGCCGGCAAAGACAGATTGGTCTCATTAGCCTTACCCTATAATGCGAGCAACACGACCTTTAAAGTATTAGCGGCTAAAACCATTGTTGGAGGAACTGAATATCCGGTTGATCCACAGCATATTGAAGATAAGCCGCTGGCTAGCAATGTTCAGGGCTTTGATCAAAACAATCAAGTGCTGATTGCTTTCCAAAAGCTACAATTAAATGCGAGCATTTATATACAATTTGAAACCTTTGTCAAAGATCCACCCCTCGCTGGTTTTTTTGATCACCTGATCCATTTTGGATTCAATGGTTATTGTGAGCATGGCACCTTCGAGGTCCAATCGGCGATACCCCTGCATATTGCCATACATGATCCACAAAAAAACTTTGAAAGCATAGCGTCTCAAAAAGAGAGTCTTTTTTATTTTAAAGCATCCTTAAAAAAACCGGCTTTTTTTCAGGTGATCGATGAACAAAACCCCTTGCTCAATGAGGCAGAGCTTCCTTGGATTCGAATCGCGACTTTAAAAGAATGGCCTGATTTTGCAATGCAAATAGCTGCGCCCTTTGAAGCGGTTATTCAAGAACCCTTACCCGCTTATTTTAAACCCATACTCGATAAAGCACGTTCATATAAAAATAGTATTGATCAGATTAATGCCATCACCGCAGGACTCGCTGAATCACTCACCTATATGGGCGATTGGCGAACGGTAAAAGGTGCTTATAGTCCACGTTCTTTGGCGAAAATAGCTGAAACACGCTTTGGTGATTGCAAAGATTTTTCTGCCATCACCGTTGCTTTATTACGGCACTTAGGATTACAAGCTTCTACCGCCTTGGTCAGTCGAGGCATTCAGATACAACATGATACTTTCATATTGCCAAGCTTTAATCATTTTAATCATGCCATTGTATATGCCACAACAAAGCATGGATCTTATTGGATCGATCCCACTAATTTTACCAGCTTCGCACCGCATATCTACCCCGATATTGCCAATCGTAAGTCCCTTATCTTATTTGAGGACCATCCACAGATCGCACACATCCCTGACATTGCATGGCAAGATTCAGAAGTACGCATGAAAGAAATCATTCATCTTGAAAAACAAGGCAAAATTCACGCACAGGGACATTTAAACCTTAGCGGTTGGAAAGCCTTAAACCTTACAGGTTCCGATTTAAGAACCAGCAAAGAGACTACCGACCTGGATATTATCCGTCATGTTACCAATGAAAATCGTTTGCTGGCTTGGAAGGTGCAAGATTATCACTTAAAATCTCGCATTGTAAAACCCTTGGCTTTTTCTTTTGAATACAGCGCTCAAAACAGCACCATTCGATCCAGCGCTGGAAAAGCTTATTTATTAGGTGAGTATGGTGGGGTTAATCCCATCTTAGTCAAAACGAAAAATAGAGTCTCCGATTTATATCTGGGCACTCCCTCGATCATGCACTATGAATTAATGCTGCGTCATACCAAAACAATCGGCAATCAATTTTTGGATTGTCATTTTAAAAGTCCTTGGTTTGAAGGCCAAAGACATATTAAAAACACCCCAGAAGGAATTAAGGTTTCAGATACACAAATTCTTTTGCGCTCAATCATTTCTAATAAAGAATTACAAAGTAAGGCTTATCAAGATTTACAATCTAAAGTCTATACTTGTTTCGGCGATTTGGCACTTATTTACGAAACCCTCACCCCCCGCCCCTGAACGGGGCCGGTGGGTTAGCAGTTACCTAATAAGAAAGAATATCTTCCCAAGCTAAGGCAATCGATGTATCCAACACCATTTCTTCTAGACTAATACTCACACCATAGGCGAGCACTTCAACACCTTGCTTCAGGGCTTCGTCTAAAATCCGCATATAACGCGGATCGATCGTTGGAGCCAGTGACATCGATTGCACACCCGTATGCTGTACGCAATAAAGGAGGACTGCTTGATGCCCGAGTTTTTTAACTGCGATTAAATCTTCCAAGGCCGTGACACTCGAACCCGGTTGCTCTGGCGCAAAAGTCTGATTGGCATGATCGGTTGCCCACATCGGCTCTAGATGTACAAAACACTGATCACCATTTTCTCGCCAAAAGAGTTCCAAACCCACCCCCACACCTGGATTGAGCGTTTGTTTCAGACACTGAAAGCCTGTTAATGCAGGTATTTTACCGTGTAAGACCGCTTCTCGTACTAAAATCTTGGTATAGGCTGGATTCATGTTTACTAATACACCACCATCCACTTCTGTCAGCTCCCAGGTATCTAAACAAGTACTAAAACCGGGTGTTGCGCTAGAAAACCACAAGCGACTCCCTAAGATATCGCAGGGTTTTAAGTGACCGCGATGAGGACAATAAATCATACGTTTTTTAGAACCAAGGGCTATTTCGGCTAAAAACCGAAAATGTCGTTTGAGCAGAGTGCCTTCTAATAGGGGCTGTGCAAATCGCATGGTTACACACATAAAAATTAGGTGCCTAACATATTATTCGACCAAGCATCTTAAAAGTTGAGTCGTGCAACCACACCTATTGCCCCCCAGCATTATTCATGCTATACGTTTACACTCGGAATCGGCACAAAAATAGGGAATAAAGTGTGAAATCCAAGACAAAAAAGGATCAGACTCCACCACGTAAAGCGACCGCTAAAACGGCCAAGACCACGACCCTAAAAACAACCAGCAAGGCTGCTGCTGTTAAGACGACCCAACAGCCCAGCCCTGTTAAAAAGGTCTCCGCCAAAACAGCTGTCTCCAAGGTTACGACACCCAAAGCAGCTACGCCTAAAAAGCCGACGTCTACAGTGACAAACCCGAAGGCGCTGACCGCACCCAAACTGCCCCTCCCTAAGAGTCCAGCAACTATTTTTCATCCTTATGATCCTTATCCGCTGAAAGTCGGGGCGGTTTATATGGATAGTGAACAACTAACACACTTTAGAGCGATACTGGATCATTGGAAGCACGCGCTGATGCAGGAAGTCGACCATACGATTACCGAAATGAAAGAAGCCAGCGTCACTTTGTTGGCCGATCCCAATGATAGAGCAACCCAGGAAGAAGCCTTTAATCTAGAACTACGCACCCGTGATAGAGAGCGCAAATTAATCCGCAAGATTGAAGAAGCCTTAAAACGGATCGATGGCAAAGAGTATGGTTATTGTGAATTGTGCGGGGTTGAGATCGGTATTCGACGCCTAGAAGCTAGACCGACAGCAGTGCTTTGTATCGACTGCAAAACCTTGGATGAGATTCGCGAGAAAAGAACAGCGCAATAACCCCCACCCTAGCCCTCCCCCAACATCCAAGGGAGAGCGTTAAACGCTATGCTTCAAAAAATAATCCATCAACCCTCTGGTTGAGGGATCTAGATCTTTGCGTAAATTGGGGTTTTCTAAGGCAGGTAGAATTTCACCCAGCAACCGCTTACCACCTTCAACACCCCATTGATCAAAAGGATTAATACCCCAAATCTGGCTTTGTACAAAAACCTTATGTTCGTACAAAGCAATCAACGATCCTAAAACAGCTGGCGTAAGACGCTCATACATCAAGGTCGAACTGGGTCTATTACCTGGACAATCGTGCGCAGAAGCATCATTGGGATTTTGGGTATCCTTAGCATGAACACCCTCCATTAATGCTTTGCTTTGGCTTAAACAACTGGCCACCAGTGCAGCTTGATGCTGTGGAAAATCGGGATGCCCTTGTGCAGCGACTAGAAAATCAACCGGAACGATCTGCGTGCCTTGATGGAGCAATTGCATATAAGCATGCTGTGCATCACAGCCTACACCACCCCAGATCACAGCGCCCGTGCTGGGTCCAAGACTGCCCACGCCAGGCTGCTTACCATTACTTTCCATCTCTAATTGTTGAAGATAGGCAGGTAAAGCGGCTAAGCCATCCTCATAGGGAATAATAGCCTGTGTCTGAAACCCTAAGACATTAATATTCCAAATACCTAACAGCCCCATGAGTACTGGCATGTTTTGAGAAAAGGGTGTGGATTGAATATGTTGATCCATGGCATAGGCACCGGCTAAAAAAGCCTCAAAATGTTCCATACCAATAGAGAGTGCAATGGGTAACCCTACCGTAGACCACACCGAATAACGTCCACCGATGCAATCCCAGAATTCAAAAATCTGTTCCTTAGAAAAACCTAAGGCTTCTGCCGCAGAGGGATTGGCCGTGATCGCCACACAATGTTGATCACAAGAGGGTCCTAAGGTCTTTTTAAACCATTGCCGTACAGCCTCTGCATTCTTCAACGTTTCTAAGGTTTTAAAGGTTTTAGAACTCACCATGCACAGCGTTTTTTCGGGATCTAAATGCCCCAGCGTCGCTGCCAAGGTATGACCATCGATATTAGAAACAAAATGACATCGTAGATTCGTATTTTTATAGGGTGCTAAAGCACGACACACCATCGATGGTCCTAGGGCAGAACCGCCAATGCCCAGACATATCACATCAGTGATGGGTTTGTGTGTGAATCCCAGGTAATCACCAGACTGAAGCCTTTGTACGAACTGTCCCATACGCTGATGCTGATCCCGTATAGCCTGTTTGAGATCACGACCAAAGACCCTGATGGGTGTCAGCGTGGGATCCCTTAAAGCAGTATGTAGGGCTGGACGTTGTTCGGAAATATTAAGCGACTTGCCCGTAAATAAAGCTTCCAAACCGCCTTGTAGATCACAAGCCTCTGCTAAAGCGCATAAGGCTGTTATCGTTTCTGCTTGTACGTATTGCTTAGAGAAATCAAATAGCAAACCGCAGGCTTGGATCGAACAGTGTTCGAAGCGCTGCGGATCGTTTGCAAAAAAATCTGGGATGCGAAGGCCCACCAAACGCTGTTGATGCGCATGTAGGGCCTGCCACATTTTTTCCCGCATGCAGCGTTTTAAACCTCGTCTTCTTCTTCGGCATCATCGATCCAGGCATCATCTTCGTCTTCTTCATCTTCGAAATCTTCTTCAGGCAATACCATGGCTTGATAGAAATTCAAGGCGGAACCCTGTGGATGGGCAACCAAATCGCTCCCCAACACATAACCCATTTCTAAGGCTTCGCCGACTTTTTGCTCAAAATCTGCGATCGATTGACTGTGACCTGTAATAATCTGATAGGCTTTCATACAACACTCCTACGCTAAAACTAGATTCAGGGGCCATTATACCGATTTTTTCTTTCTACGCCTATATGGCGCTTTGTTTTGTTTAAGACCTTCGATCATTAAGTGCCGATCAGGGGTAGAAGCTTCTAGATAGCTTTTCCACCACTCCACCAGTGCTTTGAGCGCTGCATCGGTTGTATGCGCTGCGCGTAAACACAAGAAATCAAAGCCTGCTCTAAAGGCAGGATGTGCACATAGCTGTGAGGACCGTTTCCCACGTCTGGCTAAACGCCCTTGAAAATGCCAAATAGCCTGTATACTCTGCTGTAAGCGCTTCGGCAAAGCACGATGCTGATGTTGCAACAAAAGCACTTGATCACAGGCTTCTTCGAACGCAAAAGGGGGTTTTACACCCTGGTTAAGCAGCTTGTCTAAAACGGCTTCTACCGCATGCCATAAAAAAGTGGCTATCAGAAAAGATATCGTGACCGATTGATCCGTCGCAACACGTTGATCGGTATCCTTTAAAGCATCTTCTATAAAAGCTTCGACCCGATCACCCTGCTCACCTTTTAAGATCTGTGCACTCTGCGGAAATAATGGTTCAAACAACGCGTACTGCTGGAGTAAAACAAAACTATTGTAGCCAAAACCCATCAAAAAAAGCTTGGGATACTCATCTAATAAGCGTGCTTCATGGATATCTTGCAACCAATGTCCTGATTGTCGAATAACAGATTCCGATAAAGGATCAATCTGAAATTCTAATTTGGCTGCAAATCGAATCGCCCTTAAGATCCGCACAGGATCTTCTCGGTAACGCTGAGAAGGATTACCAATCACCCGAATACAGCGAGCGTTTAAATCCTTTAAGCCACCGACATAATCAACCAAGCTAAAATCGCCAATATTGTAATACAAGGCATTGATGGTAAAATCACGCCGAAACACATCATCTTCCAAGGTACCGTAAATATTATCCCTCAAAATCATGCCTTCTTTTGAGTGTACGACTTGATTTTTTTCATCTAAACTCGCATGTCCTCTGAACGTGGCAACCTCGATAATATGTCCCCCAAAATACACATGGGCTAGACGAAAACGCCTACCAATTAACCTGCAATTCCTAAATAAGGCACGGATCTGCTCAGGTTTGGCATTGGTGGCCACATCAAAATCTTTTGGATGGATTTCTAATAATAGATCCCGAACACCTCCACCAACTAAGTACGCTTGATAACCTGCATTATGCAGCGTATAGAGCACCTTCAAAGCATAAGCACCTATGTTGGAGCGAGAAAGGCGATGCGCTGCCCGGGGAACGATGTGGGGTGGTGTTTTATTGAGTGCCTTCTTTTTTTGAGAAGACAATCTAGAAAACCAACCTAACAGTCTGCGCTTCAATGAAGACCCCTTTTTAGAATATTTTGTAAATACTATTTTCAGCCCCGTATGATAGCATGCTTCTATGCTCCCTTCGTCTAGTGGCCTAGGACGTCGCCCTCTCACGGCGGGAACAGGGGTTCGAGTCCCCTAGGGAGCGCCAGTGAAGGTAGGACCATGGTTTGAGCCCGTAAGTGCTAAAAAGTGTACAGCATTACACTTTTATGTACATAAAAGTGTAGCATTTTACATTTTTATGCGCTAAACTGAAAAGCATGCCTCGTTATCGGAAAACCTATGGAACGCGCATTTACATCTGAACTGCAAAAATGGCAAAAATCGCCTGATCGCAAGCCCCTGGTATTAATGGGTGCCAGACAAGTTGGCAAAACCTTCTTGTTCAAGCAGTTTGCCGCCGACAATTATGAAAATTCAATTTATTTAAATTTTGATAAGGATAGGAGACTAGGTCCGTTATTATTTGGCGATAGCCTAGATCCTAAAGTATTAATTGACAAATTAAGTATCCACTTCAAACAAAATATCAATGTCGGTTCCACATTAATTATTTTTGACGAAGTCCAAGAAAGCCCAGATGCCTTAAGCAGCCTTAAATATTTTCATGAGGAAGCAAATGAATACCACGTATGCGCCGCCGGGTCATTGCTCGGAGTCAAATTATTAAACACTCAAGGTTTCCCTGTAGGGCAAGTAAATATCGAATATTTATATCCTCTCGACTTCTTTGAATTTTTAGCTGCAATACAAGAAATACAATTGCTCGATGCGATTAAAAATATAACCAGGATTAGTCCAATCGTTGAGTTCTTACATGCTAAATTAATCGATTTGTTTAAAATATATCTTGTAACAGGCGGAATGCCAGAAGCGATCAATACCTATTTAAAAACACAAGACTTATACCAGGTTCGTGAAAAACAGGCGGAAATATTAAATGCTTACCACCTTGATTTTGCTAAACATGCTCCAAAAGAACAAGTCATGAAAATAATGCAAGTATGGGAATCCATCCCAAGCCAACTTGTGAAAGAAAATAAAAAATTCATTTATTCGGTTATAAGACAAGGCGCTCGCGCCAATGATTTTGAAATTGCAATACAATGGTTAGTCGAAGCAGATTTAATTTGTAAAACATATAATATTAGTGTCCCTAACTTGCCATTAACTGCTTATGCTAATCCAGATATTTTTAAATTATATATGTTTGATGTCGGTTTATATGGTGCCATAGCCAGTCTTGATCCAAAAATTATCATTCAGGGTAATGAACTATTTAAAGAATTTAAAGGATCATTAACCGAGACATATGTCGCACAAGTATTACATCAATTAAATGCTGGAAAAATGAGAGCGGGATTATATTATTGGACCAGCAGTGGCAGAGCAGAGGTTGACTTTGTGATACAATACCACAACAAAATATATCCTCTAGAGGTAAAATCTGGCACTTCTAGTAAGCAAAGAAGTTTATCGGTATACGTGGATAAATACACACCGCAATGGGTGTTGCGCACATCGCCACAAAATCTAAAAATGACCGGGAATTTGATAAATATTCCGTTGTATATACTAGGGAATATTCAAGCGATATTATCACACATTTAAAAACGTAACTTCTCTAGGGCGCAGTAGATTAACATGGCCCAAATGGAATATTTGGCTCATGGCTTCGAGTCCCCTAGGGAGCGCCCATGAAACTTTCATGGACCCTCATAAAAAACGGATGATCTATCCTAGATAATAGTTTATAATCCTCTGCGTGGTCATGCATTGGTGCACCCACCCCAAGTCCCGGCGAAATAAGTATCCTGACTGGCTCTTATTTCTAAAGGAGTCGGAGTTAATCAATAGCGTCTCAGGAGACATTTAATATGCAGAATCAGTTATTCGTGGGCAACTTAGCTTTCTCAACAACGAAAGAAGACTTAGAAGCCGCTTTTGCCGCATACGGCAAGGTTATGGAAGTTAAGATCCCAGTGGATAGGGATACCGGTCGTGTACGTGGCTTTGCCTTCGTTACATTTGAAGAACAACAAGCTGCTGAAAAAGCCTTGGCATTGGATGGTCAGGACCTGAATGGTCGTCCTATCCGTGTCAACGTTGCCCAAGAAAAGAAACCCGGCGGTGGCGCTGGTGGTCGCAGTGGCGGCGGTGCTGGTGGTCGCAGTGGCGGCGGACATGGCGGCGGTGCTGGTGGTCGCAGTGGCGGCGGTGCTGGTGGTCGCAGTGGCGGCGGCGGTCGAGAAAGCTATTGGTAAATCTCTAGTTATTATTGCTGGGAGCTGGTGTTCTTCGGAACACCGGCGCCTGCCTTGAACTTCCTTGAAATTCTTTAAAATACCTCTCTCAATACCTTGTCCTATGTGACACCTCCAAAATTTTGTAGACAAGATCCCCAAACTCCGGCAGACTTGCAGGATAATCTTTCGATCATAAAGAGCTAGTGTTTATGGATATTAGAAAAGTTAAGCAACTAATTAAATTATTAGAAGAGTCTGGTGTCTCGGAAATCGAGATCCATGAGGGAGAGGAGTCTGTACGCATTAGCCGTGGCACGCTGCTTAATACGCCAGGCTATGCGGCACTCCATCCGAATAATAGCCATCCAAACAATAGTGTGCTCAACGCCCCTACTCTCATGCACAGCCCCAACACCCCTACGACTGCAACACCCAGTCCTGAAATAGCCAGCACTGATCATATTATCAAAGCGCCCATGGTCGGGACCTTTTACCGATCGGCCACGCCTAACGATAAACCCTTTGTAGCCATCGGAACGGCTGTGAAAGCGGGCAGCATTTTATGTATCGTAGAAGCCATGAAAATGCTCAATCAAATTGAGGCAGACCATACCGGCGTTGTGAAGACTATCTTGGTCGAGAATGGTCAACCGGTTGAATTTGGCCAACCCCTTTTTGTGATTGGTGTTCAATAATTCATGTTAGATAAAATCGTAATTGCTAACCGTGGCGAAATTGCCCTTAGAATATTAAGGGCAGCCAAGGAATTAGGTATCAAAACAGTGGCTGTCCATTCAACGGCTGATAGCCATTTAATGCATGTGCGACTGGCGGATGAATCGGTCTGTATTGGCCCCCCTGCAGCCGCACAAAGCTATTTAAATATCCCCGCGATTATCAGCGCGGCAGAAATCACCGATGCCACCGGTATCCATCCCGGTTATGGTTTCTTAGCGGAAAATGCAGATTTTGCAGAGCGCGTTGAAAGAAGCGGCTTTATATTTGTAGGCCCACGTCCAGAAACGATTCGTCAGATGGGGGATAAAGTCTCTGCCATACGTTTGATGAAAAAAGCAGGGGTTCCTTGTGTGCCCGGCTCGGATGGCGCTTTGGGCAATGATGCAGAGGAAAATTTAAGGCTTGCGCGATCGATTGGTTACCCTATTATTGTAAAAGCATCGGGCGGCGGTGGTGGACGCGGTATGCGTGTGGTTCATAGCGAAGCGGCTTTATTAAACGCGATTGCGCTGACCAAAGCTGAAGCCAAAGCAGCCTTTCATAATGATGCTGTCTATATGGAAAAGTTTTTAGAAACACCCAGGCATATTGAAATCCAAGTACTCTCCGATGGCAAAGGGCATGCGATTTCGCTGGGTGAACGTGATTGCTCCATGCAGCGCCGACACCAAAAGGTGATTGAAGAAGCCCCAGCACCCGGGATTACAGAGGCATTACGCAAGAAAATTTCTAAACGCTGTGTGAAAGCCTGTGTGGATCTGGGTTATCGCGGTGCAGGCACTTTTGAATTTCTCTTTGAAAAAGGAGAATTTTATTTCATCGAAATGAATACGCGTGTGCAAGTCGAACACCCCGTCACTGAAATGATCACGAATATTGATATCGTGAAAGAGCAATTACGTATTGCAGCCGGTGAACCCTTCACCCTTAGACAAGAAGATGTCGATATGGTCGGACATGCGATTGAATGTCGTATTAATGCAGAAGACCCCCAATTTTTTGTCCCAAGCCCTGGGAAGATCCAACAATTTCATGCACCCGGTGGCCCTGGTATTCGTTGGGATTCACATATTTATAATGGCTATGAAGTGCCTCCCTTTTATGATTCTCTTATTGGTAAATTGATTGCTTATGGTCCTGATAGAGCCAGCGCGATTGCCAGAATGCGTCATGCCCTGGATGAAATTGTGATCGATGGGATTAAAACCAACATCGCCCTGCATCAACATCTGATGCGTGATGCCAATTTTCAAAGGGGTGGCACCACGATTCATTATCTTGAACAAAAACTTGCAACTTAAATAATACCTTGTTGAGTTTAAAACGATGCAGATTGGCAAACATCTTTTAGAAAACAATCTTTTTTTGGCACCCATGGCCGGTGTGACCGATCTACCTTTTAGACAACTCTGTAAAAAATTAGGTGCTGGGGTTGCCGTTTCGGAAATGGTTTCCTCTAATTCACTCTTAAGAGGCAGCCTGAAAACCTGTCGACGCGCTAACCATGAAGGTGAATGTTCGCCCAAAACCATACAGATTGCAGGTTCCGATCCAGATATGATGGCTGGGGCTGCACGCTATAACGAAGATCAAGGTGCTGAGATTATCGATATTAATATGGGCTGCCCTGCTAAGAAAATCTGTAATACCCTGGCAGGATCGGCCTTACTCAAAGATGAAGCCTTGGTACAAAGAATCTTAGAAGCCACCGTACGTTCGGTCTCCATTCCTGTCACCTTAAAAATTCGTACCGGATGGGATCAGGATCATCGTAATGGTATACGGATCGCAAAAATAGCCGAAGCCGCTGGTATTCAAGCCTTAGCGGTTCATGGACGTACCCGCGCCTGCTTTTTTAGGGGTGAGGCAGAGTATGAAACCATTGCGGCCATTAAAGCTGCCGTGAATATTCCTGTGATTGCTAATGGTGATATCGAAACCCCTGAAAAAGCAAAATGGGTTTTAGAAAAAACCAAGGCCGATGGCATTATGATTGGCCGTGCGGCACAGGGTAGACCTTGGATTTTTAACGAAATTTTGCATTATTTACGCACAGGTGAACATCTACCGGAACCAGAACCCCTCGTGATTAAGACAATTCTCTTAGAACATATACAAAACCTTTATAGTTTCTATGGTGAACTCACGGGCCCTCGGGTCGCTAGAAAACATGTTTCTTGGTATACCAAAGGATTGGTATCCAGTGCACGCTTTAGAGATCACTTTAACCATTTGGAAACTGCGCATGAGCAAATCGACGCCATTGAAGCATTTTTTGCGTGATCAAGTCCAAGCGGCCCTGAAGCATTATTTTCATACCTTAGAAGATGAAAATTGTCAGGGACTCTATGATTTAGTCTTAAGCGAAGTTGAAATGCCTTTACTGAAAATGATGATGCAGCATACAAAAGGCAATCAAAGCCGTGCTGCAGCGTGCTTAGGTATTAATCGTAGCACCCTTAAAAAATTACTGATAAAATACGACCTGGAACCCTGAAAATACAAGGAGACTTTAGGATGCAGCGTTTTAGAAAGTCCATCAAGAAAGTTTTGCAACTCTTATTGTTCTCTGCCATCATGGTCCTTGTTGCCCCCTATGTTCTTAGTACCCTTGGCTTTTATCCGGCCTCCCACGCAGAGGCTAAACCCCGTAGTGATGCCGCGGCCCCAACCCCGATCGCTAGCTGTGGTGTCTATTCCTATGCAGACTCTGTGGCCATTGCCGCACCGGCGGTCGTAAGCATTAAAACCAGCAAAGAGGTGAGTATCGACCAAAACCCTCTTCTACAAGATCCTATTTTTCGGTATTTTTTTAACGATCCCAATAGTAATAATCAAGGCGAATGGCCTGGACCAGGTAAAAGCGATCCCAACGAACAAGCCCCCAAAGAAACCCTGCAAGGTTTAGGCTCTGGTGTCATTGTAGATGAAAAGGGCTATGTGCTTACCAACAACCATGTGGTTAAAGATGTTGATAGCGTGGTGGTAACCTTGGCCGATGGCCGTACCGCAGAAGCTAAAGTAATCGGTAGCGATCCCGATACCGATCTGGCCGTACTCAAAGTGAAGCTCGATAAACTACCGGTGATTCGCTTAGGCTCTTCGCAAAAACTACGCGTGGGCGACATTGTGCTCGCCATTGGTAATCCTTTTGGTCTTGATAAAACAGTCACCCAAGGTATCGTGAGTGCTACCGAAAGAACAGGTATGGATATTGGGATCCTTTCTAATCTTATTCAAACCGATGCCTCTATTAACCCTGGCAATTCCGGCGGCGCTTTAATCGATGCTGCAGGCAATCTTGTGGGTATTAATACGGCTATTTACACACGTTCGGGTGCCAATCAAGGCATTGGCTTTGCGATCCCTATTGATTCTGCCACTGAAGTGATGCATACCCTGATTGAAGGTAAACGTATTATCCGTGGCTATTTTGGGGTCATGATGTCCCCACTCACCCAAGAAGTGCGTGAAGCCGCCGATTATAAAACCGGTGAAGGTACTTATGTTCGCGCCGTGGTACGCAACAGTCCTGCACAAAAAGCAGGTCTCTTACCGGGGGATGTGATTACAAAAATTAATGATGTGGTCATTAAAGATGAGAAAATTGGTCTTCGTACGACCGCAGCCCTTACACCGGGTAAAAACTATCCAGTAGAAATCTTTAGAAAGGGTGAATATCTCACTTTTGTGGTAACCCCCGCAGAGCGTAATCCTGAGAAGGCAAAAAAGTAAAAGATCGCCCCCACCCCAACCCTCGCCCGTTAAGCGAGGGAGGGGGTAGGTTACTTACCTTGTGCTATCAGCAAATCATAGATTTTTTGAATTTCTGTCGCTTGTGCTTCGACTTTATGAATAAGTAAGCAGATCTCTTCTTCTGCTTTTTGATTGACAAGAAAATCGTTATGCGCTTCTAGGCGATCATGCGCAATTTGTCGGTTCTGACTCATAATGATAATCGGTGCTGCATAGGCTGCTTGCAAAGACAAAAATAAATTCATGAGAATAAAAGGATAAGGATCCCAATGCTGGACCCAGCTAATAATATTTAATATGAGCCAACTAACCAAAATAATACTTTGGGTGATAATAAATCGCCAGGATCCTAAAATCGCCGCTAGACTATCCGCCACACGCTGACCATAGGATATATTTTGACTTTCTAGCTGATTAACATCTTTAAGTGTGCTAGGCCTCTGAAAGTTATACATAAGATCTTAATCTTCCTGCAGATGGGACTCGGCAATCCTTGCGGCAGATGAATCGGGATAACGATCCCGCACTTGTTCAAAGTACCGTTTAGAGACATCAATGTTACCCTTCTCCTGCTCGACCATCCCAAGCTTTAATAGCGCATCGGTGGCTCGCTGATGCGTAGGAAAACGTGTAGTCACTATCAAAAAAGATTGTGAGGCTTTATCTAAGAGCGTCTTATCGTCCTTATGCAAACCCCACTGCGCCATATAGCTTTCGCCTAGCCAATAATAGCATTGCGCAGCATAAGAACCCTGGGGAAACCGCGCAACACAACGCTGAAAACCTTCAATGGCTTCTGAATACTGCTGCGCACTCAGACTAGCCGAGGCCGCTTCATAGATCGCTTTTTCTGCAAGACCTGTGTGGGCCTGGGTAACAACAGGCTTCATCGTGCTTGGAGCCGTTGTTGTACTGGGCTTCTTCGTAACAGGTGTCGAGGGATCCGCTGTTTCGTGTGCAAGTGGCTGCGCGTCTTCCTCATCAACGGGTACTTCTGCTGTTGGGACTGCCAATGGCTTGACAGGCAGCGACGCGACGGTTTTGGCGGATGGCAATGCTACTGCTTTGCTTACAGTACTTTTAGAGGATTCTAATTGCGTAAGACGTTTATCTAAGTCTAAATAGAAATCTTGCTGACTCTTTTTAAGACGGTCTATTTGTGCCTCAAGCTGATGATCTTTCTCCTCCATAGAACCCCGTAAACTATTGAGTTCTTCTTTGAGCGCATCGATGGACTGCGGCCGAGGACTCGCGTAAGTGCTGTCACCTGGTATTGTCATGCTGCTGCCTATATCCCGGGGAGATCGCACGACCGGATCACCGGTCCTCGATTCTACAATCGGCAAAGCCAAAACCTGCGGAACAGCCATAAGACAAAGCCATCCCCCTACAAAATTTTGCATCAGGCGCAGCGTGACTATTTTCATATTTTATTCCAATTCGTAAACTAAGACGACTCGACGATTTTGAGACCATGCACTTTCGTCATTGCCAACGACAGCAGGCTTTTCTTTACCATAGCTCACAATACTCATTTGTGCCTGAGGTACACCTTTTAACATCAGGCTATCGGCCACCGCACGCGCACGACGTTCGCCTAAAGCAATATTATATTCGCCACTGCCTCGGTTATCGGTATGCCCTTCCACACGCACATGCTTACGGGGTGCATTCACCAAACGCTTAGCATGGGCAGCGATTGCCTGGGTATCTTCATCTCTCAATTCATAACTGTTGTAATCGAAATAATAAACTCTATGCGTTAATAAAGCCTTTTCCTGTTCAGGTGAAAGCTCAGTGCCATAAAAACGCATATTATCTTCTGCCCCTAAATCACCCCCAATGGCTGCGCCCCGCTTGGCATTACAACCAAGCAAAGTGCCGAGGATCATAAAGACTATCATTGCTCTAAAAACTGTTTGAGTACGCATTCACTTTTTCTCCTTTATCAGATCAATCATGCAGAACAAAAGGGGACCATGCAGGATCCTTCACTTCCCCTTCTCGGATAGGTAAAGTGATCTGCGTCCGTCCATCCAAAGAGACTGCACGCAAAACACCCTTTTCACCATCCCCAGAACCATAAAGTACCATCATACCATTGGGCGCTAAAGTAGGTGCATCATTCAACCCGGTTTCTGTTAAAATTTTAGGCTCTCCCCCCTGAGATAAGGATTGCACCGCAATACTAAATAAAGCTGTGGATTCAGCACGATGCAAAGTAACTAGCCGTTTACCATCGGGGGTAATAGAGGGCTTTGCATTATAATTGCCCACAAAGGTAACCCGTTCGGTCTGACGCGTTGCAAGATGCACCTTATAAATCTGCGGTTTTCCACCCCGATCGGAGGTAAAATAAACAGAGCGTCCATCCGGTGCAAAGACGGGTTCTGTGTCGCGACCTGTACTGGCTGTGAGGCGAGTTAGGTGTTTATGCGCTAAATCGAGGGTATAAATACTGGGTGTCCCTTCTTTTGATAACACCAGGGCCAAGGTTTTTCCATCAGGTGACCAACTAGGCGCTCCATTAATACCGGGAAATTGCGTAAGACGTTGGACTTTTGCACTTAAAACATCCACGACATTAATACTGGCTCTATCCTTCTCAAAAGACACAAAAGCAATTTTACGACCATCGTGCGACCATGCAGGCGACATCAAAGGGAAAGCTGAACGATACAAAGGTCTGGGATGATGTCCATCGAAATCGGCAATTTCTAGGGTATACACAGGCCCTTTAGGGCCTCTAAGCGTTGAAACATAGGCAATTCTTGTTGAAAAAAAGCCCCTAACACCCATTAATTTCTCAAAAATACGATCGCTAATATGATGCGCCAAAGCCCTTAAATGCTGCGTAGGGATGTTATCAAAATGCATCACCAATAGCGGCTTATGGGAAGCGTGCTGTGCAGACTGCGCTAAAACATCCCGTAATTCGAAATCGACGCTATAGTTTGATCCTGTTTTATGCAAGCGCCCTGATACAAGATTTTCAACACCCATCCCCTTCCAATAAGCAAGATTTTGCATCGCTGCTTGCGCGGATTTAGATAGGGTATTCACCTCAAATTGACCACTATGATGTAGATCGGCGCGAATCACGGCCGCAAGATCATGCGCCTCATCCATGCCTAATGCTCCCTCAAAAGGAAGCACCGCAATAGGAATACCCTGTATTTTTCCCCCGTGAATATCCACATGGAGTGCAGCCTGTGCAGAATGAAAGGCTAATAGTGTGCCAATCACTAAGCACCCTACAAAACATGCCTTCCAAGTTCCAAAGATCCCCCGGACCAAAGGTCGGCCCCCTTTTCTAAAAGGGGGCAAGGTAATACTAAAATGCATGCTCATCATAAAAAACCTGTCATTTAGGTATCATTTAAAAAATTGAATTCTATAGCCTTCACCTGTTCGCGCACCTCGGGATCATCGGGCAACACAAAAGGCTCCGCCTTATAAATCGCCTTCAACGCCAGATCATCATACAATGCATTGCCACTACTTTGCACCAATTGCGCACGCACACTACCATCGGGTAAAACATGAAGACTTACTTTACAGGACAGATCCTGCGGTAGACTTTGAAAAGCGCTCATCGAGCGTCGATTGCCTTCTATTTTCGCAGACCACGCCGACACAACACTCGCCACCGCTGTATTGATCTGCTTTTGATGGGCTGCCAGGCTTGCCTTCTCTGCGGCTATTCTGCTTTTTTCTGAAGCGATTTTAGCTTTGTCTGCAGCCAGTTTAGTCTTAAGGGCTGCTTCTTTAGCCTTTAAAGCTACCAAAGCTTTAAGCGCTTTTTGTTCTTTGAGCTGTTGATCCCGCTTTTTTTGTTCTTTTGCTTGTGTAAGACGCACTTGCTTGAGTCTTTCATTTTCTGCGAGACGTTCTTCTTCCACGGCAAGGCGCACCAAATCCTGTTTTTCAGGCGCTAGGCTCTCAACTTTTTTAGGCGGTTGTTGGTGTGCCACTTCTTTTTTGGCTTCTACCATATCACGCTGTAGTTGCTGTTTTTTTTGGGCTTCTTGTGCCTCTTGCTGTTTTTGTTCACGCTGCAAAACTTGCTGTGCTTGGTGTAGACGCTCGGCTTCACGTGTATCCGGTTCGTGTGCATCAACCACGACCGCTTGAATAATGTTGTCTGAAGAAGCCGGTGTGCTTAAGTGTACGCGTTGATTAAAACTGCGTATCAAAAAAGACAATAGTATAAGATGGATCAGGAGGGATCCTACGAAACTCTTCGAATAAGGTCTGCTATCACGCATGGTATTCCCTTATCAATCGACGTTTTCCGTCATCAAACCAATTTTGGAGACACCCGCCTGTTTGAGTAAAACCATCGCTTCCATCATACGACCGTAATCGATATGTCTATCACCCCGAATAAGCACGGTGCGATTGGGTTCTTTTTGCACGGCTGCCTGTAAGGCAAAGGCCAAAGCATCGGCCTCTAAGGGTGTTTTAGACTGATCTAAATAAAAACGTCCAGTCGCATCGACAGACACCACCAAAGGCGGATGTTGATGCTCGGGTAATGCTTCCGTTTTAGCGGTAGGCAACGCCACCTGTACCCCTTGACTTAAAAGGGGCGCAGTTACCATAAAAATAACCAGCAGCACTAACATGACATCGATATAGGGCACCACATTGATATCGCAAATCACTTCTTTTTTCTTATAAAGACTACGATACTTCATGGGTCACACTCGAGCCTGCATGGGCCTGGCGATGTAAAATACTGGTAAATTCTTCTAGAAAATTATCGTAGCGATTCACTAAAAATTGTAAGCGATTCGCATAACGGTTATAGGCGACAACGGCAGGAATGGCTGCAAACAATCCCATGGCTGTTGCAACCAGCGCTTCAGAAATACCGGGTGCAACCATCGCCAAGGTGGCCTGCTGTGCAGCGCCGAGCCCTCGAAAGGCATTCATAATGCCCCACACCGTACCAAACAAACCCACATAGGGACTCACCGATCCAACCGTGGCTAAAAAAGGTAAATGATTTTCTAAGCGCTCGATTTCCCGTGCCATGGCGACGCGCATGGCCCGTTGTGCCCCTTCTACTACTGCCCCTGCCTGGGTACTGGGTTGTTTTCGCAAACGCACAAATTCTCTAAACCCTGCGATAAAAATACTCTCGGAGCCATTCATCTTATCCGCAGGTTCGCCAGAAAATTTATGATAGAGCTTACTAAGTTCTATGCCCGACCAAAAAGTGCTTTCAAAGGCATTAATGGCCACGGTTGCCTGTTTAAATAATTGCCCACGCTGAATGATAAGCGTCCAAGACACGATAGAAACACCGACCAATAAAAGCATAACAAGTTGAACAACCAAAGATGCATTGGTAAATAAACTGATAAAAGATTGATCGGTCACCACGCCTGTCTTACTCCCTATCGCTGTTGTTGATTATAGATCGGTACTCGGCTCTACACACGCTGATAGATCCAAATCGACTTCTTCAATACGTTGTATTTCGACCAAGCGTTCTGCCTCGCCCACATGAATAAGTCGAACACCTTGGGTGTTGCGCCCAACCACTGAAATTTCATCAACCCGTGTGCGTACCAGTGTCCCCGCATCACTAATTAAAATAAGTTCATCTTGATCGAAAACCTGTACAGCCCCCACCACACGTCCATTACGATCGCTGGTTTGAATCGCAATCACCCCTTGGCCACCACGACCATGCGCTGGGAATTCCTCGACCAAAGTACGCTTACCATACCCATGCTCCGTCGCCGTAAGAATCGCACCTCCCGGTTTGAGCACAATTAAGGAAATCATCTTCTGTTCTTCTTGTAAACGGATCCCGCGAACCCCCCGGGCTGTGCGCCCCATGGCTCTCACATCTGTTTCAGCAAATCGTACACACTTGCCTACATCGCTAAACAACATAATATCGCGTGTACCATCGGTAATATCAACACCCACCAGCGCATCACCTTCATCTAACTGCAAGGCAATAATGCCATTGGATCGCGGACGCATAAACTCGGTCAACGGTACTTTTTTCACAGTACCTTGGGCGGTTGCCATAAAGATCATCTTATCTTCGGTATAGGTTTGCACCGACAATAGTGCGCTGATCCGTTCATCGGCCTGCAAGGGTAGGAGATTCACAATGGGACGTCCCTGCGCCGTTCTAGCCGCCACAGGAATTTCATAGACCTTCATCCAATATACTTTGCCAAGGCTCGAGAAACAAAGTAGCGTATCGTGCGTATTCGCAATTAAAAGTTTAGAAATATGATCGGTTTCCTTCACCTTGGCAGCCGCTTTACCTTTACCACCCCGATGTTGAGCGGCATAACTGCTCAGCGCTTGGGCTTTTACATAACCACTATGAGACAACGTGACGACCCGATCCTCTTCGGCAATCAGATCGGCCGTGGATAAATCCTGGTGATCGACTAAAATCTCACTACGACGCGCATCGCCAAATTCTGCTTTAATCGCTTCTAGCTCGGTACGAATGACCTGCATTAAACGCTGCTGGTCCGATAAGATCGCCAGTAAATCTTGGATGGTCACAATAATACCCTTGAATTCTTCGAGGATTTTTTCTTGCTCTAAACCTGTTAAACGATGCAATCTTAAATCCAAAATAGCCTGGGCTTGGGTCGCTGAAAGACGATAACCCGAAGCATCGGTCTGTAAACCAAAGGCACTACTTAAATCTTCGGGTCTACAAATAGACGCGCCTGCCCTTTCTAGCATGTCAGACACCATCCCGGGCATCCATAAGCGATCGATCAACTTGGTTTTAGCCTCTACCGGTGTGGATGAGGCTTTAATCAGTTGTATCACGGGATCAATATTCGCTAAAGCAATGCCTAAACCTTCCAAAATATGCGCGCGTTCTCGGGATTTACGTAGTTCATAGGCTGTTCTACGGGAAACCACTTGACGTCTGTGCTTTAAAAATTCAACCAAAAGCTCTTTCAACGTTAAGGTACGGGGCTGCCCATCGACCAAGGCCACCATATTAATCCCAAAAGCCGTTTGCAAAGGTGTTTGGGTATAAAGATTATTGATGACCACTTCGGCTATTTCGCCACGACGCAATTCAATCACAATACGCATGCCGTCTTTATCGGATTCATCCCGTAGCGCCGTAATGCCATCGATTTTCTTGTCTTTCACAAGCTCTGCCATTTTTTCGATTAAACGAGCTTTATTCACCTGAAACGGTAATTCGGTCACGATAATGGATTGTTTGTTATTTTTATCATCGACTTCAATATGGGTACGCGCGCGCATGACAGCACGACCACGACCCGTTTTATAGCCTTCAATAATCCCCGCACGACCATTGATAATACCGGCCGTTGGAAAATCGGGCGCTGGGATAAATTGCATTAATTGATCGATGCTTAAAGTCGGATCGTCAATCAGTGCTAGGCACGCGTCTATCACTTCGCTTAAATTGTGTGGCGGAATATTGGTAGCCATACCCACCGCAATACCCGAACCGCCATTAATCAATAAATTAGGGATAGCTGCCGGTAAAACGGTAGGCATCCATTCGGATCCATCGTAGTTTGGCGCAAAATCGACTGTTTCTTTGTCTAAATCGGCTAAGAGATGATGCGCAATTTTAGACATACGCACTTCGGTATAACGCATGGCTGCAGGGGAATCGCCATCGACCGATCCAAAGTTTCCCTGCCCATCGACCAAACGGTAGCGCAGAGAAAAAGGCTGTGCCATACGCACAATACTATCGTACACAGCCGTATCGCCATGAGGATGATATTTACCAATCACGTCACCCACAACGCGAGCGGACTTTTTATAGGCTTTGTTCCAATCGTTGCCCAGCACACGCATCGCAAAAAGGACTCGACGATGCACAGGTTTGAGACCATCACGCACATCGGGCAGGGCACGACCTACGATGATGCTCATGGCATAATCTAAGTAAGATTGCTTAAGTTCATCTTCAATACTAACTGGTGTAATCGCTGTGCTGATATCCGACATGAACACTCCTCGATGGGTCTTTTTTGCTTCGCGATTTTAACATAATTTTGAAAAGGATGGGGGTATTTTGAAGTAAGTTGATTGCTTAAATAAAAAGGTCTCACACCCATGAAAAAAGAAGACCCTATCCCCGCGAAAGCGGGGATCCAGCTCAAGTAAAGTCTTTTTGTTAAGCGTGCTACGCCGTTATGGTACTGACACGCTCTTCAAACAAAGCTTTCAGGCTGTTGACCTCTAATAATTTTGATCCCCAATCTAACAACTGATCATTGGAAGCTTGCTCTATACGTACACGGTACACAGCAGGTATCGATCCAAATTTACGTTCTAACAAAGACAATAGAAAGTAGGTTCTCCCTTGCCGTTGCCCTGTCTGAACACCCTCTTGGACACCAATATCAATAAGTCGACTTGCTATAGTCATAACACCTTCTCCTTGGGAGGCTGATAGCCCCTGTTCAATGGCCTGTACAAAAACCTCTGGTTCTGCTGTATCGCCTGTATTCACGAGATAGTGTAACAAAGTTGCTTTATACTCGGTAGAGTCCGATTCACAAGCTAATTGCTGAAGCATCGCTATCAGCGGCTTCAATAGCACTGCTATATCTCGCACATAAATGTGCTTCATCACAAAAGTCATAATCCCTGCCCATCGTTGTTCTCTTAAGTCTTTATCCGCAAGTTCATGGGTATCGATTAAATGTAAAGGCCCAAAGAATTGCTCAACCAATTCTGAAGGTCCTTCAATCAAAGATCGAATATGCCGTGGGCCCGTATAGGGCCCTGGACCATGATAAAAAACCATCGGAATGACCAAAGGCAACAAAACCTTTTTGTTGGACCCCGCCTTTTTTTTCTTCTTCGATTGTTTAAGATGATCCGACCAAATACCCACGATATATTGCCAAAGCCTAAAAGGCATGAGCGGATCCACAGAACTCTGATGCTCACACAGTAAATATAAATAGGCCGGTTTTTCAGCCATGGTAACCTGATAGAGTATATCGGAGGCTGAATCGCTCAGAACAATGTCTACATACGTGTTAGACGAAAGTTTGAGGGTATTGAAATCAATGGCTGCCAATACAGCAGGGGGTAAATGATGTTCAAAAAAATCCCGAGCTACCCGCAGATCAGCCATCGCGCTTTTAAACAAATTATCATGAGGTGTATGGAGTGTACTCATAGCCAGAATGATAAGGAGATTCTTATCAATTGAATATCCGATTAATAACCTAGAAATACGGTGTATCATGGGAGTAATCAAGGGCTAGTGAGGGGAACCACCATGTTAAAGATTCCACACTCTAAACCCTTAAAACAGGTTGCCCTAAGGCTTGTTTGGTTTAAAAAACCCGATGAGGCTTTGGATGATCCCTACCTTTTTATGGCCCATGTGATGACTTATGGCACCATCCCTGATGTGCTCGTTGTAAAACAAGCTTTAGGGATGGAAGCTTTTCGTGAAAGCTTAGCGCATGCACCTCCAGGCATTATCGATCCCAAATCGTGGACTTACTGGCATTTGATGACGGGAACTCACCCTGCACCACCCTTACCGACCCGAACAGGGTTATTTGACGCATAGAGGCGGATCCC
>CAZFXA010000015.1:0-37003 GCA_964522825.1 uncultured Legionella sp.
CTCCCCCGCAAAGCGGGGCGAGGGGAACACTTCGACACTTACCGTATTTCAAATAAAGTTTTTTTGAATGAATATTGGCATGAATGGAAATACATGCTAAACATTTAAGAAAATAACAAACACCTGTTGAACAACAATTATGGTTGGCTCTTAAAGGACATCGATTTTCTCAGTATAAATTTCGTCGACAAGTGATACTGGGTCCTTATATTTTTTAGTGTTACGATTTTGGAACTATGAAGTTTTAGAGAACTGGTCCGGTATTTTACATAAAATTTATCTAGTATTACAATCCCTGCCAATGACTAAAGTGGTAAATATCGGAGCGTTCCCCTCGCCCCGCTTTGCGGGGGAGGGGTCGACCGCTTTAGCGGTCGGGGGTGAGGGCAAAAAAGGCTGAAGGATTTAAGATCCTGCGCCCGTTAATTATTTTTCTTGTCTTTAAAATAATTCAGAAGTTTTAACAAAACCTTACTATGCACTCTTTGTCCCGATAGATGTAGTTGCCAAATCGCCACATCGGGAAAAGTAAAATAGAGCTGTAATAATTTAAGGGTGTTGGGATCATTGCTTTTTTCAGATTCTATGCGCTGTAAAGTCACCAAAGGAATATCAAAAGCAGCTGCCAAATCATGCTGTGTTAGGCTTAAGGTTTCACGTAATGTTACAATATCCTTTGCCGAAAAATAAGCTTTGTATACGGGTTCGAAGATAAAAGTAGAAGGTCCTCGTTTGCCAATTGTTCCAAGCAAAATAATAGGGTTTTTCTCATGGAGATCGATACCTTCCGATGCACAATAGTCCTTATAAGCAGGATTAGCCTTCTCGGGTATTCTGTCCAGAAATTCAGGAAATAATTTTCCTGGAGAGGAATGATGAACTGTTTTAAAAAGGGTTAGGTTGGGTCCTAAAGGGATAGCATTTTTCGCATTCACATAATGTTTTTCATAGCGTAGTGTGTAAATATTACTTTCTTTATCATAAATCAATGTTCCCACATAAATTCTACGTTTCTTTAATTCATGAAAAATCTGTAACGTGTGTGGATCTTTCTTAGGATAAGAGGCCATGGCTTAACTCCTGATAGCGTTTATAGATCATTTTTTTCAAGGCTGCCTTCATGGGCGCGCCACAGAAACTTTTTTCTATCTAACGCTCCATTTTAATGTCTATGGATGCTATGGTAGGACTAACATCTATAGATGTCAATGTGCGATTCATATCTATAGATATTTATGGGCGGCCGTCATCCCCACAAAAGTGGGGATCCAGTCCCAAAAGAAGTCTGATTCCACGCTGGATTCCCGATCAAAGGCATGATGAAATCATGCAGGAATGAGGATAGCGACGGCTGGTGGGCTGTTTTTTGCCTTGTGGGTCACGGTCTCTGTGCCGGCTCTGGATCCGGTGTTATGATAGCTTCGATTTATGGAATCATCGTTTAAGGCCGAAGGGAGTGTTTACTTGTCTATTTTGCAACACTGTTTACCCCATCATGCCATCAGTATTTTTGCAGGATGGCTTGCTAATAGTACGATTCCATGGCTTAAGAACTTACTGATTCGCTATTTTGTATCGCGCTATACCGTGAATATGGCGGAAGCGGAACAGCCGGATCCTTTTCAATATCCCAGCTACAATGCTTTCTTTACCCGGACGCTCAAAGCCGAAGCCAGGCCTATTACAGCGGGTGTACACGATGTGATGAGCCCTGTAGATGGTTATGTGGGTGAATTCGGGCCTATACATAATGCCCAACTTATTCAAGCCAAAGGGCAAACCTTTACGGTGGATGAATTACTGGGTGTACCGAGTAATCTCGCCGGTTTTCCGGCCCCCGCACCGAAGGCTGCTTCTTTGTTAGAGAAGGCTTTGCATCACAGAGAGAAAGAGACTCATTCTTATAACGATTGGAACAGGCAGGATCAGGAAAGCTTCATACAACAGGCGGCCCGTTTTAGACAGGGTTCTTTTATCACGCTGTATCTAGCACCCCACAATTATCATCGCGTTCATATGCCTTTTGACGGTCATTTATCCCAGATGATTTATATTCCAGGGCGTTTGTTTTCGGTGGATTTTAAAACCTGTGCTTCGGTGCCACGTTTGTTTGCACGCAATGAGCGTGTGGTCGCACTCTTTGAAACGACGGTAGGGCAGATGGCCGTTATTTTTGTAGGTGCGATGATTGTGGGTAGTATTGAAACCGTGTGGGCGGGGACCGTGGGTCGATCGCCTGTCTCAAAAGGTCCGCAGTATTGGTCCCATGGTTCCAGTGTTTATTTTAAACGGGGCGAAGAATTAGGTTTATTTAGGCTAGGTTCCACTGTGATCGTGCTATTCGAACATCAAACCCTTGCCTTTGAAGCAATGCTGGGGGCCGCGCATCCCTTATGCATGGGTCAAAAAATCGCGACCGTAAAGCCGCTGTGATCTACCGCCCTCGTTTAGACTCTTTCAATACCAAAACTTAAAGTTTCAGACAGATCCTGCAATCCCTCTTTGAGCAACAGCAAGCGATCAATGCCCAAGGCAATGCCCGCACACGCTGGCAACCCTGCTTCAAGGGCTTCGAGTACATAGGGATCAATGGGAATAGCAGGAAGACCGGTTTGCGCACGTCGCACACAATCGGCCTTAAACCGTTGGCCTTGCACGGTTGCATCACGTAATTCGTGATAGCCGTTGGCTAATTCGATGCCGCGCACATACACCTCCACACGCTCTGCTACCTCTACGCCATCTTCGCGTTTGCGTAGGGTTGCCAGTGCCGCTTTAGAGGCGGGATAATTGTCAATAAAGACGGGTCTATCAAAACCGAGGGTGGGTTCAATACAATGCGTCATCAAAATATCTAGCCAGGCATCCACATCCAGATCCTGTGCCGCAAGGGCGCTTAGTTGTATGTGATGCGCTTTCGCACAGGTTTGAAGGGCATGCACCGTGGTGTGGTGTGGATCAATGCCAAGGGCCTCTCTAAAAAGTGTTTCATACGATAGTCGGCGCGCTTGGGGGGTGTCTAAAATTAACATTAATAAATCGTCCACTTCATCCATTAAAGTGTGGAGATCAAAACCCACCCGATACCATTCTAACAAGGTAAATTCTGGATTATGTAAGCGTCCCGATTCTTCGCCTCGAAAAGCTTTGGCGATTTGATAGATAGAACCATACCCGGCGGCCAGTAGTCGTTTCATCGCATATTCGGGTGAGGTTTGCAAATAGTAGGGATCGCTGTGTAAGCTTGGAGACGATGAATACAACACGGCAATGGGATGGAGTGCTACATCGGTCGCAGCACTGCGACACATGAGAGGCGTATCCACTTCTAAAACGTTTCGTCGTGCGAAAAAAGTTCGGATTTGCGCCAATACTGTGGCGCGTATTTGTAGTTGGGCGAGGCTTGCGCTCGGTTTCCAAAGGGGTGAGGGATGGGACATGCTTTAGTCTTTGGCCCGGGAAACATAGTCTCCCGTACGTGTATCCACTTTAATGAGCTCGCCTATCTGTATAAACAGCGGTACGCGCACGACCGCACCGGTTTCAAGGGTTGCAGGCTTACCACCGCCGCCGGAGGTATCGCCCTTTAAACCCGGATCGGTCTCGGTAATTTTCAAGACCACAAAATTCGGAGGGGTGACGGTGATGGGCACATCATTCCACAGCATCACATTGCAAAGTGCTTGTTCTTTGAGCCAAAGAGCCGCTTCTCCAATGACTATTTTGTCTAATTCGTATTGTTCGCTGGTTTCGACCACCATAAAGTGCCATCGTTCACCATCGTGGTACAGATACTGCATGGGTTGTTCCACAACATCGGCTGCCTCGAGGGTCTCGCCAGATTTCATGGTTCTTTCAATCACGCGGCCATTTTTTAAATGGCGAAATTTCACCCGGCTAAAGGCTTGTCCCTTACCCGGTTTGACAAATTCGTTCTCTAAAATGACATAAGGATCGCCGTCCATCATCACTTTAAGGCCGCTTTTAAACTCATTGGTGCTATAGGATGCCATGGCGCCCATCATAGCGCAGGCATCCCTCGTAATACAACCATAGATCCCCGTTTCAGGGTCCGGACAACCCAGCTTTTTGCGCTATACTCAGGAGTATGGACATCACAACCGGGCCTTTAGGTCTTAGCATTCCTGTTCAAAACGCTAACGCTGCCACCACAGTGAAGTTCACGCCATCCGATATTTTGAACTGGCGCAATGCCCTAGAAATAGCCGATCTGTCCGTGACGACCAAAAAGCTTTACCAGGTTATGCGCGAGGGTAGCGGGGCACCTATTGACCCCAAAGACCGTTTAGAGATTTTGGAGCTTTTGCGTCCTACGGTACAGTTTATTTGTCAATCCTTAAGTAAACACTTTACGAATCAACCCCATGCCTTAAAGCATGAACAATTTGTGATTGCCAATCTCGCGCAGACCTTGCAGATGGAAATGGCGTATGGCTATAAAACGATTATTGAGCAAACGGTGGCAGGTGCCAGTGGCGATCTCAAAGCAAGCCTCTTACCCCTCGCTATCCAGCGTGTATTCTATTATTTCTCGCAAATCTTATTGCGTAGCTACAAAACTTACGCCAAGCCTCCCAGCGATCTGTGGCGTGAACTTCACCTCCTTTACAAGTATGTAAGACATAACCTACCCCACCGAGAAGATCTCATCGACGAATATAAACGCATCTTGCTGTTTTATGGGGGCCAACCAACTAAATTGCGTCAAAATGAACAGGAAGCCCTTTATAGAGGCACAGAGACTTGGGCATCGATGGCGACCTTAGGGAAAAAACCTCCCGATACAGGGGGTGCAGGTTATTTGATTGTGGATACCGAGGCCGATCAGCCGCCCCATGACCCTTCCAGAGGGCAGATGGCCTTTTCGGATAGTTGTGAAGTGTTGTCTGTACTTGCGATTGCCAACCGTTTAAAAAATCTGCTCTCCCTCGTAGAGCCCAATGAGTTGCAGTCTAGAATGTCGCATTATAACCAAGCCGAGTATGCGATCCCCACAAGCGTCTTAAGAAATTTGGTGAAAATATGGGGTATGCCAAGCCCGCGTATGCAAGAACGTGCGCCCCAAGATCAGCCCGCACAGATCTGTATTGGGCTTAGAGCAACCCATTTTCATGTGAACCATGCACAGGTTTTTCAGATGCCTAGGACAGAGCCTGCCACAGAGGGAACAGTGGCACCGAGCACCGGCCCTGTGCCTTGGGTCGCAGAACTCGAAAAGACCGATGAACTAGGCACGCATATCGATTTTTCTGCGGTGAGCAGCGCTGTCCCTGTGGATAACACCGAACGCTATACCTTTTATCCTTGTACGATTGTGAATGAAACACCGACGGGTTATTCCTTAGTGTTAGGGGGTGCGATTTTTTCTGTGCTGCAGGCCGGCGAAGTATTAGGGCTTACAAGAGCTGATCAAGCCCCCGATAGGATAGAGATCTGTGGTGTGCGTTGGCTGCAGTATGAATCAGACACCTTACGTTTAGGGGTAGAGCGTTTATCCAGTGTTGCCAAAGCCGGTGCCCTACAGTTAATCAAAAATCAAAAAGTAGTCGGCGATTATGTTCGTTGTTTACTATTAGACTCGAGCCTCTTAGTACCTACTTTACCCTTTAAAAAAGGCGATCGTGTCAATCTGCTGGAAAGCGAGCTTGAAAAACCCAAAGAATATCTTTTGAGTGAATTAGTAGATGCCACGGGGGGGTACAAATGCTTTCAGTTTGTTCATAAAAAAACATCGCTCGATAATGCAGCCCTCAATAAGCGTGAAACACCCCAACCGCCAAGCCATCCCGTGCAAGCCACGCCACCCACCCCAAGCACCACCGACAAAAAAGATCCTTTCGACGATATTTGGTCTCATCTTTAAATAAAGTTAGTTTTTTAGCATTGTTTAACTTTCCGACGAAAACCCGTATGATGCCTAGGATATTTATCGGATGGAGCGATGCATGAAAGCCAAAGACCCCAAGCATTTAATTTGGATCGATTTGGAAATGACGGGTCTTAATCCCGAACACGATCGGATCCTAGAAATAGCCACCGTTCTTACCGATAAAGCTTTAAATATTGTGGCAGAAGGCCCGGTATTCACGATCCTACAAGACGAAGCCCTCTTAACGGGTATGGATGCTTGGAATACTAAACATCATACCAAATCGGGTTTGTTGGATAGGGTACGCAAGCAAGGTGTCTCTGAAAGCCATGCCGAAGCCCAAACCCTTGCCTTTCTGGCCCCCTGGGTAGACGCTCAAAGCTCACCCATGTGTGGTAGTACGATTGGTCAGGATAGACGCTTTTTGTATCGCTATATGCCACAGCTAGAAGCCTACTTTCACTACCGTAATTTGGATGTGAGTACGGTGAAAGAATTAGCGAAGTATTGGAAACCCCATATTGTGTCGCAGTTTAAAAAGAAATCAGCGCACCTTGCGATGGAAGATGTGAAAGAATCGATTGATGAACTTAAATTCTATCACCAAAACTTCTTTAATCTGGAACCTTAAATCTGATGGGCGCAGGCCTAGAAAAAAGAATCGTTTTAGCCGATGAATCAGCCACGCTGGAACTGGGCGTGGCATGGGCCACTATCCTTCGCCCCCAAAATCCACCCTGGATTATTTTTTTAAAGGGCGATCTGGGGGCTGGCAAAACAACCTTGGTGCGTGGTTTTCTGCGTGGCATGGGTTATAAGGACAGCGTCAAAAGTCCCACTTACACTTTAGTAGAATCCTATCCCTTCGATGTTTTCGATCCCCTAGTATACAAGCCAACAAGTTTTTCCGAATCCCGGTCGGGGACATACATCCCTGTATTCGACGATTTCCCATCCCTGGAATCAACGCCTCTCCTTGGCATTCAGAAAAACTTGTTGGCGGGTAGCACGTTGTATCATTTCGATCTCTATCGATTATCAGAACCGCAAGCACTCGATTTTATTGGGATCCATGATTATTGCCTCGAACCGGGACTGTTATGGATCGAATGGCCTGAGCAGGGTAAGGGTTTCTTGCCCGATCCCGATCTGGTATTTTCACTTGAGACGGTGCCCGAAGGGCGCGTGTTAAAAGTACAGTTGCACTCCAAGCGTGCACAGGCTTTAGATCTTGAGAGGCTACATGGATAGCACGGTTGAAATCGCAGCGCCTTCGCGCATTCATCGCTTAACACCGGCTTTAGCCAATCATATTGCAGCGGGCGAAGTGGTAGAGCGACCCGCTTCTGTTTTAAAAGAATTACTGGAAAATAGCCTGGACGCAGGCAGTACGCATATCGATGTGCATATCGAAGGCGGTGGTATAGGACTTATTCGTGTACAAGATAATGGCCAGGGTATTTGCAAGGACGATTTAAGTTTGGCGCTTGCACCGCATGCGACGAGTAAAATACACCAATTATCCGATCTCGATGGCATTGCTTCCTATGGTTTTAGGGGCGAAGCACTGGCCAGTATTGCAGCGGTGTCTCAATTGCGCTTAAGTTCTTGGGTACCGGGCCAAGCACAGGGCTGGACGGTCAGTGTAGAGGGCCGATCAGCTGAAAGTGTGATAACGCCTGCACCCACACAGGCGGGTACTTGTATTGAAGTGCGCCATTTGTTTTATAACACGCCGGCCAGACGACGTTTTTTGCGATCCGAAAAAACGGAAAGTTTATATGTAGAAGAAGTTTTTAAGCGTGTGGTCTTAAGTCGACCTTTGGTGAGTTTTAGTTTGACGCAGAATAACGGGGTGCGTAAACGATACCCAGCGGCGCATACCCAAGCCGCGCATGCCCGGCGTGTAGGTCTTATTGGGGGGCAGCGTTTTATACAAGCAGCCGCCTATTTAGAGGCCGAGGTGCATGGTTTTCAATTGCGAGGTTATGTAGGTTCAAGCGCGGCTATGCGCAGCCAAGCCGATCTGCAATATTTTTATGTGAACCATCGTATTGTGCGCGATAAGATTATTAATCATGCGATTCGCCAAGCCTATGGCGACCGGATCCCGCCTGGGCGTCATCCAGCCTATGTCTTGTATTTTGATCTAGATCTGCAAGCCGTGGATGTCAATGTGCATCCCACCAAGCATGAGGTGCGTTTTAGAGATGCGCGTTCTGTGCATGATTTTCTCGTCTATGCCTTAGAAGAAGGCTTAAAAAAAGCAGAACAAACAGACAGTGTTTTGGAATTAGAATCAGCATCCTTGGAAATATTGCCTTCTTCCGTTAAGTTCGATGTTCCTGCTTCGCTGCGGGTGAGGGGTGAGACTTTATCGGCAGGGTCGACTGCATGCGTTCCGCAAGGGGAAAAGCCTTTCGAATCAGCGCAACAGCTACAACACCAAATATCCGGTTCTTGCCTCGTATTTTTAGAACAAAATCTACTGGTGACTAAAATGCCCTATCAAGCCGGCACCCTGATTCAACCCAGTACGCTGATGGTTGTCGATCTGAAAAAAAGCAGGCAGCTTTGGATAGAAAAAACGTTGTTCGAACAGTATGAAAGCCAGACTATACAAAAACGCAATTTGTTATGGCCACAGTCGTTTAAGCTTAGAGATGCCCAAGTTTTAACCACAAGCGCTATCGATTGGGAGTGCTTAGGGTTTGATGCCAGTCCTATTGCCAGCGATCAGATCTTATTACGTTCAGTGCCGGATTGTATGGGTATTGGGCTGAGGGTTGAAGATTTATCCTTGGGTGTTTTTATCGCAACGATCTTCCACTCAAAAAACGTATCGCAGGGCATTACCCATATTGCCGAATATTGTGCAAAGATGCCTATGTCTTCTGAACAAGCTTGTATGGGTTTTTTTACTGAACTACAGCAAACCACTTGGTTTATGATCCAAGGATTAGAACTTGGGTGTTATAGGGTTGTTAACTTAGAATCCTTCAAACAAACGTTTATGTTTTTTAAGGACACGGGCTTCTAAACCAGAAAATATAGGGTATCCCTTTACTGAAGGGGGACATGCCTTTAATCTTTACATTAGCAGGATGCTACATTGTAATTAGGGGCTTATTTTTGAAGCCTTTGCTGCATCCTGTTGTTTTTTCTCTGGACGTTAACGGTCTTCACGAATCCGCATAGGATATTGATTGCATGTTTTGAGAACCTGTACAGGGTTCTATAAAAAAGACTGTGGGTTTACTTAACCCTCAAGAAAATCTGTCATATCAACGATTCGGTAAAAATAATTTTTTTCATGTACAGCGTGAGAGACCCCACCCAAATGAAAAAGCACAGGTACTTTTGAGAAACCACGGGGAACCGAAAAACAATCGATTTTCTTTTGCATGGCTTCGATAATATCGATATCAATCTCTTTTCGTTTAAATTTAAATTCGCAAACAAACAAGTTCTGTGTGCGTGTTTGTATTAAATAATCAATTTGACACCCTTTTTGTCGTGTGGTCTTGTTTTGTTGGTAGGGGTTGTCAAAGACAATATCTGTAGGCGAGAGATCAATAGCTTTAACTAAACAAGCTCGATTATTCAGCAGTAAATTTTCCACTTGGAATCCCATTATGCTATCCCATCCAGGCAATTGATTGATATTCCAATTTTCATAGGTATTTTTTTGAATCTGCTCCCAATGACGCTCTATGTATTTGATATAAAATCGCAAATAGAGATCGCTCAGGCGATAAAGACTTTTTTTATTGGAACGACCTGTTTTTAAAGACCACTGCGCATGCTGTGTAACAAAGCCTGCTGTGATTAAGTTTTGGATAAGATTGCTTAAGGTTCCACTGCTGGTATAATCTAAAGCCTGACGGATCTCAGATAAATTGTATGTGCCGTCTGCTAAAAGGGTAATAATTTTCTTATAAATAGATCCCTTTCCATTAAATAAATCATGAAAAATCCGGTTAAACTCTAATGTTAATAGGCCATCTTTTTCAAAACAAAGCCGTTTAATATTATAATCGGCCATCTGGTCTGCGACAATCTGTTCTAGATACCAAGGGATCCCGCCTGTGATAGAAAGGATCTTGAAAATTTCATAACGGGAGCCTTTAAAGCCGATAGTACTTAAAAATCGTGCACATTCTGGCAAAGAAAAAGGCTCTAGGTTAATCGATAAAGTAATACGCCCAAAAAAAGCCGTACTATTAATAATGTTTTTTTCAATCCAGGTTGAAATTGATCCGCAAAAAACAAGGATAAGTTGAGGGTAATTTTGCAGTGTTAAATCCCACCATACTTTTAGTTTGGGCACAAAGGTTGGATCTTGATCGCCCATCCATGAGATTTCATCCAATAAAATAAGGGTGGGTTCTTTTTTGATATGGCGGGACAGATGATTAAAAGCATCACTCCAGTCTAAAAAAGTAAGGGGTGGAACTGACAAGTTTTCAGAAAACTGCCTCGCAAAGGCATCCCGTTGTGTTTGTGCACTCAAGGGTGGCACAGGTGCAAGACCTGTAAAAGCCAAGAAGCGCTTCTTCTTTGCAAATTCCGTTACCAGGCGACTTTTTCCAATACGACGCCGACCCTTGATAACCACCAAGCTTGTACGACCAAAGCCCTCTAATTCATGGAGTTTATGAAGAGCCTGTTCTCTACCAATAAAGGATTGCATAAGTTAATCAACCAAAATGCTCAAAGCCTACTTATGTACCATTCAAGCATCCTTGGCCAGCCATTGTCAAATGCTCAAAACATGCATATGTACGTTTTGAGCATCCTGCCAGTCATTGATAAGTAGGGCCCTACAAAGACCCGCGGCTCTCACGGTCTATACGATGAAGCTCATCTTCGATGCGTATAAGCATTTTGGGACGTGCACCAGCAGAAGATCCATTTAAGTCTAACAACGTATCGATAAAGCGATCATCGTCATTATTTTGAAAGTGTGCAGCCTCGTTTGCAAGGGTATCTAAATCTTCATGTATATGATTAATCAAGGGAGTTGGCGACTTCCTCTTAAAGACCAGAAGACACGCCCAATAGTTTGCTAGTATGCGTATTCGACAGATCCTGAAAAAGCTTTTCAACGCAATGATCGAGCGAAAAATCCGTATTACGGTGCAAGAAGGGTAAGTGTTCTCTGGGTTCTTTACCAAGCACGGTATAAATCATTTGATATAATTTTTCCAAACAGGGCGATAGGGTGGTACTTACATTATAGGTTCCAGCAACATTAAAAGCCCTTAACTCGATAGCCTGAATGGAGAAAACCAGTGCAACAGCCAGATAGCGTTTAAATAAGGTAATAGCATCCGAGGTGAGTAAGGCTGCATTGGTACCCTGGCTATTAATATTTTGGTTGTATTGTTCGGCATGGGTTGGAAATAAATGGGTAATCGGATGGCCTGCATGGAGTATTAAAGGCAGTAGGGAATTTGCACAAATCTGTAGACCTTTTAAACCAAATTTTACTTGCTCATCTGGATTGCCCACCAAAGAGGGCGATAAACCATTATTAAATTCAGGGGTTACCAATAAGGCTAATTGTGTATCCAAATGTTTCGCAACCAGTCCTATGTAGTGACGCATATGATCCATCGCAATCCCAACATGTTCGCCCATAAAATTGCCACAACTGTAGATTCTTTTGCTTTCAACCTCTACTAAAGGGTTATCGTTTGCAGAATTTAATTCGGTTTCCAGTTGTGTGGCATACAAGGCAATATTCTCAAAAATGGGCCCAAGATATTGGGGAATACAACGTATAGAATAGCGATCCTGAAAGAGGTGGTTTTCTCCTACGGTTGCTTTATCACGGGTTAGCAGTCTAAACATAATAGCAGCGACATCCCATTGGCCTGGATGGGGCTTTTGTCGATGGATAAAGGGCTCAAAGGACTCAAGAGAACCTTGTAGGGATTCTATAAAAAAAGCATGGATGCACAATGTTAATTTTAATAAACCTTGTAAATCATGGGTGCAATGGGCTGCAATGCCTGTCATGGCAGCAGTGCCATTCACCAAAGCCAGACCTTCCTTGGCATGCAGTTTTAGGGGCTTGCAATCGATTATTTCGAGTGCCGCTAGACAACTTAATTCTTTTTCTTGGTAAAGAACTTTGTAGTCTTTGCTATGGCCAATAATAGAGCCTGCAAGATAGGAAAGGGGTATCAGATCGCCGCTAGCACCAATAGAGCCATAGCGAGGCACTAAAGGTGTGATCCCTTTGTTAAGAAAGGCAAGCATTCTTTCAATCAATTCTACGCGAATACCCGAACAGCCTTTGACTAAGGAATTGGCTCTGGCCAACATGATGGCACGCATATATTCGATTGATAGGTTTGGACCTATACCACATTTAAGCCCAGCAATTAAATTTTCTTGTAATAATTCCACATCGCCGATGTTGTGGATAGCCATAGCACCAAAATTAGCATTCACACCATAAATAAGTTTCGTGCCTTTAAAGGCCTCTTGAATAATACGATAGGCCTCATTTATCTTACTTATTTGCGTGTGATCAATGGTCACAATAGCTTGACCGTGCACAACCGACATTAACTGGCTAATGCTAAGATCATCTCCATTGATGGCTATAGTATCGATTTTTATGATTTTTCTCTATGTTTATGATTCAAAGTAGGACCCGTGGTTTTTTACCAGGCGTGCCTAAGATTTTGGAGTGCTTCTTTTCAAGGTCTTGTTGGGATCGAGCGCCAAAGCATTGATAATGAACCTGTGGAAAAGCATTTTCCTCGCCAATATTTTTACATACATCGTTATACTCGCTACAAACGGATCGAAGATGCGAGAAAATATGAAGGGCAATGCTCGATTCTTGATCATGAGATAAAGTAGTCTTTTCCGAGAGCTCCAAATCAAGATGAAAAACCTCTCCACTGGGTATAGGGGTTGTATAAGCTAGAAAATAACCCGATAAATACTTTGAGATGGTTTGTGATTGAAGGGCATCTACGAGGAATTCCACCGATATTTTTGCACAATTAAAGTTGACGGCCACATCAGAACGTCCCTTCACCGTGACAAAAGGCATACTCCATGTCTGAAAGAGGCTGTGCTTGATCAGATGATCAAGACCACAGGCTTTTACAAGCGCGAACATTTGACTGGGTGTGAAAACGGCACCTCTATCTTTGATGTTATAGCGAATAAGGGGCAAATCAAGGTTGGCTGTTAAGACAAGTTCTTCATCGATGCTTTCAAAATAGATCTTATCTGGATGATATTGTGCCAATAAGGGTAAATAATGGGAATCTGAACCAAAAAGACCTTCTCTTAAAGGCTTATGTTTGGCTGCCAAACGGCGTATAGCAATACTGAGCGGTGTCTCATGACCTAAGATACCGCCATCGGCGGATCCGTACATGCTGATCATACGCGCTTGTTCACTTTCAGGGAGATGAAGGTGCTCGAGCATACTATCTCTCCAGGCCTCAGAGGGATTAGCACCCGAACTAATAATGTAAAAAGACTTGTGTAAGGGTATGTTTCTAGCTTTGGCTGCACTAAAAAGCTTAGCGATCAGTGGGGGGTAGCCAAAAAGCACAATGTTATCAAAATAGGGTGCAATATTTTGGAGGATCCCAAGTGTGTCGTTGATCTCTCCACCCGGTGTAAGCAAGCTAAAATGATAATCCCGTGATTTAAACAGATGATGACAAGCAAGTAAGGTATACCCCCCAGCTACCCATACGCCCATGGCAAAGGAAATAATCACCAAGGTTCTGCTATGGGGGTCTAGCTTCAATATTTTATTGAGAATCGTGTGAATAATCTCTGCGCCTATGGCTTCTTGTTTAGGGCCTCTAAACCAAAAAGTTGTTTTGCCGGATGAACCAGAACTGGCGTGCCCCATGGCTGGGATCTGACTATCGGGAAATAATTGTGGTAATGCAAAAGCCTGGATATAGGATCCTTTGTGCATTATAGGAAGTTGCTTAAAATCGGCGATCCCATCGATATCTTCTAAAAAACAGTTGTTTTGCCTGAGATAGGATCGGTAGGCGGGTACGCGCTTAAGGGTGTCAAGGTACGTTCGACGCACGAAAGGACTTAGTTCCCCAGTATGCAGCGTAGTGTTAGAGGCCTTTAGAGCAAGTATTGATTCCACAGAATTCTAGATTAGCAATGCCTGTTGATAACAATGATGCAAAAATCCCCAATAAGCACTTAAAGCCTGCTTACCCGCACCTACAAGCTCTGCTAAGGTTTCTGGCTGTTCCATTAAAAAGTTGCTGAGCGCCTTCCTATTATATTTGGTATGGGCGACATCAACCCGAATATGCTCATCGACGAAACTGAGAGCATTTTCGATATCCTTACCCAGAATCTCCAAGGCATGTTTGAGTATGGCTGGACCATACACGACGGAAAGATTCTCAATTTCATATTCGATGGCAATTTGGTTATAAGGGTGATCGCTATGGATAGTATCCTCGTGCAGACCTTGGTAGGCGATCACGGTTTTATTGAACGGGGCATTGCGTATCGTCTCAGCCTCAAGTGTCGGGGTATAAAGCTGATTCCAGCGTGCAACCAGCCGCTTGGCATCTTCAATCATCATCAGGTGATGATCAGCCTCATGAACGGCATGCTTACAGAGTTGTTCACCTAATTCACTATAGCCCAGGGTTTTGCAGCGATTACCCGCACGGCGAATCCAGTCTTCAACGGATTCTGTCATGCCGACACCATTGGCAGAAAAGTAAATCCAAAAAAGCATGAGTGTTCTGGGATTGCGCTCTGCTAAGAGGGTTTCTAAAACACTGCTAAAGCCCAAGCGGTAGGGTTGCATGGCAGATTCGTAAGCTTCGTAAGGCGAGGTCGCCGTTAAAGGCTGTTCAACTATTAGATCCTCTTGCATAGGTCCTCCTTGACACTAAACAACAAAGTAAGCAGCATAGAAATATCATTCTTGCAAGGACCTGTCAACAGTCCCTTACAGATATACGAAAGACATCTGTAAGGGACTGTATTACACTTAAGAAGTGCAACAAGGGGAGTGCCTGAAAGGTTTTTTAGGCTGGGAGACCGTTATTGGACGTGAAGAGTGGCTATGAGCAGTTATCTGATCTAGAAAGGTCACAAATTGATAATGAGATCCAAGAGGATCTGGTTGTTCATCTGTACCAATCGGCACGACCAGGGACAATCGTTGCTTCTTTTATCAGCATGGTCGTCTTTGCATTATTCTATCGTTCGGCCGACTTGAGAATACTGATTGCTTGGTTTGCAGGTTTTAACTTCACCCTAATACTCATTCTCGCGCTTGATTTTGGGTATAGAAAATTCTATGCCACATGGAATAGCCGACAATGGGGCCTAGCACACGCTTTACTGATGGTGGTTTGTACTGCCTTTTGGGGTGGGTCTTTTTTCCTGGATCATACCAAGGATCTCATACACCAATTTCTATCTCTAGGGCTTTTGTGCATGGCTGCCTCATCTTTTTCGATGGTTACCGTGGGAATGTTTAGATTATGTTTGGTATCCATCAGTTGTATTTTATTGCCTATGGCCACATGGTTTTTTTTACAAAGCCTCTACTATCGTTTGGGCGGGGCAATTATTGTTTTGTACCTTATTTTTCTATTAGGCATGAATCGCCGCAGTACCGAATGGCTCATCGATTCTCTAAAACTATCCAAAATGTTAGCCTCCTTTACCCATCAAGCCAGTCATGATCTCTTAACCGATTTACCCAATCAGCGTTTAATGGTTCAGATTATCGAAACGGCGATTGAAAAAGCAAAAACCACCCAGCAGGGCTTTGGTATTATTTGTGTGGCTATTAATCGTTTAGAGAGTTTGAATAGCATGGGTTATCAAACAGGTGATCTGATTGTTCAGGCCTTGGCCAAGCGTTTAACTACTTTTCTCGAAGACATGGATCAGAAAAGTGCTGGGCGCGTTCGGCATACCCTCACATTACCGCGCTCGAATGCCTTTACGGTCATTGTAGAGCCTATAACTTTGGAATTGATGAACCATAGTAGCCAACAACTTTTTGAAGCGCTAGAATCGCCTTTTTCCTTGGGCAAGCGCGATACAAAAATCAGTGTAAGCCTTGGGATCTCTTTCTATCCTGAGCATGGCGATGATGTGAAAACCTTGCTTAGCAATGCTTATGCCGCTATGTTTCAGGCCAAGCAGCGGGGGGGGAATCAGATGGAAGTCTACGAACCTGCGTTATTAGGAGAGACAGCACCTACTTTGCTCGAATTGGAAACCGACTTATACCATGCCGTAGAGCGTAAAGAGCTATTGGTTTATTATCAGCCCATTATTGATATCATCGAAGGGAAAATCGCCGGTATGGAAGCCTTGGTTCGTTGGAATCACCCACAACGTGGGATGGTTTCACCGATGGATTTTATACCTTTGGCCGAAGAGACAGGGCTTATTAATGCCATTGGAGAATGGGTTCTAGAAGAAGCCTGTACACAAACGGTTCGATGGCGTGCACAGGGCTTTCCTTTAAAGGTGGCCGTCAATTTGTCTGCCAAACAATTATGGAAAGGTCATTTGCCCGATATTATTGCGAATATTCTGGATAAAACGGGCATTGGCACACAGTTTTTAGAGTTAGAGTTAACCGAAACACAAATATTAGATAAAAAATTGGTCCCCCTCATTAAGGCTATTACGAATAAGGGTATTAGTTTGTCTATCGATGATTTTGGAACAGGCTATTCGGGCCTGAGTTATTTAAGGTTTTTTGACGTAGGCAAGATCAAGGTCGATAAATCGTTTGTAGATGATGTGACCACCAATGATAACAGCGCCACCATTGTCTGTGCCATTTTAGATATGGCCAAAGCCATGCACATTAGAACCTTGGCTGAAGGGGTCGAGACCAAAGAGCAGCTCGATTTTCTCCGAGAAAGGGGTTGTCAGTATATCCAAGGCTTTTATTTTAGTAAGCCCCTAAGTACCGAGGACTTTAGCGAATATTTAGTCGGGAATAAAATAACCGCAGGGTAACATTCAGAGCTTATATTGATCGGTTATAGAAAGACTGAAAACGGGGGTGGGCTCTGTCTCTGGGGCTATCGTGTGAATAGCTTCAATGATCTCTTGTGGTGTTGCACCCTTCATTAAATAATCGCTAACGCCGACTTGCCTAGCCTTTTGTATGTATTCACGCCTTTCAAGAGAGCTAAACATAATAATTTTGATAGTGCTATTTTCATGGTGTATTGTTTGAGCGGCATCGAGCCCGTTCATATGGGGCATTTCTAAATCCATCAAGATCACATCAGGCTTTTGATCCAGAGCTTTTTTTACAGCCTCTAGTCCGTCTTTGGCCTGGCCTATGACATGTATATCAGGCATCCGTTCAAGGATCATTTGCAATCCCTGTCGGATGAAAGCATCATCATCCGCAATCAACACTGAAATAGGGTTTAGCTTATTCATACGCAAATATCACATCTTGTTAAAATAATAAAATTCATACACAATGGACCGTACCAATAATGGTATATCGATCATACCACTGTTCTGGTTTATAGCAATACCTTTTTTGGTATATAACAATGGCCTCAAGTAAGTGGCGATACAGAATAACGCAAGGAGCTGGCAATGTTAAGACACATCACAAACAAAAGTTCTGTCCTGAGTCAGCCGATCATGACGGTGTTGAATCCCAAAGATTTAGTGGCCTTGCGGGAAAAATCGGCAGAGGTTGTCTGGCCTCTCGCACAAAAAACACATGCAATCATTCAGTCGATGATCCAAGCTGTGAAAGACAAAGGGGTGGCTGCCGGTTTAGCAGCACCTCAAATAGGATTTAAGCAACGTATTATTCTTTGTAGTTTTGATAGAAGGTTTGAGAGCTTAGAAGTGATGATTAATCCTCGCTATGAGCCCCTAGGCCATCAAAAGACAGAGGGGTGGGAAGGTTGTTTTTCTGTGCCGCGTTCCATGGCAATGGTTAGCCGTTGGGAAAGTATTAGCGTTTCTTATTGTAAGCCCTCGGGAGACAGGGTTGAACAAGTTTTAGAAGGCAGGGCAGCGCGTATTTTTCAACATGAATGTGGACATTTAGAAGGAGAGCTTATTATAGATATTGCAAAGGTTTTAAAGACTTTTGAGACCGAAGAAGCCTATCAGGCATTTCTTCAAATCATTCGTACCGAAGAGGCTTCTAAGACCCCTAAGCCACAGCCTTAAAAATCTAAAAAAAGGATCTGAGATTGCGTTATTCGACATCGTCCAATGCCCAAGATACGGATCGTTTATTCAAGAAAAAGACCGCCCTTGAACGGGGGAAACGGATCAAGCTTGCACGACACTTAGCCAATTTAACCCGTAAGGATATGCTAGAAAACTATGCTATTAATCCCAATACCATTCATGCCTGGGAAAAAGGTATTAACTGTTTAACAGAGGCTAATGCGCAGAAGCTTTTTGAGGCCTTTCAGACGAAGGGCTTAGCGATTACCAAGGAATGGTTACTCTATGGCGACGATCCCCGATCGGCCTTGTCTACAGCAACAAACACAGATGCTCAGGTTATTGCAGATGTCCTGAGTATTCGTGGCGATCTTAAAATAGTTGAAGAACTAGACTATTTTCGCCAGAATAATCCCCATGCGCTCAGTGCGATGGTCACAGATGAGGCATTATTACCCTTTTTTTATAGTGGTGATTATGTAGGAGGGATCCCATTATTTGCTAAAGAACTACAGCACTTAATAGGGGAGTTTTGTATTATTAGCAGCGAAAGTAGCGATGTATTGATCCGAAAAATATTTCAGCACAAACAGGGGAATATTTTTACCATCGGGGGGATCAACCCTTTTGCGAAATTAGAAGGTCCTGATTACTTTGATTGTGCTATTCAATCTGCAGCCCCCATTACCCGACACTGGCATTTAGGCAGGATGCAGAAAAAGGATTAGAGCAGCAGAAAAATTAGATCAGTAGATTTTTTTCGATAAACAACAACGATTCTAAATCCTGATTCAAAAAATCCATTAAATGTGAGATTGTTTTCTTAGTCCCCAAGGTAATGACAGTAAGATGTTCTTGTTTTTGAAAAAGAACGCTAACGTTTTTAGCAGTGCCCACAAGCTCATTTCTTTTTTGAATAAAGTCTTTAGCCTCTTTATCAATCTCAGAAAAATCCCAGCTTAAAACCCGTAGTTTTGAAGAGAATATATATTTCTGTATAGGAGCTGCTAATCCATGTTGATAGTATTGGAGATTATATAAATTGAGCCATTGTGCATGATTGCAATGCGAGATAATGGGTTGATGTTTGTTAAAGAGCGTTAAAGCAAAATAGTCGATGCCTTTCTCGGACAATCGCTCGAAAAGTCGCTCTTCCGTATCGATTTTGGTTGTTAAGCCAGTACTCATATTGCCCCCTGGTAAACCGCTTGGGGATTTAGTGCATTTATCGATGGCACGTCTTGTTGCCGCTTGCGCGTAACCATGACCGCAATAAAGCCCGAGATACTCACCAAACAAAGATAAAAAGCAGGAGACCAGGCAAGGCCCGTATAGCGGATCAGATGAGCACTAATATAGGGAGTCGATCCCCCTAGAAAAGCCAAGGCTATAGACTCTCCAATGGCCACACCTCGGTAACGGATGGCATAGGGGAATAGAAAAGCCATCACGCCAAAAGCGGGTGCTGCAAACATTTGGGCGAGTAGGATGAATATTAATTGGGCCACGATAAAATAGACAAGAGAGCCGGTATTGACCAAAAAGAAAAAGGGGAAGGAAAAAAGCATCATGCCCAGACTGGCATAGAACATCATTTTGAGTGGATCGACGCGTCTTGATAGCAACCCAAATAAGACCAGCATGATGGCAGACAATAAGATTACGAGTGCATTCACTAGCATCAAGGTGGTTCTGGCATAGGTGCCCGTGGCCACAAAATAGGTATTAATAAAACCCATAATCAGATAGAAGGGTACATTCATGAGCGCGCCAAAACTAATACTACAAAGAAAGGGGACCTTGTAGGCTTTAAGGAGGGATAACCAAGGTATGGCCTTAGCCGTTGTGGCATTTTGCGCAGGTCGGGTATCCACCATAGAAAGTCGAAACCAAAGGGCGGTTAAACCAATACAACCCCCCATCAAGAAGAGCATGCGCCAACTCTCTTTGGGGAAAAAGCTTAGACTGATCATCGCAGAAACGATTAAAGCCACAAAAGCGCCGAATACACCGGAAGCTGAGAGGATTGCGCCCCTGGAAAACAGGATATTCTTGTGCACACCCTCGGTGAGGGTTAATGCTGCCCCGCTGTATTCACCCCCAGCGCTAAGCCCTTGAAGCAGTCTGCAAAGGGCTAAGAAGACCAAAGCATAGTTCCCAATGCTGTTGTAAGTGGGTAAAAGACCTATACCGCAGGTGGCAAGCGACATCATCAGGATGGATAAAATAAGGGCCGTTTTACGACTGTAATGATCACCTATGTAGCCAAAGAAAGTGGCTCCTAAGGGACGGGCTAGAAAGGCAATGCCTAAAAAAAGATAACCGGAGATAAAGGAATCTATTATTTCTTTGGAGGGAAAAAGTATGGGGGAGATAATGGGCAATAAGGCCGCGAAGAGGGTGAAATCATAGAATTCCAGAAAATTACCCAATAAAATTGGGAAATCCTTACGCGTGACTAAGGTTTGTTTTACCATTCCCAGACTCCTTTCTGTTTATCAGTACACAGGGGTTCATGATCGCGCTTAGTAAAGGCGGCTGTCAATATGGGCCGCCCCCACCTTTGCATGAATCCCATTCTAGTTATACACTTTAATCATTCGCTATCTCAGGGCGCAGTTCTTTTCCCAGGTTGTTGAGAAGCAAGACCTTATTGTTAGATAAAGGAGCTGCTATGTCAGGCAAAATGCATAAACGCAACCGTCGTTGGATGGTACTATTAGGCACAACCCTCGCCGCAGGCTGGAGTACCCTGAGCTTGGCCGGTGGTTTACAGTTACCCGAGCAAAATGTCAGCAATCTAGGAACCGCCTATGCAGGTACAGGCGCCTTGGCGGAAGATGCCAGTACAGGCTTTTGGAATTCTGCAGGGCTTACCCGTTTAAAGGGCAAGCAGATTGTGGCAGGGGGTATTCTGAATATACCCAGCACCATGCTGCATGTAAGCAGTGCAACCTCCACAACAGGCCTCACCTTAAACCCAGGTAACGCCAGACCCAGTAATAAAGCGATGATTCCATCAATGCATTATTCTCAGAAAATAAATGATCGCTGGGCCTATGGCTTAAGCGCAGTTACAACCTTTGGTTCCAAAACGAATTACAAGCCAGACTCTGTGGCACGTTATATTGCTACGCGTTCAGAAATGATGGCGATTAATGCAGGACCTAGTGTGGCCTATCGTTTTGATCAAGGCTTTTCATTGGGGGGAGGCGTAGACTTTTTGTATGTTGCAGCCCAATTATCCTCAAATTTAGAAATAGCACATACTAGCTTGAACAACGATGGTTTTACTAAAACCATGGTCAGTCATTCGGGTCTTGGTTATCATGTAGGCATTTTACAAGCGCTGAGTGATGCCACTCGGTTGGGTGCACAATACCGTTCGAAAATTAGTATTAAAGGTAGAGGGGATGCCAGCGCACAGGCCGCGGCAGGTGCACCAATCACTCATCAGGGTGTACGAGGGAATATCGATTTCCCAGAGTATGTGGTTTTAAGTGCCTATCATGATGTGAATGATAAATGGGCTGTGATGAGCGATCTACAGCTCACCCATTGGAATAAATTCAAAACTTTGGTGTTTAAATTGGATGACGGCACAACCCTGGCTGCCCCTCAGAATTATAAAAACAATTATCGCCTTGCAATGGGTGGGATCTATCAATACGATCACAAATGGCGCTTTAAAATGGGGGGTTCTTTCGAAAAAAGAGCAACACAAGATATAGGGCGTAGTATTTTTATTCCCGATCAGGATCAAATTGTGCCGGCCGTCGGTGTTCAATACCGCTTTAATAAGCGTATGGCATTGGATCTGGCCTATGCACATCTCTTCTTTAAGAAGGCTACGATTAACCAGGTTGCACCCACGGGTGCTGGAAGCCTTGCGACCATTAAAGGCGATATGCGCCATCAAATCAATTGTATAGGTGCGCAGTTAACTTGGGACTTGTAAGAACACAGGGTCGGCACTAAGGCCGGCCCCTACTATAAACGCTTAGTTACACTCCGCTAAGAACCCGATTGAAGGTGTATTGAGGGCACAGCAAACTGCTCTCAATACTTTATTCGTCGGGAGATTTATTGATGTACACCCTGCCTCTAGAAGGCGATGCTGCGCCTGTCTATCCTTTCTACCACATCGTTTTAGATTTCGAAACACACAGCCATCCTTTTTTTTGTAGGTTTTCGGTGATGCAGGTATTATCCGCTGCGCGCAAGATCGTTTTGCATCAAATCAATATCCGACAAGATGAACGCCTCATGTTTGATCTGGGTGGCGATCTAAGCGATCTGTCCCTAGTCTTGGAGCGCGGCGGTGTGCTAGTTATACAGCAATTACCGTGGAATGCGCACTGTGTTTTTTCAAGTACGCGCATGATTACTACAGATCATCAACCGCTGCTTACGAATAGTCATTTTCACTGTAAAACGCCTATTTTCGATAATGCAGGCGGTTCCTTGAAGGCAGAATCAGTTTGTGTGCAGGCCGATTTGATGGATAATCAACAAGGGTTGATTCAAGCAAGCCATCAGGCCAATTTTCACATAAAAACACTGCTCGACAATACAGAAGGTAGTATTCTTGCGGGCCATCAAATAAGCGGTGTATGTAAAGGGGCGTTGCATAATCGATCGGGGCGTATACTAGCGCTGGGTGTGGATGCAATATGCTCACTTAAAAGCCAAGGATCGATGCGTAATGAACACGGTGGCTGGATGGGCGGGCAGTCTAAAACACAACTTATCGCGCCCACGTTTAAAAGCGATGAAAGCAGTTACCTGGGGTATGCGAGCGGGTTTAGGCAGGGTGTGGCAGCCTTGTGTGGAACGATCGATTTAGCGATGGAAAACTTAAGCCTAGAAGCGCCTTTAATGGCCAATCATATTCGTATGAAAGCAAAAAACCTACGGTTGTTTTATGATCTGCGCACCGTAAAAGGTACGATTTATTTGGAAAGTACAAGCCTTTTTCAAGCAGTGGGTACTACATTAGGGAGTCAATCAGCCCAGAGTACGATCGATATACACTGTCGAGACATCCATGCACAAGGCTATTTTGGTCCTAAAGGTCGCTTTAAGATTCAGGGCATAGAAGAATGGTTTTTGGCACCCGCGATTTTTCAGCAGGACATCGATTTAGATCTGCGGCTGCTGATCCATAGCGATATCGATTTTCCCTATCCGATGGATCTCAAGGCTTTTAATTTAGAAGTTGGGCAAGCTGCTTTTGATGCAAAGTGTTATAAGGTGCATTTTAAAGCAGCGCTGCTTAGCGAACAAAGCATCGTGATCCATGCGCCCAAAAGCCATCTAAAAATAGGGAGTATTGCCTATCAAGACTTTATCCAAATGCGGACGAAGAAAGGCTCATTAAGCGTCGAGGGGCGCAATGTAGACATGCCCTTTGCAGTGCTCTATGGGACGGGTCCTGTATCCGTAAAAGCCCAAGGTCCTATTATCATGGGTTCACTGGAGCACCCTGCACAAGGGAGTCATTTGCGAAGCGATACAGAGATCCGTGTGGAAACGCAGGATCAATTCTATACCTATCATCTCAATCTAGATGTGCAGGGCGATTTTTATCTGAAGGCACCTAATAATTGGTATGACGTGGGTGGCAGTACCTTTATTGGGGGCACGGCTTTTCTGGATACGCCCTTCAATGAACATCGGATCAAAACCAAGACCATCACTTATCCCGATGATAGAATGGCGAATGTACTCAATCCCCATGGGGTCAGAAATGGGACTACCACCGCGGTACTCATGGATGCTAGCTCCCCTGTTTTTATGGCAAATCGCGTCGCTTGTTCGGGTGAAACAAAAATGATAGGGGGCCCCTTGTATGCAGCAAGCTTTGCAGGTAAGCCGCCTATTACAGAAGCCTTTGTCGAAAGTTATCACAATTATTCGGAGACGCTCTATGGCCATCGCAAAGCGCGCAAAGCCAGTTGGTATGGGTGTGTCGACGATTGGAAGGGTCAAAGCGTGCCATCGAGTTTTGGCACGCATAACACAACCTTTGAACGTGCAACGATTCATCTGCCGGGTGTGGTGCGAGCCGCTAGACTCAAGCTATTAGCCTTTACAGAGTGCCTGATAGGCAGCTTTAACCCTCAAAGTCTGCAGCCTTTAAGACCCTTTGAAACTTGTATCGATTTATTACAGGTTGCCAGGCCTAATACAGCGCTTGTAGAAGGTGTGGAGGATGCACCGACACTCTTTATCGATCGCTTAAGCCTGAATCCGAGTATGCCCTCTCTACCACGCGTGATTGCCAGCCCTCAAGGTTTAAGTCTTCAGACGGCGGCTAAACCTCTGTACCCCTGGTCCGAAGAAAAAAAGCTTATTGCCATCGCTTTTTTAAGATTGATTGCACAATTACCACCGGATGATGCCTTGGAGACTTTCGATCTCGATGCCTTGGGTCATTGGCTGATGGAAAATACTTTAGCATGGATGCAGGGTTTAAGCGTAGAGGATCAGGTGAATGTCTTGGCCTTGATGCAGAAAAATCCTTTAAGACACCCATCCAATCCCATACTGGTTTACACAGCATTCGATTATGAAAACCAAGCAGGATTCATGGTGCAGGGTCTTAAACCGATGTTAATCGTACCCAAAAGCTATGAAAAACTGTCTGTACAAGCGGGTGGGCATTTGGTGGCTCAACAGTTGTGGATGCGGGGTTCAGATAATGCGCGATTAGCAGTCACGCATAAGGTTGAAGGTGTCAAACTGTTAGCGATCGATGTCGACACGATTCGTTTAGAAACGGTGCCCCTTGTGTGGCAAGAAACCTTAGAGCAGATCCAAAGCACGCGACATTTTTTAAGAAAAAAGACGCAGCGTACGGTGAAAACGGTACAATGTTCGCAGGTTCAAACGGTCGCAACCTTGGCCACAGAGGGACAGTTAATCCTCAAAACAAAGCGTTTAACACAAGTGGGCGCCGTGATTAAAGGTGGATCAAAAACAAGCCAGTTGAACATTGGATCCCATACAGCATTGCCCGTCTACGAGTGTTCGGTGCAAGGGTATTCAGAAACCAAGCGCAGTCGTTTTTCTAAGGCCTTTGTTGCGGGATCGCTGATGCATACCCGCGTGCTGCCTTCAAGGCTTGTGAGCGATAGTGTATTAAACGCGCAGATTGTAGAGGGCCATTATCAGGCACTTTCGGTAGAAGCAAGACACAAGATCGGTATGGTGTTTAAGGATCTCAAACTGTATCCCTGTGTCATAAGCCAAGCCCTGGCCCCTCAGATCGATGCACAAAGAGGAAAATTAATGCTTCAACAGGGGACAGTGCAAAGCGCAACGCCTACCACGTTTAGGGTGGCAGAAGGACAGCTTTTTTTGGCATCCCAAGGTACCTATCATTCGGTAGCCTCGCATTATGAAGCCTCGCGCGGTATCACGCTTAAGGCCAAGCATTTTAGAGAGGAGGCACAGATTCTGGATCATACTTTGCTACGCCATCGTTTTGAGATCGAGGGCGTATCCTCGGTGGTGTCTGAGGAAAAAACCACGCACAGTACAGCGCTGCTGTCTCGTTTTATAACCGATCAAAATGCGCGTGTTGTGATAGAGACAGTGGAGGGTGCAGTGCTTGTAGCACCCCAGGTACAGGCAAAAACCTTCAGGCTTAGCGCGGCAGAAGGCGATGCAATCCTGCGCGCGGTATCCCTAGGTTTGCAACGTTCTGTAAACACCCAAAGTGTGAGCCTGGAATTAAGTGCTAAACCCGGGATCCGTCTAAGCGTTGAGCGTATAAAAGAACAGGTCACAACGGTGCTAGGCGCCGATTTAAAGGTGAATGCGATCCTTATTGAGGCAGGCCAAAACATGATGCTTGAAGGTGTTAGCTCAGAGGCTAAGCGTATGGCACTTAAGGCTTCGAATACCCTAACCATCAGCGGTGTGTCGGTCTATCGATCGTATACCCAACAATCTCTGGGTGTATCTGTGGGCTTCGATTGTCGCGAAGGCCTGCCTTATGGTGGGCTTGACGGTAGTCTTGATCGCGTACAGACACAGGGTGTTGTATCGAGTGTCTGTCATCATTTAGATCATCTGAGTATACAGACCCAAACGCTTCATTTAAAAAACGGTGTGCATCTACAAACCAAGCAGGCTGTCTTAGACGTGCAGCACTATGTGATCGATGTGGGTATTGTTAAGCAGGAACAGCGTACGTATCGTTTTGCGGCAGATTCTGCCTTCGATCTCAAAGTCGATTATCATCATGTACGACATCAGTCTTGCGTGTCCACTGGGATCTATGACGAAGCGGGGTGTAGCCTTATACAGGCGCAAAATCCTTTTGTTGCAGAAGCACCCTATCATCAAGACAAACATCGTTCATGCGATCTGCCGATAGGATTGATGCTGGCAGCATTCAGACGACGGCCTAAAGAATCGCCTCGCACTTCTGCGGCAAACCCTAGAGTATCGCAGAATCGCACAGCACCAGGGCACAATTTTACAGAAAAACAGGCTGTGCGTGTACCCCAACAAGCCTTGGGTCTCGACGTATCTGCTGTGTCTGTAAAAGCTTCGGGTCTTGCGCGCAAAACGCAGTTATTATCGCAAGCCCAAAGTGCAGTGGGTGTGTTAGCTCTGAGGCCCACCGATCCGCACTATTTTGACGCGCTTATCGCGCAACGCATAGCCGCAAACGGCTCGCAGGATGGTTTATTCAGACAAGCCTATGAACATCTGAATGCTTTTTTCGAAGAGAGTCATCAATTGATGGATAGGGCAGAGCAGGGCGCAGCACTGCTTTATAGGCAGTATCCCGCACTGCGTCAGGATGCGACAGCCCATGCTGCAGGTTTTGCGCAATTTAGACGTGTTGTGCCCACAGATGCAAAAGATTTGGTGTTGAAAGCCGCCGCTTTTACAGGTGGGCCTCGAGCGCTCAAAGGCACCGTGCAGGGGGTGCATTGGCTCTATGGTCAGGCCAAGGTGGGTTACACCTTAAAAACCTTGGATAGCAAAGCCGAAATCAATCATATCTTTTCCCGGGTTCATGGGCAGCCCAAACATGGGCACTTAGCAGATACCCCCGCCAATCGACGATTAATTGTCGAAACCTTTAGTAACAAAAATTATTTTAGAGGCGTGGATAGCCATGGCAAAGCATGGTTTCGCCGAGAACTACCGGGTCAGCGCGAGTGTTGGGTGGTCACACAAGGCGGTCGGGTCAAAAGTGGAGGCGTTAATGAGATGGCTGTGGAGGGTTTGGGTGTAGCCTCACGTAGCATGCCGCTATCGCCTTAGGCATTAGCACACCTTTCTTTTTATCCATATTTTGTTATATATCAATGGGTTATAATATGAAAACTCCGAAAAAGTCTTGACTATTTCGGAGTTGTGTCTATTATGGTCGATTTTATCGTCGTTGGAATAAAACGCATTTAAATATTATTTTTTTGATATTGCGAGAGTCAAAGAATTAGGGCCCAGACTAGAAAATCTAGTGGCTTGTGCACTCCTAAAAGAAATACATCGTATTGAAGATTTGGAAGGGCTGTCGACACAACTGCATTATCTCAAAACGAAGGATGGTCCCGAAATCGATTTTCTGATTACCATTGATAATAAACCCATTATTTGTTTTGAGGTAAAAACCTCGGATGATACGCCCTGAAAAGCTTTAGGGTATTTAAAGAAAAATTGCACATTATAACTTTTCTTTCTACTTTCGATTTGATGACTTATGTTGAAAAAGAATAAAATGCTAGCATCTGATTAATATCCGCGAGCCGACGATTCGCGTAGGCTGGCCGGCGGTGCATCAAAGGTTTGTTTTTAAGCCGTGTATCCAAACCGGAGGTAGGCCTGATTTTCTTGTGGTGCTACAACAAGATCTTTTTCCTGTGGCGGGCGGTATAGGGTTGGCATCATTCTTTGGTATAATGCCCCTATGCCTATCCCTACACACCATCTCCCCTTAGCCATCCTTCTGATGGGTCCTACCGCTGTGGGTAAAAGCCACTTAGCTTTGGAACTAGCACAGCACTTACCGCTCGAAATCATCAGTGTCGATTCAGCTATCGTCTATCGGGGCATGGATATCGGTACCTCGAAGCCCAGTGCGGCCGAACGCAAAGCCGTTCCCCATCATTTAATAGATATCCGTGATCCTGTGGATGCTTATTCCGCCGCTGCTTTTGTGCAGGATGCGCTGGTGGCTATGCGTGCGATTAGCGAACGGGGCAATATTCCCTTACTGGTGGGGGGAACAATCTTTTACTTTAGGGCCTTGATGCACGGTTTATCCCCTTTGCCCTCGGCCGATCACGTCTTGCGCGCAGCGCTCACAGCAGAAGCCGATCGTTTAGGCTGGCCTGTGCTTCATCAAAGACTGGCGTTGATCGATCCCCAAGCAGCACAGCGCATTCATCCTCAGGATGGGCAACGGATCCAACGTGCCTTAGAAGTCTATACCCTGACGCAGAAAAATTTATCCACACTCTGTGCCGAGCAGCCTTCAAAGCCGCAGGGGCTGGATGCTTTAGGTGCGCACGGTTATCGAATCTTAAGTTTTGCGCGTATGCAACCCGATCGTCGCATCTTGCATCAGCACATTGCAGAACGTTTCCATGCCATGTTAGAACAAGGCTTGGTGGCAGAGGTTGAAGCCCTTTGGCAGCGCTATGATTTAACGCTCAGTATGCCGTCGATGCGTGCCGTCGGCTACAGGCAAATCAAAGCCTATTTAGCGGGTGATACGAATTATCACACCATGACCGAACAGGCAATTGCCGCAACTCGGCAATTGGCTAAAAGACAGATAAGCTGGATTAAACAGATGCCTCAGATCATCCCTTTAGAAAACACCCATTTAGTTTCTCTACAGACCCTGTTAGACTGCGTGGTCGAAGGCACTCACAAGTTGCCACCCTAAACGTTATGGAGAAAATAAGGATGTCAAAAGGGCAAATGTTACAAGATCCTTTCCTCAATGCACTGCGCAGAGATAGGATTCCCGTGGCTATTTATTTGGTGAATGGAATCAAATTACAGGGAAATGTAGAGTCTTTTGATCAATTTGTTGTACTTTTAAAAAGTAATGTTAGTCAGATGGTCTATAAGCATGCTATCTCGACCATTGTGCCGACCCGCAATGTAAAAATGGGTCCTATTACGACGCAACAGGAAGAGGATTGCGAGGTAGAGGATGAACACGAGCATGAGCTCGAACACGAAACCGCAGGCAACATGGTGTGAAGAGACGGCACTTTTTTCAACGCATCTGGAATACCCCAGGCGGTTCGTCTGGTCAGGATCCCTGGCGTCGTAAAAAAGGCGGATCAGGTCCTCCCGATCTCGATCAAATCCTACGTGCGGCTGTCAAACAGCTCAAGACTTTGTTTCAGAGCGCTAGATCCGGTTCTGCTTCTGCACCGACACAACCTTTGGATCGTTTTGTAACGTTGGCACTATGTGCCGTATTGTTGATCTATGCGTTGGCAGGTATTTATATTGTCGAACCGCCCGAGCGGGCGGTCGTGACACGTTTGGGTCGCTATGTGCGTACAGAAGGCCCCGGTCCGCATTGGTTGCCCCCGTTTTTAGAAGCCCGAGAACTGGTGAATGTTCAGCAGGTATCAACCAGCGATCATAGCGGTCTGCTTTTAACTAAAGATGGCAATATTGTGTCCATTAGTGTCGCCGTACAGTATCGCATCCGAGAAGATGAAGACGCGGTGCGATCTTATTTATTTAATGTTGTCAATCCCATTCGTAGTTTAAGCCAATCGGCAGACAGTGCTTTGAGGCAGGTGATTGGCCAATCGACGATGGATGAAGTCCTCACGCTCAAGCGTGCCGAAATAGCGATGGCTATTAAAGAACAAATGGTCGAAACGCTTAAAAATTACCACACAGGGATCTGGGTCTTGGGCGTAGTCATGCAGTTTGCCAAGGCGCCCGATGAAGTGCGCGCCGCTTTCGATGAAGTGATCAAAGCCTCTGCCGATGAAGAACGTTTAGTGAATCAGGCCAGAGCCTATGAAAACGAGGTCCTCCCTAAAGCACGTGGAACTGCCGAGCGTTTAAAGAGTGAGGCTTTGGCAGATAAAGAGCAAAGTATTTTAATTGCAGAAGGTAATGTTAAACGCTTTAATCTGGTGTTGCCTCAGTATTTGCTCGCACCCAAGGTGACACAAGCGCGTTTGTATATCGAAACCATCGAAGAAGTCTTATCAAAAGCTTCCAAGGTGATGATCGATCTGCCACAAGGTAATAATGTGGTCTATCTACCGCTAGAACCTTTAAAAACGGCAACGCCTATGACCGCGCATGAATTACCACAATCACAGGGGAAAACACCATGACACGTTCTGGGATGTTAATGGTTGCGCTGATCACGTTGTCGGTGGGGTTGGTATCTTCCTTATTTACCGTGTATGAATCTTCCCGTGTCATTATTGCGCGCTTGGGAGCTTTGCAAAGTGATGCGCAGGGGGAAGTTTGTATTTATGGACCGGGCTTACACTGGAAGCTGCCTTGGCTAGATACCGTCCACAGTTTTGATACGCGTTTACACATGACAGAAGTGCCTTCCGAACGCATCGTCACCAAAGAAAAAGAAGTGCTATTGGTCGATTTGTTTGTGCAGTGGCGCATTAGAGATTATGCGCTCTATTATAATGCGACCCAGGGTCAGGGGTTGGGCGATGGCTTGTCGGGCTTAGACCGTGCACAGCAGTTATTGCGTCAAAATGTAAAAGGTGTGTTGCATGCAGAGTTTGGGCTGCGCACTTTACAAGAAGTGGTCTCTGGTGAACGTAAAGAACTCACCGAAAAGCTTGCGAAACGCAGCAATGACAATGTACGAGCCTATGGGATGGAAGTTATCGATCTACGTGTGAATCGCGTAGAATATCCGCCTGAAGTCAATGAAAAGGTTTTTGCACGTATGAGTTCTGAGCGCAAAAGAGTGGCTGTAGGTTATCGGGCCAGTGGCGAATCGAAGGCAGCGATTATTCATGCGGATGCTGATAGAAAAGCCAAGATTATGATTGCCGAAGCACAAAAAGAAGCCGAACAATTGCGTGGTGAAGGCGATGCCAAAGCCTCTCAGATTTATGCCACCAGTTTTAATCAGGCGCCAGAATTTTATCAATTTTATAGAAGCTTAGAGGCCTATCGAACTATCTTTAACAGTAAAGAGGATCGATTAATCCTGAAACCCGATAGCGAGTTCTTTAAGTATTTTCGCAGTGGCCAGCATAAAAATAAAGAGTGAAACAAGGCATGTTAGAAAATTGCATGGTGCCGAGGAGAGGACTTGAACCCCCACGGAGTTTCCCCCACAAGCACCTGAAGCTTGCGTGTCTACCAATTTCACCACCTCGGCCAGAGGCAAACTGTAGCGATCCTTCGGATCAAAGTCAATGGTAACCCTGCGTAATGTCTAAACAAAACCCTAAAGATCCCCATGCCTCTCGAGAAGCCACGCGCTATGAAAATCCTATTCCCAGCCGTGAATATATTCTCGAGCACTTAAAGCATCGAGGGGAGCCTGCTCTCTATACCGAACTCCTCGAAGAACTCAATCTTGTGGAAGAGGATAGGCAGGAAGCCTTACATCGCAGAATCAAAGCTATGTTACGAGACGGTCAGCTCGATCGCCTCAAAGGTGGCTATTTTTGTATCGCGCCCCAACGTATTGTGGTGGAAGGTACCGTCTTGGTCGAAAAGGGTAAACAACGCAAAGTGTGGATCCTCCCTAAAGATGGCACGGCCCGTCTGAGTTTAGCTTGGGAAGGGACAGAGCCTGTGTATACAGGTAATAGAGTGTTGGTAGCTACCACAGAATCCGATAGCACAGTATTGCGCAGCGCTAAACTCTTAGAAATTCTCGAACAGCAGCGCGTTTTAATTACCGGACGTTTTATACAAGAAGCGGGTTTTTCTCATGTGATACCGCATAGCAAAGAAAAAGAAGTAGTGCGTGATATTTTGATCCCACAAGGGAAAGAACATGCAGCGATGGATGGACAAATGGTCGTCGTCGAGCTCCTTAAACAGTCTTCGCGTTGGTCCGATCCCCTGGGTCAAGTGGTGGAAATACTAGGGAGTGAAGAGACACCCGGTATTGAAATAGAAGCCGCCATGCGAGCCTATGAATTACCGCATGTATGGTCCGAGGCAGCGCTTTTAGAAGCCGAGGCCTTCGGGGACACTATTCCTGCCGCTGCCTTAAAAAATCGCCTCGATTTACGTGATTTACCTTTGGTAACGATTGATGGTGAAGATGCCAAAGATTTTGATGACGCTGTGTATTGTGAGGCGAAAAAAGACGGTGGTTTTAGCCTGATCGTGGCGATTGCCGACGTCAGCTATTATGTGCGTCACGCCACCGCCTTGGATACTGAAGCCGAACTGCGTGGTAATTCAGTGTATTTTCCAGGCAAAGTCATCCCCATGTTGCCTGAGCAGCTCTCCAATGAATTATGTTCTTTAAAACCGAATGTCGATCGCTTGTGTATGGCCTGTGTGATGTCTATAAGTGCTGAAGGTAAAATAACGCGCTATGCTTTTCACGAAGCCATTATCTGTTCCAAAGCCAGGCTTACCTATACGATTGTTGCCGAACTGCTTCGTAGTCCTAACGATTTGCAGGCGGACTCAGCCTATGCGCCTATTTTACCTGTATTGCAGCGCTTAGAGGCACTGTATAAAGTGTTAAAAACGGCGCGGGAAGTGCGGGGGGCTGTGGAGTTCGAAAGTGCCGAAACACGTATTATTTTCGGGGAAAACAGAAAAATTGAGCGTATCGAGCCTGTGCATCGTAACGATGCGCATCGTATGATTGAAGAATGTATGTTATGTGCCAACGTGGCCTGTGCCCGCTTTTTGAAAAAGCATCAATTACCCGGGCTCTATCGTAATCATCAGGGGCCTTCCAAAGAAAAACTCGCCGATCTGCGTATTTTCTTGAGTGAATTAGCCTTATCGTTGGGCGGAGGGGACGATCCGGAACCCTTAGATTATGCCAAGCTCTTACACGCAGTACAAAAACGCGTGGATGCGCCTATTATTCAAACCATTTTATTACGATCCTTATCGCAGGCGGTCTATGCCAAAGATAATCTAGGTCATTTTGGCTTAGCCTATCCGATGTATGCGCATTTTACGTCTCCTATTCGACGCTATCCCGATCTCTTAGTGCATCGCCAGATCCGGCTGTTTTTACGCAGTCAATGGACTGAGAAAAAACAAGCGCAGGCAAAGAGCGAAGAGGCACAACAAAGGCTCGCGCGTGTGGGGGAACATGTGTCGATGACCGAAAGACGTGCCGATGATGCGACACGTGATGTCACGCGTTGGCTTAAGTGTCAATATATTCAGCAACATGTGGGCGAGGTCTTTACGGCGCTTATTTCAGGGGTGACACGCTTTGGTTTTTTTGCAGAATTAAAAGAGCTGTATATCGATGGCTTAGTGCATGTGACCAGTCTTCGCAATGATTATTATTATTTCGATGCCATTCATCATCGTTTAGTGGGCGAACGCAGTGGTGTTAGCTATAAGCTGGGCGATAGCGTGCAGGTGAAGGTCCTTAAGGTGGATGTGGATGATCGTAAAATCGACTTTGAATTGGTGGGAGAGTCGCAGCCCACACCCAGCAAGGATCAAAAACCCCGCAAAAAGAAAACCTATAGAGGCAAGTCTTCGCGCAAGGGGCAAGCCCTAGGGGCAGGTCGCAAAAAGGCTGCGAAATAATGGCTGATCATTGGTTATATGGCATCCATCCCATTCAAACATTATTGCGTACAGCGCCCGAACGTCTTTTAGAACTGCGTGTGGCCGACAATGCCGAGCATGCGCGTCTTGATCCCATTATCTCCGAAGCACGTGCCCTGGGTCTTTCTGTACAATCCCTGCCTAGAAAAACCTTAGATCAATGGGCAGAGACGGATAAGCATCAAGGCCTCGTGGCACGGGTGCGTGCGCAAGCAGCCTTGAGCGAACACGATCTTGAAGCGCTGATTGGACGTCATCCCAAACCCTTTTTATTAATCTTAGATGGTGTACAAGATCCCCATAATTTAGGTGCTTGTCTGCGTACCGCCGATGCTGCGGGGGTGCATGCCGTGATTATTCCTAAGCATCAAGCCGCCCACTTAAGTCCTGTGGTGCATAAGGTTGCCTGTGGCGCAGCAGAAACCATCCCCCTTATACAGGTTCAAAATTTAGCACGTTGTATGCGCGATTTGAAAAAACAAGGCCTTTGGATGGTAGGCGCAAGCCTAGGTGCACCGAAGACCCTGTATGAAATCGATTTGAATAGCCCCCTCTGTATCGTCCTAGGTGCAGAAGGCACAGGCTTACGACATCTCACCGAGGAACAATGCGATTGGTTGGTTGAAATCCCCATGCGGGGTGCTGTGTCGAGTCTCAATGTCTCGGTGGCAACCGGTGTGTGTCTGTACGAAGCTCTGCGTCAGCGAGGGTGATAGCTAATAGTATCTAAGTCAGGTAGAATAGCGCTCTGTAGGGGTAGGTCTTTCTTTGGTCAGCCCTGTATTCCAATAGCCCTATCTCGGAGAGCTGGATGGCCCATTTTTATTCCGATCAGACGCTAGCCGATTTCGATCCCCTCCTGTGGGCGGCGATTACGGGTGAGCAGCAGCGTCAGGAAGATCATATCGAACTCATTGCTTCCGAGAATTACGTGAGCCCTAGGGTTTTAGCCGTGCAAGGTTCGGTTTTAACGAATAAATATGCCGAAGGCTATCCGGGCAAGCGTTACTATGGGGGCTGTGAATATGTCGATCAAGCCGAACAACTAGCGATTACACGTGCCAAAGAACTCTTTGGGGCCGCCTATGCCAATGTGCAGCCCCATTCAGGATCACAGGCCAATGCGGTTGCCTATATGGCTTTACTGTCTCCCGGGGATACCATTCTGGGGATGAGCCTAACGCATGGGGGGCATTTAACCCATGGGGCTGCCTTTAATTTCTCAGGTCGTTGTTATAAAGCCATTCAATATGGCGTAAAGCCTGAAACGGGTCTGATCGATTACGACCAAGTGCGCGCGCTGGCCCTGGAACATAAACCCAAACTCATTGTGGCGGGCTTCTCAGCCTATTCTAGAATCGTTGATTGGCAGCAGTTTAGAGAAATAGCCGACAGCATTGGTGCTTATTTAATGGTCGATATGGCCCATGTGGCCGGTTTAGTGGCCACCGGTTTATATCCTTCACCCATCAATATTGCCGATGTTACAACCACGACCACGCATAAAACCTTAAGAGGTCCACGTGGGGGCTTGGTTTTAGCGCGTGCGAATCCCGCGATTGAAAAAAAGCTGAATGCTGCTGTTTTCCCCGGTTTACAAGGAGGCCCTCTTATGCACGTCATCGCTGCCAAAGCCGTGGCTTTTAAAGAGGCGCTCGATCCAGCGTTTAAAAACTATCAACAGCAAATTTTAGACAATGCACGTTTTTTTGCAGCGGGTCTTATGAAAAAAGGCTTTAAGATTATTTCTGGGGGTACCGATAATCATTTATTTTTAGTGGATCTCTCAGAGCAATCCATCACAGGTCAGCAAGCCGAAGCGCTTTTAGAACAGGCCAATATTACCTTGAATAAAAACACCATTCCGAATGATCCCTTAGGCCCTGTGGTCACCAGTGGATTGCGCATCGGTACTCCGGCGATTACCACACGCGGGTTTAAAGAACCCGAAGTACAGTGTCTGGTGGATGGGATCGCAGCGATTTTAAGCAACCCTTCTGATACCACGGTCATTCAACGCATACGTACAGAGGTCTTAGACCTGTGTAGACGTTTTCCGGTGTATGCCTAATGCGTTGTCCTTTTTGTGCCACAGCAGATACAAAAGTGGTAGACTCTCGCTTAGTGGGAGAAGGCGATCAAGTGAGACGTCGTCGAGAGTGTGTAGGGTGTAATGCACGCTTTACTACTTATGAGACCACCGAGCTTTATGTGCCAAGACTCCTGAAGCGCGATGGTCGTTGCGAGCAGTTTAGAGAAGAAAAACTACGGGCAGGTCTTTTGCGTGCTTTAGAAAAACGGCCCGTGCGTACCGAAGCGGTTGATGCAGCCTTAAACCGGATTATCGATAAATTAAGAGCATCGAGTGAACGAGAAGTAGAAACAAAAAGAGTGGGTGAGTGGGTGATGGAAGAATTAAAAGCATTGGATGAGATTGCCTATGTGCGTTTTGCATCGGTGTATCGTTGTTTTCAAGACGTGAATGAATTTACCGAAGAGATTGCACGTTTAGAAAAGCCTGTTGAAGCCCATCATGAGTGATCCCAAACCATCCTTTAGTGGTAGAAGAAGGGCGAGGCGCTATGCGCTACAAGCCCTTTATGGTTGGAGCGTTAGTCAAAACCCTTTGGCGGATGTCGAAACTTATACGCTGTCAGAGCATCAACACGGCGAGGTTGATAGTGCCTATTTTCAAATTCTTTTACATAGTATTCCAACCCAGTTAAGTATTTTAGATAAATGCTTTGAACCCCATTTAAGCCGCAAGCTGCGTGATTTAGGTTTAATTGAGCTTACGATTTTGCGTATTGCTGTTTATGAACTCAAAGAGCACACAGACATCCCTTATCGTGTGGTGATTAATGAAGCCTTAGAACTTGCCAAAACCTTTGCCGCGCCCGATAGCCATAAATTTGTGAACGGTATTTTAGACAAAGTCCGAAAAGATCTAAGGCCCTTAGAAAATTAAGAGCTTATCCCCGCCAGGGCGATTGCACTATAACTAAGAAGCTCAGATAAATTCGGTGCTATTCCTGCCACAACGGAACCCCAACAAGCTCGCCTTTCATCAAATCGTGTTCTATAGCCTGGCGTCTTTTGTCGCTAAAAATCATTTGCAATGCTTCA
>CAZFXA010000016.1:0-35581 GCA_964522825.1 uncultured Legionella sp.
GGATTCGTAATCAGTAGGTCCGCGGTTCGATTCTGCGCTTTGCACCATATCCCTGAGTAGTGGTTACAGGCGGGAGCTAGATATATTTATGAAATGTGGAATGGGCAAGGTGTATGTCCTAGTTCATGGTGCCTGGCATGGCAGTTGGTGCTGGAATAAGGCAGCGCCGCTGCTACAAGCAAAAGGTCATGAGGTCCTTACGCCTGATTTACCAGGACACTACAGAAGTAGCGTTCCATGTTTGGATGTAACCTTGAAAACCTATGTAGACAGTATTAGCGATCTTATTGTTTCAAAAAATTATAAGGTAGTATTAGTCGGTCATAGTATGGCAGGTATTGTCATTTCTCAGGTCGCTGAAAATATACCGGAGCGTATCCAAAAGCTTGTGTATTTGTCGGCTTTTATGCCAGAGGCCAACGGCTCTCTTGTGCAAGAGGAAGCAAAAGCAAAGGTTCCTAGTGTCGTGAAAGAAATAACGATCGATGATCAAAGTAATGAAATTGCCCTTAAGTTATCTCCTCGAATAGCCGAACTTTTTTATGGTGATTGTAGTGTGGAAGATCAGGTTTTTGCATTGAGTCGTCTTCAAAAACAACCTTTGCGCCCATTTGTAGATACCGTTTCTTTAACCAAAGATCGATTTGGTAGTGTGCCCAAGGGCTATATCGAATGTTTGGAGGATCAAGCTATACACATAGAGGATCAAAGAAGGATGTATGCCAACCAGGTAGCAACGGAACATTATTGGTTGCCGAAATTAGCGCCCCAATTGCCTCTTCTAGGATGATCCAATGACATTTTATTATCAAGGTCCCCTTTCCGATCATTTTAATGGAGAGCGATTTTATAATCCTGGAAAGCCTCAGAATCAAAGGTTATTTGAGTTTTTGAAATGGCGTCTGCACGCCAAATCAAAGCCATGGCCTGCATCAGTGAGGAATAGTTTGGAGGATAAACCACCTTCTGAGATTAAAGGCGCTGCGCTAAGGGTTTCTTCTGTAGGCCATGTTACTTTTTTAATTCAAAGCCAAAGCATCAATCTGTTAACCGATCCGGTATGGTCTGATCGTGCCAGTCCTTTTCAGTGGATAGGACCTAAGCGGGTGCATGCACCGGGTATTCGATTCGAAGATTTACCCCCCATTCATATCGTATTGCTAAGTCATAATCACTATGATCACTTAGATTTATCAACCCTCAAGAAGCTGTGGGAACGAGATAAGCCCCGGATTATTGCACCACTCGGTAATGATACCATCATTCATGCTTTTGACCCGAGGATAAATGTTGAAGTCTACGATTGGGGCGATACGCTTAACGTTAGCCCATACATGAATATTCATTTGGAACCCATGCACCATTGGTCGGCCAGAGGGATTTTTGATCGCAATAAAGCCTTATGGGCTGCTTTTGTGATCACCATGCCCGATGGTAATATTTATTTTGTGGGTGACTCTGGTTATGGTCAAGGGGATTATTTTAGGCAGGCACTACAAAAATATCATCATTTTCGTTTAGCATTGCTTCCTATCGGAGCTTTTAAACCCGAATGGTTTATGGGCTATAGCCATATGAGTCCTTTCGAAGCGATCAAAGCCTTCAGAGATCTCGAACAACCCTACAGCATTCCGATGCATTATTCGATTTTTCCTTTGGCAGATGATGGCTATGATGAGGCACTGGGTGTTTTTAAAGAAGAAGCCCAGAAACAGTCTATTGATTTGAATGTCTTTAAACCTTTAGAGGTAGGCGGACATTGGTTTGTACCTGAAAAAAAATTCGAAAAAAACATGGCTTTGGATATGCATGCATGAAAGCGTTAATTATAAAAGATTTAAAAAAAGTGTATGCCTCTGGTTTTGTTGCCCTCAAAGGTATCAACCTTAGTATTGAAGAAGGTGCCTTTTTTGGCTTGCTAGGGCCTAATGGTGCTGGAAAGACCACGACTCTTGGCATCATGACTTCTTTGGTGAAAAAGTCTAGTGGGGATATTCAGGTGTTTGGCCATTCAATCGATAAAGAAGCTAGCCTGGCAAAAACTTTTATGGGGCTTGTACCTCAGGAGTTTAATTTTAGTCTTTTTGATCGGGTGATTGACATTGTTGTAAACCAGGCGGGCTATTATGGTATACCGCGTCGCATAGCTATGCAAAGAGCAGAATATTATTTAATGGAATTGGGGTTGTGGGATAAACGCTATGAGGCTGCGCGTGTGCTTTCGGGTGGCATGAAGCGCCGTTTAATGATTGCGAGGGCTTTAATACATCAACCTAAAATACTCGTTTTAGATGAACCAACCGCAGGTGTCGATGTTGAGCTAAGACGTTCCATGTGGGATTTTTTGAGAAAAGTAAACCATGAAGGAACAACTATTATTTTAACGACACATTATTTAGAAGAAATAGAATCTTTGTGCGATACGGTTGCTATTATGCACCAAGGAAAAATTATAAAAAATACAAATCTTAAAGATCTTTTATCTCAATTAACGATCGAAACGATACTTTTTGATCTCGAGAAACCATTAGAAAAAGCACCGATTTTATCAGGTCTAAAGGTGGCTTTACTAGATTCTAGAACATTAGAAATTCAATTTGAAAAAACAATCCATTTGAATAGTGTTTTTGAGGTGCTTTCACAACAAGGTATTCAGGTTATGAGTATGCGCAACAAAACAAATCGCTTAGAAGAATTATTTATTCGTTTGGTAAATGAGGATAGGGGATAAAGTAAAAAATGAAAACAAGCCTTTTTAATAGGGTTGGCCTCTATACGATTGTTCGACGCGAGGTCGTTCGTTTTATGCGTATTTGGTCCCAAACCCTATTGCCATCTGTGGTGAGCGCAGGGCTTTACTTTGTTATTTTTGGCCATTTTATGGGGCCGCGTATTGGAGCAATAGACGGTTTTTCTTATATCGAATATATTGTTCCTGGTTTAGTGATGATGTCGATGATTAATGCCTCGTATGGAAATGTTGTCGCTTCTTTTTTTCTTGCTAAATTTCAACGAAACATTGAAGAGATGTTGGTCTCATCCTTGGATAATCACAGCATTTTAGCAGGTTTTGTTTTGGGTGGTATGGCACGGGGTATTTTAGTGGGTTTTCTCGTCATGTTAACTTCGACATTGTTTGTGCAGTTTCCTATTAAACATCCCTTTATTTTGTTTTTTGTTTGGATGCTAACAGCAATGTTGTTTTCCTTAGCGGGTTTTTTGAATGGTATTTTTGCCAAGAAATTTGATGACATTAATATCGTGCCCAGCTTTGTATTAACGCCTTTAATTTATCTGGGTGGTATTTTTTATTCTGTGAAATACCTCTCTGCTTTTTGGCAACAGATAACCTATTTTAATCCACTTTTTTATATTGTTAATGCCTTTCGTTTTGGAATGCTGGGGTATTCGGAGGTTCATATAGGCATTGTGCTAGGGATGATGGTGTTTTTCAGCGCAGGACTGTATAGCTTAAGCTTTTGCTTACTCGCGAAGGGCGTGGGTATTAAAAGTTAAGCTTAGTTTAGCTTGTTCTAGGAGCATATGCCGGCATATGGATAGCGATTATTTGTAAAATAGGGATTTTAAAGTGTCGGCTAAAAGATCCTTTAAGGTCGTTCCTAAATCGTGTTCGGAAAGATAGGCGTAATCTTTTGTAAAGTGATTTTGAATCAATTTTTGTACTTGAAGTGGTGCTAAGCGATGGATAAGACCATAGAAATGAGGTTCGGCGATTACGACAATCGCCGTATAGGCATTGGAAACTCTTCCATGCTCCAATTCTTGACAAAGTTGTTTAACAAAATGTTCTTTTTCTAGTTCTTTAGCACTCGTATGTGGTTCATAAGAACCTTTTTGATTGTGTCCTGGTTGATCAGGACCCAGTTCCGTTTCTTTGAGTTTACCTTCAGGATGGTATAGCTTTTTGATGAGCTGAAGATCAGGATCTGCTTTAGAAGAGGCATAAAAAAAAGCCCTGCTTGCATTGGCTACGACAACCCATACATTCTTCATAGACTATCCCCTTATTGAAAAAATAGGACGTTTTCATCATAGATCAATTGTGTAGTGATGTACAACTATTGATACAAGCGTGCTTTTTGTGCTCGAATAAAAACAGTAGTCCCTAGATCTCATACAGCAGGAGGATAGATGGATCGTTCAAGGCCTTTTCGGATTTTATCCATCGATGGTGGGGGGGTACGGGGGATTATCCCGGCGCGCTTTCTACAAGCTTTAGAGGAAATGAGTCAACAGCCTATTCATGCGCTGTTTGATTTAATCGTGGGAACCTCTACGGGTGGGCTGATTGCTTTGGGATTAACCTGTCCTCATCAAAAAGGTCAAGGTCCCCACTATCGCGCTCAAGATATTGTCGATTTTTATTTAAAAGAGTCTGGCAGTATTTTTAAAGGCTCCTTGCTAAGACGTATGACGACGGGTGTAGGATTGTGGGGCGCGAAGTATGATCGTAAGCCCTTCGATGCTATTTTAGAAAAATTTTTTGGTGATACGCGCTTAAGCGAGGCCTTATCGAAGGTGGTATTGCCTACCTATTCGTTAATAGAAAAGGCCCCCCATTTATTTTCCTCAACCGAAGCGAGGGAGACAAAAGTAGATTACTGGATGCGCGATATTGCGGGCGCTACCAGTGCTGCCCCGACTTATTTCGATCCCAAGATTTTTCAGGATAGTCAAGGAAAACAGTGTGCTGATATCGATGGTGGTATCTTTGCCAACAATCCAGAAAGTATTGCAGCGATGGAAGCCTATAAACTACAGCCAAACCTCGAGAGAAAAGACATTTTTTTAATCTCGATGGGCACAGGTTCTATCCAATTCAACCGACGATTCGATCAATTGTCGAACGCAGGGGTTATTGGATGGGTGATGAAGGCCAATTTAATCGATCTCATGATGTCAGCCGATAGCGATTGGTACAACGATGAGATCTCTGCCATTTATCCCAATGCTTCCCGTCTGCAGGTATCGTTACCTGAAAATTTAGGGGCGATGGACGAGGCAACACCTCAAGCTTTGCAAGGTCTTTTGGATCTAGCGGAAGCGTTTGTGCACAGTCACACAACGCAATTACAGAATCTTGTAACAAGGTTGCTCCCTGGTGGCGCAAATAAATAGTTGGTCAACTATTCTAGTCGAGATATTTTGAAATTGGTATATACTGGGATGAGGTTAATTTTTAATCGCAGGAGTGAGCTGATGAAAAGCGTATCAAAACTAGGATGTATTTCTTTGGTGCTTTCCATTGTTGGGGCACTTAATTGGGGATTGGTTGGGTTGCTAAACTTTGATCTGGTTGCCTTTTTATTTGGTCATAATGAGCACTTTACAAAGGTCATCTACACCTTGGTAGGGGTGTCTGGTATTTATGCTGCTTACAGCCTATTTTGTGGTTGTTCAACGTGTAAAAGCGCCTAGTCACTTTCTAAAGCCATTCCCTTCTCAGCGGATGAGGGGGGAATGTTTCTATTTGCTGCTTGCTGCCTACCGCTGTATGCTTACGCTTTCAATCTTAGTAAAAGTTTGGAGCGATAGTGCTAGTAACTTTATCCAAAGAATTAAGCGATTTCTTTCTACGCAGCCAAGTCTATATGGAACCCTGGCTTATCACCATGGCAGGACTCTGGCTTTTTAATTTAGTGCATTGGGCCTTAGGGTCTCCCTTGGTTGTACTCGGTATTAGGCCGAGGCGCATTGGAGGACTGATAGGCATTCTCTTTTGTCCTGTACTACATCAAAATTTTAATCACTTGTTTTTTAATAGCATTCCCTTGTTTGTATTGGGATTGATTTTATTAACACAGAATTTACAGACTTTTATGATCATCACGACCCTGATCCTGGCCTTAGGCGGTTTTTTGGTTTGGCTTTTAGCACGACCCGCAAGACACATTGGGGCCAGTGGTTTAATTTCCGGCTATTTTGGTTATATTTTAATTTTGGCCTACTTTAAACCGGACTATACCAGTCTATTTTTAGCGGGTCTGGTTCTGTATTACTTCGGTAGTATTTTGCTGGGGCTTTTTCCGCGCGAGGCAAAGGTATCCTGGGAGAGCCATTTATACGGTTTTATCAGCGGTATTCTAGGTGGCTATTGGATCACGCATCCACTGGATCCGATTTTCCAAGGGTTGCTCTGGAACTGACAAGATGCAGCAAGGGCTTGCTAGGCTTAAGGTTTAAAGGAGACTCACTTCTAAACGGGCTTCCTCATCTGGATTAACCCAATAAGCTTTGGTGCCTGCTTTGGCAGAAACCACTCTCTTGAGGCTGCTATCCACAAAATGAGCCGCAGTATAATCCTCTAGAGCAATACCGGGGATGATTTCACCCGAGGCTACTTTTTCTAAGTAGGTCGGGCGCCGTTCGGGTTCAGAGTCGTAGTGGGGGCAGCAGCTGCCTTGTAGAAACCCTAAGCCCTTCAGTGTGCCAAGCGGCCATACCGAATCGGTTACACAGGCTTCAAACCAACAAATAGCACCTGCACTGCTACCACATAGGACAGTGCCATTCTCATAAGCTTCTTTTAGGACTTGATCCATCTCCCATTCACGCCAAAGCGCCAGCATGCTACGCGTATTACCCCCGCCCACAAAGATTAAGTCTTGTTCAAGGATCTGTGTTTTCCAGTGCGGTGTCACGCGCCCAAAGAGGGAAACGGTTGAAGGATGAGCCTCTAAGGCTTTAAAAGTGTGATGAAAAAGGCGTGAATAAGCAGGGGATTCCGCAGAGGCTTGGCCCAAAAAGCAGACTTTAGGATTGGTTTTGCCCGTTTGTTTAATAAGATAGCGTTCCATTTTGTAATCATTTTCTAGGGTCCCAAAACCGGCACCCCCTATAGCAATAATCTGAGGCATAAGATTTTTTCTCACATAAGGTGTCGTGAGATTGTGTGAGATCATGTGAGGAAGGTCAAGTACCTTCCTCCAAGGCTTTTTGTAACGAGGGTTGTGGTTCCTTGCTAAAAGTCTTAAAAAGACGCGAGACGATAATGACCAATGCACTATTGCCTAGTACATTCGTAAGCGTAACGGCAGGATCAAACAAGATATAGAGCGCAGTAATAAGCCCGCACATTTCTGCGGAAAATCCAAAGTGCGATTCTAACAAGGGTAACATGACCAAAATAGCCCCACCCGGAACACCGGCAACTGCAAATTGGGCAAATATAAAGTAAAAAGCAAATTTACAATAGACAGCTAAAGAAGGCATCCCATACCCGAAGGTAGAAAGAATACACATGGCCATCATAGGAATGGCAATAGCCACCCCCACTTGGTGAATATTAACGGTGCTTGGAATGACCGCCTGGGGAATATGAAAATCTTGTGTGTTTTTTTCGGCGGCTTTCAGGGTTACCGGCATGGTGGCTAAGCTCGACATGGTTGAAAAACCCATGAGTGCGACGGGAAACACATTTTTCAGATAATCCTTAAAACGTGTGAGATTAAACTTTGCCGCGATTAAAAATAAAAAACCTAAGTAAAGAAAAAAAGTTAAGGTAATGAGCAGCAGCAATTGGACATAAGAACCGATAATCTGTGCCAGCATGCCGTCGTGTTGCATTTTTAAAACAAAGCCTAAGACAAACAGTGGTAAGACGGGAATAAAAGAACGTTCTAAAAACAGTGTTACAAAATGTCTGGCTTTTTGTGCAAAAAGGTGTGCGCGGGGATTGGGTACAAAAGAGAAAAAAGCACCCAAAATAACGCCCAAACTGAGAGCCTGTGTATTAGATAAGAGCGTAGGAAGTTCAAACTGCCATAAGGGTTCTAGTGCAGAAACCGTGGCATTGCTTTGCTCAAGAATGTTCAAGTCGACCAGCTTGAGTGAACCGATCCCATAAGCAATCAGTGTAGAGATAAAATTAGAGGCACATACAATGACGAACAGACCTAACATAAACTTCAGTGCCTTACTACCCTGAAGGCTTAAGAAGCATGAAAACAGACAACTAAAAATAATAGCAGGCAACACAAAAAGCAGTAGCGTCTTTAAGCTCAGGCTGGTTGCATAGCATAAGGATTTTAGCCACAGTGGCATCCATTGCCCAAAGAGCAGCGAGCCTAGTAGGATAGCCAGCAAGCGTAGTGAGAGACTGTTTTTCAGTTTGATCAAGGTTTGCATCATCTTATTAGAATAATTCTAGGGTGTGCCAGCCTTTTATTCTATAATGTCAGACTGGATTCGTCCAGGAAAAATAAGTAATAGGATTAAAAATACAGGAAGCGACCTAAAAACTGGGGAACTACACCATGAATCAAAGCAATAGCCTGATGATCGCCTCTGATCTGCTACTCAAACCAAGCGGTTTAACCGAACAAGGCTTACAAGGGGTCTTAAGTAGCCTTTTGGGGCGTTCGGTGGATGATGCCGATCTTTATTTTCAGCATACCAGCCATGAATCTTGGGTTTTAGAGGATGGGCGGGTGAAAGATGCTGCCTACAACATGCAACAGGGCGTTGGTATTCGGGTGATCAGTGGCGAAAAAACAGGTTTTGCCTATTCCGAAGATGTGCAGTTACATGCTTTAGAACAGGCAGCCAGTGCTGCCCGCACCATTGCTTTGGGTGGTGGTCCTGCCAAAGTGGCCCTGCGGTCTCAATCGTTGGCCGCCGTACAGCGACTCTATGGTACCGATAATCCCTTAAAATCCATGGGAGATGCCACAAAAATAGAATTATTACGTACGATCGATGCAGAAGCTAGACGTATGGATCCGCGTATTTCACAGGTGGTGGTTAGTCTTTCGGGTGTTTATGAAACCATTTTAGTCTTGTGTAGCGATGGTTCCTTACAAGCGGATATACGGCCTTTGGTGCGTTTAAATGTAAATGTCGTGGCAGAGCGTGATGGCAAAAGAGAGCAAGGTAGTAGTGGGGGTGGTGGACGTCTAGATTACAAGATGTTCATACAAGATAATAAGCTTGGTTTAAGTTATGCGCGTTTGGCCGTCAAACAGGCTTTAACGAATTTGGAGGCTGTTCCAGCCCCTGCTGGCATGATGCCCGTTGTGTTGGGGCCTGGTTGGCCCGGCGTTTTGCTACATGAAGCCATTGGACACGGTTTAGAGGGCGATTTTAACCGTAAGGGCAGTTCTGCCTTTGCAGGACGCATGGGCGAACGTGTAGCCTCGTCTTTGTGTACCATTGTGGATGATGGCACTTTAATGGGACGGCGAGGTTCTTTGAATATGGATGATGAAGGCAGTCCTACCCAATGCACCACACTCATCGAAAAAGGCATCTTAAAGGGCTATTTACAGGATAAGCTCAATGCTCGCTTAATGGGGGTACCCACCACGGGTAATGGTCGTCGGGAGTCTTACGCCCATGTCGTGATGCCCCGTATGACCAACACCTATATGTTGGCAGGGAATCATCATCCTGAAGAAATCATTGCCTCGGTCGATCGTGGTTTGTATGCGGTGCAGTTTAGTGGAGGACAGGTGGATATTACTTCTGGGAAATTTGTGTTCGATGCCAGCGAAGCCTATCTTATCGAAAAAGGCAAAATCACCCGTCCTGTGAAGGGTGCCACACTCATTGGATCGGGACCCGACATTTTGCATCAGGTCAGCATGGTAGGCAATAATTTAGAATTAGATACAGGGATTGGTAATTGTGGTAAAGAGGGGCAAAGTGTGCCGGTGGGCGTGGGCCAACCAACCCTAAAAATTGAACAAATGACGGTGGGGGGTACCCAATGTTAGAACAATTACAGAATAATCTTAAAAACCTGGTCGCAGATGTTTTAGCACAGACCCAAAAAATGGGTTTGGATGCAGCCGAACTAAGCCTTGGACAACAATCGGGTCATTCGGTCACTCTACGATTGAATGCTGTAGAAACCATCGAATTTAACCAAGATAAACGTCTGGGTATCACCGTCTATCAGGGCAAACATAAAGGATCGGCTTCTACCACCGATCTCAGTCCTCGTGCTGTGCAGGATTGTCTAGAGGCAGCGGCCAGTATTGCTTCACGCATTGAAAGCGATCCCTTTGGTGGTTTAATTGAAAAAGAATATGTGGCTACGCAACAGGTTGATTGTGATCTATACCATCCCTCAGAAATCGCCATCGAACAATCCATTGAGAGGGCAAGAACCTGCGAAGAAGCCGCCCGTGCTTTCGATGCACGCATTATTAATTCTGAAGGATCGACCTTTAATGCAAGTACGCATCATCGTGTTTACGGTAATACCCATGGTTTTTTAGGTGCTTATTCCAGTACCTCTTTTGGATTATCCATGACCGCATTGGCCAAAGAAGGCGATTCAATGGAGCGCGATTATGATTTTACAGTTGCGCGTGATGTGCAGGATCTACTATCAGCGGTTGCTGTGGGTCAAGGTGCTGCGCATAAAGCGCTAGCACGTTTGCATGCCCGAAAAATAAAGACGATGGAATCACCCGTTATCTTTGCGCCAGAAGTTGCGAGTAGTTTGGTCGCACATTTGATCGATGCTATTTCGGGTGGCAGTCTTTATCGTAAAACTTCTTTTTTGTTGGATGATCTGCATAAACCTATTTTCCCAGATTTTGTACAGATTAAAACACTGCCACACCAAGCCAAAGGGCTTGGTAGTGCGCCCTTTGATGGGGAAGGCGTTGCAACCCAAGAGCGTTTTTTAGTACGAGATGGAATATTAGAGAGCTATGTATTGGGAGGCTATTCTGCAAGGCGACTTGGATTAAAAACCACCGGTAATTGTGGTGGGGTTCAGAATGTTTTGATCACCCAAAGCAAAGCCGCTTTGGATCAAGCAGCGCTATTAAAGGCCATGGGGCGTGGCCTACTTGTCACCGAATTAATGGGCCATGGTATTAATCCTGTGACCGGGGATTATTCACGCGGTGTCTTTGGTTTTTGGGTAGAGAACGGTCAGATCCAATATCCGGTGCATGAGGTGACGATTGCCGGTCATTTAAAGGCTATGTATGCAGGTTTGGTGGCTGTGGGATCGGATATTGATCGGCGTAGTAAATTACTTACGGGATCGATGTGGATTGATCGGATGACGATTGCGGGGGAATGATACAGCGTGGCTTATCAGATGAGTGCACCACATCACGATGTCGCACTTGTACATCTGGAATAGTCGACTGTAGTTCTTTGGCCATTTTTTCTACCATATATACCGAGCGATGTTGGCCGCCAGTGCAACCAATCCCAATGGTAATATAGTTGCGATTATCGGCTTTAAAGTGCGGGATCCATGTTTTTAGAAAGGTCTCAAGATCGCAGATAAGCTGTTGAGTTTGGGGTTCTTCTTCCAAATAATGGGTAACGGCTTGGTCAAGTCCCGATAAAGATCGCAGTTCAGGTTGCCAATAAGGGTTGGGTAAACAACGCACATCAAAGATAAAATCCGCCTCTGCAGGGATCCCATATTTAAAACCAAAGGATTGCAATAGCACCAAAGGTTCTTGGCTATGACGTTCTGCGATTCTATCGCGTATCACCTGATAAAGCGCTTGTTTTTTAAGCAAGCGGGTATCGACAATCAGATCGGCCAGGTTTGCAATCGGTGTTAAGATTTCCTGCTCTTTACGAATAGCTTCTCGCAAAGAAACCAAAGAATTGCTGAGCGGATGTTTGCGTCGTGTTTCATTAAAGCGATTCAGTAAAGTATTTTCATCTGCATCCAAATAAACAATTTCAAGGGCACTTCTGCCTTTTTTAAGTTCATCCACCACGGCATTAAACGTTTCTAAATCAATGGGAATGTTTCTTACATCAAGACTGACAGCGACTGAAGGATGCAAATGTCCTACATGGTTTTCAAGTTGTGGGAGAAAAAAGAACGGCAAATTATCGATACAATAAAACCCTAGATCTTCTAGTACATGCAAAGCAAGGGTTTTCCCCGATCCGGATCGACCGCTAATAATGACCAAACGCATCTAATATTCCATAAAAAGCATCGTTAAGATCTCATTCATACCCGCTCACGCAAAGCGTGAGCGGGTGGCCTCTTATTGACCTTGCATTTTTTCTTTATGTTTTTTGATTTGTTCATCGAGTTTGTCGATAAGCAGATCAATGCTGCTATAGAGATTTTCAGAAGTACAACTTGCCATAATATCTTTTCCGCCTGCCAAATGCATAGTGGCTTTGGCAATCTGTTGAAATTTTTTATCGACCGTTAAGGTGACATGCGTATGATTAATTTGATTAAAATGGCGCTCTAAGCGTGTAAATTTTTCATTGACATGGTTCTTAAGACCATCGCTTAATTCCATATGCAGGGCGGTAATTTGAATGGGAATGCTCATCATTTACTCCTTGTTTTAAAATGAACCCATAATCTTTCTTTCATGCGACCTTGGAATTTTCATAGACTCTCTGTATTTTGTGACGGTTCTGCGTGCAATAGGTACATTCAGATCAAGCAGAAGTGTTTTAATGGTCTGATCGCTGAAGGGGTTTTGATTAGGTTCCTGGTCGATTAAACGCTTAATCAAAGCACGGATCGCCGTGCTCGATCGGCTTGCACCCTCTTTGCTTGGCAGAGAGGCTGAGAAAAAATATTTTAATTCGAGTAAGCCTTGAGGGGTATGTATATATTTCTGTGTGGTAATACGCGAGATGGTCGACTCATGTAAACCCACTGCACGTGCGACACATTGCAAACTGAGCGGTTTCATGGCTTCTGAGCCATGTTCAAAAAAATCATGTTGATATTCCACAATATAATTGGCGACTTTGATGAGCGTTTCATAGCGTGTTTTAAGACTCTTTAAAAACCAACGCGCTTCTTTTAAGTGCGTGTTAAAGGTTTTGAGATCGGTATCCTGTGTTTTTGTCGATTTTAAGAGTGTGAGATACTCTGCATTGATCCGCAATCGGGGTATAAACTCCCTGTTTAATTCTACCACGCGCTGGCCATTTTTTTTATGGAGCAACAAGTCGGGTACCAGGTATCCAGGGTCTTGACTACCTATCTGCTGACCCGGTTTAGGGTTTAGGGAGGTTAGCAGTCGGATCACGCATTGCAAAGACGCTGCGTCTAATTCAAGGTGTAACATGAGATAGGTAAAGTCCCGTTTGGCTAAAGCCTCTAAATGCTTATCGACAAGGGCTAAAGCTTGGTTTAACCAGGGTGTTCCAGCGGGCAGGGCCTTGAGCTGAATCTTCAAGCACTCAGACAAAGTCCTAGCGCCAATGCCAAGGGGTTCACATTGTTGGATTTGTTCTAACACTTCTGTAATCTCATGTGCATCCACCTGCATGCTAAGGCCTTTTTGGATCGCTTGTAAAGTGGTACAGAGATAGCCTTCTTCTGAGAGGGCATCAATCAGTGCTGTGGCGATCCCCTGTTCTTTCTCAGAGAGAGATAGCATCGAAAGCTGTTGGCGTACATATTGTTGTAAGCTCAATTCAGGATTTTTTTGAGGGCTATCTAGGTTATAGGTGGGCAGGGGTTTTTTATAATCACTCAGGCAAGATAGACCCTGTAGATAGCCCATCCCCGCCTCTTGTTCTGTGTAGGACTCGGTATGGGGCTCGAAGGTTGCCAGGGGGGCATCGACTTGTTCTAAAAGGAGATTTTTCTCTAAAACGCTCTGCAGCTCTTGTTCCAACTCCACAGACGACAATTGCAGCAAGCGTATAGCCTGTTGCAACTGGGGGCTCATACTTAGCTGTTGGCTGGTTTGTAGGCTCAGGGAGGTTCGCATCGTTAAACTATAGCGAAGGGCCTCTAATTTGGAAAGTAAACTTGCATATTCACTTAAAGTTTAAACTGCTCGCCTAAATAAACCTTCAAGACCTCGGGATGTGCAAGAATATGCGCTGCATCGCCTTCAGTAATCACCTTGCCATCGTGCACTATGTAAGCACGATCGCAAATGTCTAGGGTATCGCGTACATTGTGATCGGTAATCAATACGCCAATACCCCGTTTTGCCAGATCGCGCGTGGTTTGTTTGAGATCCATAATAGAAATGGGATCAACCCCTGCGAAGGGCTCATCCAATAACATAAATTTGGGTTCCCGTGCCAAGGCTCGTGCAATTTCGACGCGGCGGCGTTCACCACCCGAGAGATGGACACCATCGATATCACGGATGTGTGAGATCCTAAAATCATACAAGAGTTTTTCTAAAAGCGTTTCTTGTTCGATGGCATCTAGGTCTTCCCGGGTTTCCAAAATGGCTAAGATATTGTCTGCCACACTGAGTTTGCGAAACACCGACGCTTCTTGGGGTAAATAGCCTAGACCTAATCGTGCACGGATATGCACTGGCATGCTTGTGATATCAACACCGTTGAGTTGAATATTTCCGCTATCCGTTTGCACTAAACCCAACATCATATAAAAACAAGAGGTTTTACCGGCACCATTGGGCCCCAAAAGCCCCACGATTTCTCCACCCTTGATATGCAGAGAAAAGTTATCGACGATTAAACGATTTTTGTAGCGCTTACTAATGGCATGAACGGCTAGGGTATGGTTGGTATCCATAATAATAGTCCTTATGCTGACTCAGTAGTTAGAATGATAAGTAGTGTGAACATCTTTGCGCAAAGCTAAAGACTCAGGATGAAAAGAAGCATCCAGTCCCCAACCACTGATCTGCAATCCGGGTTTTTTAATGGTGACAAATGCATCACTGTGCGCTGTGTCGGTTTTAGGTTCGTACTGTAGCATCGAAGTTTCTAAACGAAGGGCAGTGAGCTGTTCAGTGGGTGGGCGTTCTAGTTGTACATGATGTTGTAGGGTAATCAGCGTAATCTTACCCAGGTTTGGTTGCGTGATCAGACCGTGTTCAGCTTGAACTTTCCAGAGTCCCTCTGTTTTGTAAACGGTCAGATGGGGTTTTTCAAGGATCGATTGTTGCTTTTCGGGTCTATACGCCCAGGTATCTGCTTCGAGTGTTTGTTTAAGCGAGCCCGTTTCTGTAAAATCGTGCATCACAATACGCTTCATATATTCCTGCGGTCGTTTGTGTGTCTGTTGAATCGGGGATTGATGATCGTTGAAAAAATATAAAACCATGAGGGTGATAAGGGCTAAGAGAACACTGAACCAGGGATTAGAGCGTACAGCCGTTTTCATACGGGGCCTTTTTGAGGGCTATCGTGCAAACGTTTACCTAAACGTCCTCCCGGATGAGAATGGGCAAAATCTTCCGCAGTGAAACCACGTGCATCCAAGACAGCCAGCGCAAGGGCATCACCCATGGCCAATAGCGCTGTGGAGCTTGCCGTCGGGGCCAGGCCCAGAGGGCAGGCTTCTTGTTGTATATCGATGGTAATATGGATGCTGGCATACTGTGCCAGACTATTCTGATCCGATCCGGTCAGGGCTGCTATCTGGCTATTTAAGCCTTGAATGCGTGGCAAAATATTCATGAGTTCTTCAGTCTCGCCGGAGTAGGACAGGGCTATCACGAGATCGTTTTTTGTAATCATGCCGAGATCACCATGGGCGGCTTCTGCAGGGTGTATAAAAAAAGCAGGTGTTCCTGTACTCGCCAGGGTGGAGGCGATTTTTTTGCCAATATGCCCCGATTTACCCATACCCATGACAATCACTCGGCCCTGACAGTCTAAAATGGCTTGGCAGAGATCGACAAAGGATTGATCGATCCTTTTTTTCAGGTTCAGAATAGCCTTAGACTCTATATCAAGTACGGATAGGCCTAAAGCCATTGCTTTTTGTTTATCAACTAACATTGTTTCTCCTGAATAATATTATCCTACCATAAAATCTTGCAGGTGCTGTGGTACAATCTCCGCCAATACAGGACTATTTTAGAGGGGAAATCGTATGACTGTTTTAGTGGGTAGACAAGCGCCCGATTTTAATGCGGCGGCTATTTTAGGGGATGGCCAGATGGTAGAGTCTTTTCAGCTTTCGCAAGCGCTGAAGGGTCGTTATGGTTTAGTCTTTTTTTATCCCTTGGATTTCACTTTTGTGTGTCCCTCCGAATTGTTAGCCCTGGATAGGCGTATCGATCAATTTAAAGCACGCCAGGTCGAAGTGATTGGGGTGTCGATTGATTCCCAATTTACCCATCAGGCTTGGCGCCATACACCGGTGAACGCTGGGGGCATTGGTCCCGTTCGTTATACCTTGGTGGCGGATATTCAACATCGCATTTGTCAGGCTTATGGCGTTGAGCATCCAGAAGCAGGCGTTGCCCTTCGTGCAGCCTTTTTAATCGACAAATCCGGCATTGTACGTGCACAAGTTGTGAACGATTTACCGATTGGTCGTAACATTGACGAATTATTACGTTTAAGCGATGCACTGCAATACCATGAAGCGCATGGTGAAGTGTGTCCTGCAGGTTGGAAGACAGGTGATAATGCTATGCAGCCTACCACCGAGGGTGTTGCTATTTTTCTAACGGCGTTTGCTGAACAATTGTAAAACCGGCTGCCATCGGCGTCGAAGTTAGTCCTGCTCCCGTTAGGGGAGCAGGTGGCCCGAAGGGCCGGATGAGGGGCATGCAAAATGCAAGATAATGCTCGAAGATCTTGGATAACACCCTCTTGGGTTGCACCTGCTTCTGTACGAGCGTTTACGACAACGCGTCTGGGTGGCTTCAGCCAGGGTCCTTATCAAGGATTAAATCTAGCTTCACATGTGGGGGACGATCCTTTGCTTGTGCGGCAGAACCGTAGGCTTTTAGCTGTCGAAGCAGCATTAGCTGCAGAGCCTTTTTGGTTAACGCAAGTGCATGGTACCTGTGTGCTTGATCACCCTGCAGGCCTTGTCCAAAGCGCTTTAGAAGATTCTGTGTTGCCCAAAGCCGATGCCTCAGTGGCTTTTGAACCCGCGCAAGTGTGTGCGGTTTTAACAGCCGATTGCCTGCCTGTATTATTATGTAATCGTACTGGAACGAAAGTGGCGGCCCTACATGCAGGGTGGCGTGGTCTGTGTGCCGGGATTATAGAAGCAACTGTAGAACGTCTTATGATCGATCCTGAAAATCTGATGGCTTGGCTGGGCCCTGCCATGAGTGTGAAGCATTATGAAGTGGGTGCAGCGGTTTTCGATTCTTTTAAAGCCGATGAACATGCCATAGGTTTTGTAAAAACGGGCACAGACAAATGGCATTGCAATCTCTATGCTTTGGCGCGCAAGCGTTTAAAAGACTTAGGGCTTTGTGCAAATGCTATTAGCGGTGGGGATTATTGTACGTATGCAGACCCACGCTTTTATTCTTATCGGCGTTTGGGTGTTACTGGGCGGATGGCGACAATGATTTGGTTAGCCCCCCCTTGAAAGTATGTTGTAGAAACCACATGTAGTGGGTATCGAAAAGTAAGGAGCTCTCTATGCGTGCAGATAAGTTAACCCATTCTTTTCAGTCTGCTTTAGGCGATGCACAGTCGCTGGCAGTCGGCAAAAATAATCCAGCCATCGAGCCCGTGCATGTGATGAGAGCCTTATTGAACGAGGCACAGGGTACGGTTTCTGCACTGTTAAAGGCCTTGAATATTGATCTTCAAAAACTGCAGGCCAGTCTCGAACAAAGTATGGATCAACTACCACACATTGTAGGTGGATCGCATGATATACAGCTTTCGAATGATCTGATTCGTCTCTTAAACAAAGCCGATAAATTGGCCCAGGAACGTCAGGATCAGTATCTATCCAGCGAATTATTTGTATTGGCGGCAATGCAAGAAGAGGGCAGTTTAGGGGCACTACTTAAAAAAGCCGGTCTTCAGGCACCAGCACTCACACAGGCTATTAGCGATTTACGAGGAGGACAATCGGTGGATAATCCCAATGCAGAAGAACATCGTCAAGCCCTTAAAAAATATACAGTCGATCTGACAGAACGCGCGGGAAGCGGAAAACTCGATCCTGTGATAGGGCGAGATGATGAAATTCGCCGCACTATACAGGTTTTACAACGTCGCACCAAAAACAATCCGGTGTTGATTGGTGAGCCGGGTGTGGGAAAGACTGCGATTGTTGAAGGGTTAGCGCAACGGATTGTGAATGGCGAAGTGCCGGATACTTTAAAAAATAAACGCATTTTGTCCTTAGATATGGGTGCTTTAATTGCCGGTGCAAAATTTCGAGGCGATTTCGAAGAGCGTCTCAAAGCTGTACTGCAGGATCTTGCCAAACAAGAAGGTGAAATTATCCTGTTTATTGACGAGCTTCATACAGTTGTCGGTGCGGGCAAAGCAGAGGGTTCGATGGATGCAGGCAATATGTTAAAGCCAGCCTTAGCCCGTGGAGAGCTACATTGTGTGGGTGCTACAACCCTCGATGAATACAAACAGATTGAAAAAGATGCGGCTTTAGAGCGTCGATTCCAACCCGTGATGGTGGATGAACCTTCGGTGGCCGACAGTATTGCCATTTTACGCGGTCTGAAGGAACGCTATGAATTGCATCATGGGGTCGAAATTACCGATCCTGCCATTGTGAGCGCAGCCACCTTATCGCATCGTTATATTAGTTCTAGGCAGTTACCCGATAAAGCGATCGATTTAATCGACGAGGCTGCCAGTTGTATTCGCATGGAAATTGATTCGAAACCGGTTGAAATGGACAAACGAGAGCGTCGTTTAATTCAGTATAAAATCGAGCGAGAGGCTTTAAGTCATGAGTCGGATGAAGCCTCTAAAAAACGTCTGCACGATTTAGAAGCTTTAATTGCAAATCTTGACAAAGATTACCAAAAAATGGAAGAGATTTGGAAAAGAGAAAAAGCATCGCTCACCGGTGTTAAAGGGTTACGTGCAGCGTTAGAGCAATGTAAAGTCGACTTAAATGCTGCGCTTAGAATGGGTGATTTTGCAAAAATGTCAGAGTTGCAATATGGACGCATTCCCGATTTAGAAAAGCGCTTGAGCGAGGCCTCTCGCGTGGAAAGCACCTTTACTTTATTGCGCAACAAAGTGACTGAGCAGGAAATTGCAGAAGTGGTCGCACGCTGGACGGGTATTCCCGTACGTAAGATGTTAGAAGCTGAACGCGAAAAGCTCATTCATTTGGAAGAACATCTAGAACAGCGTGTGGTGGGACAAACCAAGGCCTTAGAGGCTGTAGCTTCTGCCGTACGGCGTTCTCGTGCAGGTTTGTCAGACCCCAATCGTCCGGTGGGATCCTTTCTGTTTTTAGGCAGCACAGGGGTTGGAAAGACCGAAGTGTGTCGCGCATTGGCTGCCTTTTTGTTTGATACCGAGCAGGCAATGGTGCGTATTGATATGTCAGAATTTATGGAGAAGCATTCCGTGGCGCGTTTAATGGGTGCGCCCCCAGGCTATGTGGGTTATGAAGAGGGTGGTTATTTAACCGAAGCTGTGCGCCGCAAACCCTATAGTGTTTTGTTATTGGATGAAATTGAAAAAGCGCATCCCGATGTTTTTAATCTATTGCTACAAGTATTGGATGAAGGTCGTTTAACCGATGGGCATGGTCGAACGGTTGATTTTAAAAATACGGTGATTGTGATGACTTCTAATTTGGGATCCTCTCTCATTCAAGAAATGCAGGATAAACCCAAAACAGCCGGTTATGATCAAGTGAAGCAGGCTGTGATGGAGGTGGTATCCCAGCATTTTAGACCCGAGTTTATCAATCGTATTGACGATATCGTGGTCTTTTCCGCACTGAACAAGAAAGCCATTCTTCGTATTGCGTTGATTCAGTTAGAGCATCTAAAAGCGCGGCTCAAGGCACAGGATGTGGGGCTTGAAATGTCCGAGGAAGCACTGGAACACCTGGCTGAAATAGGGTACGATCCGGTCTATGGGGCCCGCCCTTTAAAGCGTGCCATAAGACAGTATTTGGAAAATCCCTTGGCTGAGGCCTTATTAAGTGCACAGTGGTTGCCGGGGGATACCCTGCGTGTTGGATTAGACAGTGGTAACTTCCGTTTTGAGAAAATGGTCAGCTAATACTCAAGCACACAGGCAGGATCAGCAAGCCTACGATCCTTGGTTGTTACTCTCGGTACTGTTGCTTCTAGGGATAGGCTTGGTTATGGTGAGCTCAGCTTCTTTGTCTTATGCAGAGGATCTAGGGCTCTCTACTTGGTATTTTGCCAGTCGTCATGCACTCTATGTTTTGTTTGCCCTGCTCGTCTGTGTGTGTGTCACATATATACCTTTATCCTTCTGGCGGCTTGCGGCACTGCCCTTGTTGTTAGGCAATGTGCTCTTATTAACCCTTCTGTTGTTGCCAGGGGTGAGTCGGCCGGTGAATGGCAGTCTACGTTGGTTATTTATAGGGCCTATTTCTATTCAAGTGTCCGAGATCACCAAACTGAGTTTTATCCTGTATACAGCACATACATTGGTCGTAGAACATATCAAGCGACAGGGACCTCTGCGCGCTTGTCTAAAACCCCTGATGCTTTTAGCCGTCGTCTGTGGGCTCTTACTACTAGAGCCTGATTTTGGTGCAGCCTTTGTGATGGTGAGTACCGTGCTAGGCTTGTTGTTTTTAGGCGGCGCACCTTTGCGTCCTTTCCTGGTATTAGGCCTTGTAACGCTCAGTGGTATGGGTCTTTTAATTTTTAGTTCGCCCTATCGTCTCCAACGGTTGACTGCTTTTTTAGATCCCTGGAGCGATCAATTTAAAACAGGCTATCAACTCACACAATCGTTAATCGCTTTTGGAAAAGGTTCTTGGTGGGGGGCTGGTTTAGGGAATAGTGTGCAAAAACTCTTGTATCTACCGGAGCCTCATACCGATTTTATTTGTGCGGTTTTGGCTGAAGAATGGGGTTTTATGGGTGTATCCTTGGTCGTATTATTGTTTAGCGTGTTAGTGTACAGCATTTTAAAGGTGGGTAAAAGGGCTATCAATAGCGGTAAGCTTTTTGCGGGTTATCTTGCTTATGGGGTCGCTTTATGGATTGGTCTGCAAGCGATTATCAACATGGGTGTGAATGTAGGTATTTTACCCACCAAAGGTCTCACCTTGCCTTTTATTAGTTATGGCGGGAATAGCCTGGTCGCCATGCTTTTAGCAATGGGCATTATTTTACGGATCCAGTTTGAGCTTGGGTTTAAGGCACGGTGAATACAGTCGAAAATGCGGTATGCATTATGGCTGGTGGGACGGGCGGGCATATCTTTCCAGGCTTGGCCTTAGCCGATTATCTACAAGAAAAAGGCTGGACGGTTGCATGGCTGGGTACCACAAAGGGGCTCGAAGCCGAGCTTATTCCCAAAGCAGGTTTGACACTGCATACCATCAGTATCGAGGGTTTAAGGGGTAAGGGTTGGGCTGCTTGGCTAAGAGCACCACTAAAGTTATTGATAGCATTAGGGCAAGCCTTGAAAATCCTACACCGACTCAAACCCCATTTGGTGGTAGGCATGGGTGGTTTTGTATCAGGACCCGGTGGCTTAGCCGCTTGGCTTTTAGGTATACCGCTTGTCATACACGAGCAAAATGCCGTGGCAGGCACGACCAATCGTTGTTTAGCACCCTTTGCTGCCAAAGTTTTAGAAGGGTTTCCTCGCAGTTTCAAAAGCGCTGTCAAGGCACTTTATACCGGGAACCCTGTACGCCAAGCTTTTTTGGCATGCATCCATCCTACCCAGCGCTTCCAACAGCGGGAAGGGCCTTTGAAGCTCTTGATCGTGGGTGGCAGTCGAGGGGCGCGTATATTAAACCATTGTTGCCCAAAGGCCTTAGCGATTTTACCCGTGAATAAGCGTCCTTTGATTTGGCATCAGACAGGGCGTTTGGCAGAAACAAGCACGCTTCTTGCCTATAAACAGGCAGGAGTCGTTGCGCGTATCGATCCTTTTATCGATGATATGGCTGCCGCCTATGCCTGGGCCGATATTGTCCTGTGTCGTGCAGGGGCACTCACGATTGCAGAGCTTGCAGCCGTTGGTGTTGCGAGTATACTCGTGCCCTTTCCCTTTGCGGTGGATGATCATCAGCGTTACAATGCTTGTTTTTTAGAGGCAGCAGGTGCTGCACGATTAATCAATGAGTCGGATCTCAGTCCAGAGCATCTTGTAAAAATATTAGGCGACTTGTTGGAAAAACCAGCATTATTATGCACGATGGCAATCGCTGCGTATGCGGTATCGAAACGCGATGCGCGCTTAAGCGTAGGGGCTGTTTGTGAGGAGTTATTAAATGTTCAACGGTAACACATTAAGTTTAGGTAGAATTCGCGCGGTACACTTTATAGGTATCGGTGGTGCAGGCATGGGCGGTATCGCTGAAGTTTTACTCACCCTTGGCTACAAAATAAGTGGTTCTGATACAGCGAATAATGCGATGGTACAGCGTTTATCTAAATTGGGTGCTGTGATTAGTGCTAAACATGAGGCAAGTAATGTTGATCACTGTGATGTTGTGGTGATCTCCAGTGCGATTGCACCTGATAATGTAGAATGGTTGCACGCGATCGAAAGAAGAATTCCTGTGGTGCAAAGAGCCAATATGCTTGGCGAATTAATGCGTTTTAAAAAGGGTATTGCCATTGCGGGTGCTCATGGTAAGACGACCACCACCAGCTTAGTTGCCAGTCTTTTGGCCGAAGCCCATTTAGATCCTACCTTTGTGATTGGTGGAGTCCTTAATCGTTGTGGCTCCAATGCGCGTTTGGGTGCGGGTCAGTATTTTGTGGCTGAAGCCGATGAGAGCGATGCCTCTTTTCTGCATTTGATGCCTATGATCGCAGTGGTCACTAATATTGATCACGATCATTTAGAAAATTATCAAAATGATTTTAATGTGCTCAAAAAAGCCTACTTGCATTTTTTACAATGCCTACCGTTTTATGGGTTGGCTGTTTTGTGTGTAGATGATCCGGAAATACATGCACTTTTACCCAAAGTTGATAGACCTTTTATCACCTATGGTTTTTCTGAAGAAGCTTCTGTGCGTGTTATCGATTTTAGCCAAAAGGAAGGTCAGTCTTTTTTTACGGTTATCAGAAAAGATCGTACACCACTCGCTATTACTTTAAATCTCCCTGGAAAACACAATGTGCTGAATGCGCTGGCAGCTATTACCGTGGCGACCGAAGAAGGGCTGTCGGATGAGAGTATACAAAGCGCTCTTTTACATTTTCAGGGTGTGGGGCGACGTTTCCAGCGGGTGGGGACTTTAGAAGCGGCGCGTGCCTCGCATCAAGAAGTTTTAGTGATCGATGACTATGGACATCATCCCAAAGAGATCCAGGTTGTTTTAGAAACGATGCGGGCGAGTTGGCCACATAAACGTTTGGTTATGGTCTATCAACCCCATCGTTATACCCGCACCAAGGCACTTTTTGAGGATTTTGTTTCAATATTGTCAACGGTCGATGTATTAATTCTTTTAGATGTTTATTCAGCGGGTGAAGCGCACATTCAAGGGGCCGATGGTCGTGCGTTGGCCTTTAGTATTCGAACGCGGGGTCGTTTGGAACCTATTTTTGTGTCAGATAAACAGGAAGTTTTCAAAATCTTGGCCGATGTTTTAGAACCTAATGATGTTTTATTAATGCAGGGTGCAGGCGATATCAGTGGATTGGTGGGCGAGCTGATGACAGAAGGCTTAAGCCTTCATAATCATCCTACCTGGCATTTTAAGCCCAGTGTTCACACGATGGTTGAAACGGTTGCATCACGGGTATGATTCATTTTAAGGGCGTTCTACAATACAATGAACCGCTAGCACCTTATACGGCTTGGCATATCGGCGGGCCTGCAGAAGTGTATTATAGGCCCAGCGATCCGGCCGATCTGGCCATTTTTTTGGCCTCTCGTCCTACCGATGAACCCATCACCTTTTTAGGCTTGGGCAGCAATGTGTTGATTAGCGATAAAGGGTTGCCTGGCACAGTGATTCATTTATTAGGTTCTGCAACCCATAGGCTTCAGGGAGGCGCGCCCATACAATGGGTAGATATCGACCCGCTAGAACAAAGCAAAGCCTTACGTATAGAAGCGGGGGTTCCCTGTGCACAAGTGGCCAAATTTTGTGCGCAACAAGGTTTGATCCATGCCGAATTTTTTGCCGGGATCCCCGGTACGATCGGTGGGGCTTTGGCCATGAATGCAGGCGCCTGGGGGGATGAAACCTGGCAGCATGTTTTACAAGTCGAAGTGATCAATAGGCACGGTCAATGCTATAGCCGACCCGCGAAGGATTACCGCATTCACTATCGTCAGGTTATCGCGCCGCATGATGAATGGTTTGTGGCAGGCTATTTTCATTTTGGAGGTGGGGGTGATCCGACCCTGATTGCGCAAAAAATAAAAGAGTTACTACGAACACGCAATCAAACACAGCCTATCGGTGTTTTTAGTGGTGGTTCTGTGTTTAAAAATCCTTCTAGCGATTACGCGGGTCGGTTGATTGAGGCCTCTCATCTTAAAGGTGCGCGCCAAGGGGATGCCGTTATATCAACAAAGCATGCTAATTTTATTATTAACGAAGGTAAGGCTACGGCCACAGATGTTTACGATTTAATCAGCCATATACAGGCCACGGTGTTGCGCGATCATCAGGTATTTTTGGAGCCTGAGGTACGGTTTTTGGGATTTTAAACGATAGATTACATGATTTTTATGAAAGAGCCTTATAATGCAGCTTTAGACGATCCTTCTTTTCAGCAGATCTTTGCAGATAAAACGATTGAGGGCGTTTTACCAGCTTCGGGCGTGCCTGCAGCCAACCTGCAAAAACTGCGTACTGTCAATTTAAATATTCATATACCTGAAGCTATCATCGGCGGTGAGAGAGTCTATCTGGCCCATACCGATCAAAAACGATTGTTTTTATTAAAAAAAGCGCTTTTCAATCAAGAAAAGCAAGCGATCGTATGGTCATTGCGTGGTGGTTATGGCAGTGCAAGGCTTATTAAAGATCTAAGCCGATTGTCTAAGCCCAAGCACCCAAAATATTTTATTGGTTTTAGCGATATGACAGCCCTACACTTATTCTTTTCACAAAACTGGGGTTGGAAAACGATTCATGGATCGGGTCTGCAAGCGCTTTTAAAACCTGAGCAAGATCCTGATAATTTCTTGAAAATTGCCTCAATTGTTGCGGGTGCCAAGCAAAGTACCATTGAAAATCTACGACCCATGAATGCGCGGGCAGAGGCTTTAAAGCGAATGAAAGGTTTTTTAACGGGCGGTAATCTCACCCTTGTGCAAACCAGTATTGGCACCCCTTGGCAAATACAGAGTCAAGATAAAATTCTCTTTTTGGAAGACACCTCTGAACCCGGGTATAAGCTTGATCGTGCCTTCACACAGTTGCGACAGGCTGGTGTTTTTAAGGGCGTTAAGGCTATTGTATTAGGTCAGTTTGAAGAAAACGATCCCAAGAAAACCGATGTACTTTTTGCCTTAGCGTGTTTTGCTAAAGAAACAACGATACCTGTTTTTAAATGCGAGGCCTTTGGGCATGGTATTAAGAATGATCCTTTGGTTTACAATAGCGAGGCGAGTATTCGTCCTACAGAGACCCAGGGGTCTTTTGAATTGTTGATGAAATTTTAATTCCCCTTAAAGGGGTAAGATCCATCGAAGTATACCTTGACACCACTCCAATTCGTACGTATCCTACGAATATGCATAAATTAAAGCGTAATCTTTACGAAAAAGCTCTAAAATTACTGGAATTATTTCCAGTTGTCGCAATTCTAGGACCTCGTCAGTGTGGTAAAACCACCTTTAGTCATCAATTGGCGCCTGATTGGACTTATTTTGATTTAGAAAAGCCTGAGCATTGGGAGAAAATAGCCTACGATCCCAGTTATTTTTTTAAAGAGTATCCAGATCATTTAATTATCGATGAAGCACAGCAATTTCCAGACTTGTTCAAAATATTGCGTGGTATTTGTGATGAAAAACCTGAGATCAAAGGTCGCTTTATTTTAACAGGCTCTTCGAGTCCTTTATTGTTAAAAAACATTTCGGAGTCTTTGGCGGGTAGAATAGCTGTTTTAGAGATGGCGCCTCTTAAAGCCAATGAATTTTACCAAGCACCCTTAAGTCCTTTCTATCAATTGTTTAGTTATGGCACACAGGCCATGACACGTGAAACATTCAATCACTTACTTTTGGACCATCAACCTTTCACAAATACGGAAATCATGGATTTTTTTATGTATGGTGGTTATCCCGAGCCTGCATTAAAAGATAGAACCTTCTTTAAATTCTGGATGGAAAATTATCGAGATACTTATATTAATCGTGATATTGTTCAGTTGTTTCCTAAAATAAACCGTGTGGCTTATCGTCGTTTTCTGGAGATGTTATGCCAGCTTTCAGGTACCATTTTAAATAAAAACAATATCGCGCAATCCGTAGAAATCAGCGAAGGCACCGTTAGAGAGTATTTGAAAATTATTGAAGGCACTTTTCTGTGGAGAAGTTTGCCAAGCTTTGAACGCAATGTCATCAAAAGCGTGATTAAGATGCCTAAAGGTTATATAGCCGATAGTGGCCTTCAGCATTATTTATTACGCATCGCCGATAAAGAAAGCCTACAAATGCATCCAATGTTAGGTCATTCTTTTGAATGTTTCGTGATAGAAGAAATTCATAAAGGGCTTCAAGCAAGTTTTATCACCAATTGGCAAGGCTATCACTACCGAACACGCAATGGCGCAGAAATCGATTTGGTTTTGCAGGGAGAGTTTGGGGTTTTACCTGTTGAGATTAAATATGGCGCTAGTGTTCAGCTAAAAAGCTTAAAAAACTTGGAAGTTTTTGTGCAAGAACATCATTGTCCTTTTGGGATTCTTATTAACAATGCCGAGCGTATCGAATGGATTCGGCCAAGCATTATACAGATTCCGGTGGGTTATCTTTAAATCTCCTTTATAGTGGGGGAGTGGCATGCTTGATAGGTCTGCTTATGTTTGCATACTAACGTCGCCATCGTTTAGGTGTCAATGTCTGAAACCAGAACTTATGTGTAAATACATAATTATGGATGCGGTGTAATTGCCAAAATGGTTATTTGATTTTTGCTAGGACCATAATACCAAAAGATCCTATAGGCAGCAGGTGTTTTATTTTCAGCATAGGCTTCAAAAATTTCTTCTCCTTGTGGTCCTTTGATAGATTGGTATTTATGTGTATTAAGGCTGGGATGACGAGGATTGGTTTCTAAATAGCCTAGCGTTTTTTGGACTGCTTTAAAGCGTTTCAAAAGGCTTTTATTCATTTCTAGAAGCTCAAAATCAGCGTCGGCTTGTGCAGAAAATAGGAGCTTGAACATTATTTTTTATCATCAGCAGCAAATTGTGCAAAACTTCCTTTGCTAGATACGCGGCCTGTTGCGGCATCTTTAATACCTTGTTTTAATTTTGCTAGCACTGCTTTGTTATCAAAAAGCCATTTTTCCCTGGCTGGAATTTCAGTATAAGGTTCTAGGATAATCTTGTGATCGCTCGTGGTGCTAATGCTAAAGCCACTGATACCGTCGGCTAAATGTCCTAAAGTAATTCTTCCTTTGGCATCGGGTCTAACCATTCTGGGTAACATAATCTGTACTCCAAGGCTGATATCGAATCTTTGAATTGCAGTGTAGCTTAAAGTGGGAAAATGCTCAAGTGGGAAGTGGAAGATCAGCGCTTAGCCCATTTCTAGGACGCTGAAGCATTATTTGGAATAGCGACCAAAGCAGGGGGACCTACACGCAACCTGCCCACGTGCTAAATACACACAAATCAGATACAATCGCTGCTGGTTTTAAAGTGCTCGTATTAAGCTGGAAACTTAAGTAATAAATGTCTGTTTGGATACGACGGCTGTCGTTTTATGTGTCGCTGGCTGCTTTGCTAGTTGTTATCAGTACTTTCGTGCTACGAACACGCGACCCAGCACATTTTCCTTTAAAGGTTTTGGAAGTCGGTCGTGTACCTTTGCATTGTACCGAATCTGAGATTCAAGCCACAGCCAAGCCGTTTCTGGCACAGGGCTTTTTTGCCTTGGATGTACGTGCTATGCGCGATGCCCTGGCGTATTTGCCTTGGGTAAAACAGGTAGATGTACGTCGTGTATGGCCTGATAAGGTGCGTTTAGTGCTTGAGGAACAGGTTGCACAGGCCCGCTGGGGTGATAAGGGCGTTCTGAGTACCGAGGGCCTTATTTTTTATCCCGCAGCGCAGACGATAGCTGCTACACTACCGACTTTTGTGGGGCCTAAGGATCAGGCAAAAGAGATGTTAGAAAAATATCTAAGGCTTTTAAGTTATTTAGCGCCGCTTGGTTTAAGCGTACAAACGCTCGAGTTTGTTACGCCGAATGTTTGGCAAATGGTGCTTAATAACCAGATGGCTATTATACTGGGCAAGAGTGGTTTTGACGAAAGTATGAATCGTTTCGTTTTAGCTTACCAACATAGCTTAGGCGCAAAGCATGCGCAGATTGCAAGGGTCGACTTGCGTTACAGTAATGGTTTGGCTGTTGCTTGGAAAACAGGGGGTTCTGAAAAATCGTGATGGAGAAAAATAAACGAACCATTGCTGCCCTTGATATTGGTACCGCTAAAGTTGCTGCCTTGGTTGCCACTGTGGATGAAATGGGAAAGCTCGATGTCATTGGCGTCGGTATACGTCCTTCCAAAGGTCTTCGAAAAGGTGTGCTGGTCAATATGGATTCCACCGCACAATCGGTGCAGCAGGCACTTGAAGATGCACAAGCGATGGCGGGTTGTCGCATCCACTCGGTCTTTACCGGCATTGCGGGCAATCATATTCGTAGTTTTAACTCCAATGGTATCGTAGCTATTCGGGATCAAGAAGTGAGTGTGGGTGATGTGGAACGTGTGGTCGATGCAGCCCGTGCGGTTGCCATTGCGGCTGATCAGAAAATTTTGCATGTGCTACCTCAGGAATTTATTATCGATCACGAAGGGGGCATTCGAACACCGCTGGGTATGTCGGGCGTACGCCTAGAAGCTAAGGTGCATATGGTGACCGGTGCTTTAAGTGCGGCCCAGCAAATTATTAAATGTATTGGGCGTTCAGATGTGGCCGTCGAAGAACTGGTCTTAGAACAGCTGGCTTCCAGTGAAGCAGTTTTAACCGACGATGAAAAAAACTTAGGGGTTTGCTTGGTGGATATCGGTGGAGGAACCACCGATATTGCTATTTTTGTGAAGGGTGCGATTCGGCATACCGCCGTCATTCCCGTTGCAGGCGATCAAGTAACAAACGATATTGCTGTGGCCTTAAAAACACCGACGCAGCATGCAGAACGCATTAAAATGGAATATGGTTGTGCTTTAGAAGAGCTGGCCGATGCAGAAAAAATGTTCGAGGTCCCTTCGCTGGGCGATAGAGTCCCGCGTTCTTTTTCGCAGGTAACTTTAGCCAGTTTTGTAGAGCCTCGATTGGAGGAACTGTTTGTGCTCGTGCAAGCAGAAATCAATCGTCATGGATTAGAAGATAGTCTGGGTTCGGGTATTGTCTTAACAGGCGGTAGTGCACGAATGCCCGGTGTAGTGGCATTGGCGGAGGAGGTTTTTCGATTGCCAGTGCGCTTAGGCGTTCCACGCGATGTAAGTGGATTGACAGATGTGGTGCGCAATCCTGTGTATGCCACTGCGATTGGATTATTGCGTTATGGTTATGGGATACGATCAGAAACGAATCGTACCGAATCACGCGAAGATCCTGTGATGCATGGCCGTGGCCTTTGGGGTCGCATGCGCAATTGGTTTAGGGGACATTTTTAGTGTTTAGTGTAGAGGAGCGCCTCCAATGTTTGAATTAATGGATAATTTACCAGAAAATGCAGTCATAAAAGTAATTGGCGTAGGCGGTGGTGGCGGCAATGCCATCCGTCATATGTTAAGCGCGAATATCCAAGGTGTGGAATTCATCCGCGCCAATACCGACAGGCAAGCACTCGAAGATGATCTAGCCGGTATTATTTTACAACTCGGGGTGACCATTACCAAAGGGTTAGGTGCGGGTGCGAATCCAGAAGTTGGTCGCCAGAGCGCTTTGGAAGATCGTGAACGGATCCGTGAAGTATTGGAAGGTGCTGATCTTGTTTTTGTAACCGCCGGTATGGGTGGTGGTACGGGTACTGGCGGAGCGCCTGTTGTGGCAGAAATTGCCAAAGAATTGGGTGCGCTAACAGTGGCGGTTGTGACGATGCCTTTTCCTTTCGAAGGGAAAAAGCGTATGGATTATGCAGAAAAGGGCATACAACAATTAAGCCAGGTTGTGGATTCCTTGATTACCATTCCCAATCGAAAATTACTCAGTGTTCTGGGTAAGGGTGTCACGCTCTTAGAAGCTTTTAGTGTAGCGAACAATGTTCTTTTAGATGCCGTACAGGGTATTTCCGAATTGATTACCCGGCCTGGTTTAATTAACGTCGATTTTGCAGACGTTCGAACCGTCATGTCCGAAATGGGCGCTGCGATGATGGGTACGGGCGTTGCGACAGGTGAAAATCGTGCACGTCTGGCTGCAGAAGCTGCTATAGCCAGTCCGCTTTTGGATGATGTGAGTTTATCCGGTGCGCGGGGTGTTTTGGTGAATATTACCGCAGGTCAGGATTTGTCGATTGCAGAGTTTGAGGAAGTGGGTGATGCCATTAAGAGCTTTACTTCCGAAGATGCCACGGTCATTGTAGGAACGGTCATTGATCCCACCATGACAGACGGTGCTTTACGGGTTACTTTAGTTGCCACAGGTTTAGGTAAAGTCGGATCGTCAGGTATCTTGGGATCCTCCGCGCGTTCGGGTGCTGCAAGTGTTTTGCCTACGCAGAATCATGAGCCTCAAAGAGCTTTTGCGCGTCGACAGGGACTTGGTACCAAGCGTACAGTAGATGCCGTGGAACCCGGTGTGGATTATCCTTTCCTTGATATACCTGCTTTCTTACGACGTCGGGCTCCTATTGAGGGTGCTGAGTGTGATTAAACAGCGAACGCTGAAGAACGTTATACGGGCTATGGGTGTTGGTTTGCACACGGGTGAGCGTGTGTTTTTAACCCTAAAACCTGCGCCGATTAATGCAGGCATTGTTTTTCGCCGGGTCGATTTAAACCCTGTGCTTGAGATTCCTGCGACGACTGAGTATGTCGGGGATACAACCTTGTCGACCACCCTTGTGAAGGATGGTGTGCGCATTTCAACCGTGGAACATTTATTGTCTGCCATGGCGGGATTAGGGATCGATAATGTGGTGGTTGAATTAAGTGCTTCCGAAGTGCCTATCATGGATGGCAGTGCGGGACCCTTTGTATTCTTGCTGCAATCAGCCGGTATCTTAGAACAAGAGGCACCTAAGCGTTTTTTACGGATTAAACATAAAGTAACCGTTTCAGATGGAGACAAATGGGTGAGCTTAGAGCCTTTTAATGGGCTGAAGATTACCTTTACCCTCGACTATGATCATCCCGTTTTAAAGAACAGTGTGCAGGAAGCTAGCCTCGATTTTTCGACGACTTCCTACGTGAAGGAAGTCAGTCGGGCTAGAACCTTTGGTTTCTTATCCGAATATGAATGGCTGAAAGCAAATAATTTAGCTTTGGGTGGTAATCTGAATAATGCCGTGGTTTTAGATGATTATCGTGTGATTAATGAAGATGGTTTGCGTTATGAAGACGAATTGGTTAAGCATAAAATTTTAGATGCCGTAGGCGATATGTATTTATTGGGCACGGGTTTAATTGGTGCTTTTCGTGGCTTTAAGTCGGGTCATACCCTGAATAATCGTTTACTGAAGACTTTGCTTGCTAAAAAGTCTGCCTATGAAATTGTAACCTTTGCCGATCAAAGTACTTCGCCTATTACCTATTTGTATCCAGCGATTGCGAGCTAAAGGCTACTTTAGCCTTTTGATAGGTGTTGACTGAGTCTGAGCAGGGCATTTTGTAGGGGAATAGACTGGATCGTTGCGGCGATGCTTTGTAGTAGTTGAGCGCTTTGCGCACAAAGTCCCAGGCTTGGCTTGGGGGCTTGCGAGGGATCCTGAAGCAAGGCTGAGGATTCAGGTGTACGGACCAAGGTTTTAATGGTTTTCAGTGATTGCCAAGGGGCTTTTTTTCGGAGTTTTTCTACAAGCTCGGTCCCTAAGAAACGAAAGGTATGACCTAGCGCAGGCGATGAGACGACTAATGTTAGGATGCCATTTTTAAAGTCGGCAACCTGGCATTGTCGAAACACTTTAGGGTCGAGCGATGCAGCAAGGTGCTGATGGAGCATCCGAAGCTTGTCAATCTGAGGCGCTATAGAGGAAAAATGGGGTGATCGGTTGAAAACCTCATTAAATGTACGGGCATGGGACAGCTGTTGTTTCATGCTTATGATTTTAAGATAAATAAGCGAGAATGGCTATGATCATCACACGTTTTTTAAAAAAGACCATCGGTAGTCGAAATGATCGCTTACTCAAGCGCTACCGTAAGACCCTACTGCAAATCAATGCCCTAGAACCGGGGTTTGTAGCTTTATCCGATGCTGCTTTGAAGGCTAAAACAGCTGAATTTAAAGCACGATGGGCAGCGGGTGCTTCTCTGGAAAGTTTGCTACCCGAAGCCTTTGCGGCCGTACGAGAAGCTTCTAGAAGAACATTGGGCATGCGCCATTTTGATGTGCAGCTATTGGGTGGGATGGCACTCAACGATGGAAAGATTGCCGAGATGCGTACCGGAGAAGGTAAAACCTTGGTGGCGACCTTACCCTTGTATTTGAATGCCCTGACGGGTAAAGGCGTACATTTAATCACGGTGAATGATTATCTGGCCAAAAGAGATGCACTTTGGAACCAACCGATTTATGACTTTTTAGGGCTTAGCCTCGGTGTGGTGGTACATGGTTTAACTGTGGCCGAGCGGCAAGCAGCCTATGGTGCCGATATTAGTTATGGTACCAATAATGAATTTGGTTTTGATTACTTACGCGACAATATGGTTTTCTCACCTGAAGAGCGTGTGCAGCGAGATTTGCATTTTGCAGTGGTGGATGAAGTCGATTCTATTTTAATTGATGAAGCACGTACACCCTTGATTATTTCTGGGATGGATCAAGATAGTTCCCAGTTGTACGAACATATTAATCACATAATTCCTCGCCTAAAACGCCAAATCGAAAAAGACGGTCCGGGTGATTACAGTGTGGATGAAAAAAGCCGTCAAGCCTTTTTAACGGAAGAAGGGCATGAAAAAATCGAAGCGCTTTTAGTAAAAGAAGGGTTATTAAAGGCAGGTGAAAGTTTATATGATGTGCAACATATTTCGATTATGCATCATATTTATGCCGGGCTTAAGGCACACGCTTTGTTTAAGAAAGATGTCGATTATATTGTACGTGATGATCAAGTCATCATTGTCGATGAACATACGGGGCGTATTATGCCAGGGCGTCGTTGGTCGGATGGGATCCATCAGGCCGTAGAAGCCAAAGAAGGTGTAAAAATTGAAAATGAAAATCAAACCTTAGCCTCCATTACCTTCCAGAATTATTTTAGATTGTACGAGAAATTATCGGGTATGACGGGTACGGCCGATACAGAAGCCTATGAATTTCAACAAATCTATGGCTTAGAAGTGCTGGTGATCCCCAGTAACAAACCCAGTCAGCGCCAAGATTTTGGCGATCTCATTTACGCGACCCAGTCTGAAAAATTTGAGGCCATTATTCAAGATATCTTGGCATGTGTTGCAGGCAAACAGCCCGTCTTGGTCGGTACCATTTCTATTGAGATATCGGAATTTTTATCCAAGCTTTTGACAAGCAAAGGTATTGCGCATGCGGTCTTAAATGCCAAGCAGCATGAGCGAGAAGCAGAGATTATTGCCGATGCAGGGCGCCCAGGCGCTGTTACGATTGCCACGAATATGGCAGGTCGGGGTACGGATATTGTCTTGGGCGGAAAGTTAGCTTTAGATGCCGATGCAGCCGAAAAAGAGGCCTGGAAACAACGTCATCAGGCTGTGATTGAAGCGGGTGGTTTACATATTATTGGTACAGAGCGTCATGAGTCACGTCGTATCGATAACCAATTGCGGGGTCGTTCAGGACGTCAAGGCGATCCGGGCTCCACACGTTTTTATTTATCCTTGCAAGATAATCTCATTCGCATTTTTGTGTCCGATAATATCTCTGGCTTGTTGCGTAAATTAGGCCTTAAAGATGGCGAAGTCTTAACCCATCCTTGGGTCACACGGGCCGTGGAGAATGCACAACGCAAGGTTGAGGGGCACAATTTTGATATTCGAAAACAACTTTTAGAGTTTGATGATGTTGCCAACGATCAGCGTCGCATTATATACCAACAACGCAATGAGCTCTTAGAAGCGGCAGATATCAGTTCTATGGTACAAGCTGTACTTGAAAGTGTGATTGAGGCAGTTGTCAGGGAATATATACCCCTGGGCTCTTTTGAGGAACAATGGGATATTCAAGGTCTCATGCGTACTTTGGAACGTGATTATGCGCTGAGTTTGGCCATTGCCGCATGGCTCGAACAAGATGCTTCCCTGGATAGTGATGCTTTGCATAGGCGTATACTCAATGCGTTTAGACAGGTACTTCAGAGCAAGGAATCGGAAATGGGTGTAGACCCCATGCGGCATTTAGAAAAAACCGTGTTTTTGAGTGCCACCGATCTGGCCTGGCGCGGGCATTTAGCCGAAATGGAGTCTATGAGGCAGAGTATTCATTTAAGGGGCTATGCCCAAAAAGATCCCAAACAAGAATATAAGCGTGAAGCCTTTTTACTGTTTACGGATATGTTAGAAACGATTAAGCGAGAAAGTATTAGCACGCTGATGCGCGTCCAAATAAAAAGCCAGTCCGATGTAGAAACCATTGATCAGCAATGGCGTGAGCATGAGCCTAAAAACTTGCAATATACCCATGCAGAATTACCCGCTGCGACCAGCACGAGTGCCTCAGCGCAGGCAGCCAACGCAGATCTTGCAACGCCTAATGCGGAGGCTCAATCATCACCCTATACCCGCGAGGGGGTTAAAATTGGGCGTAACGACGAGTGCCCTTGTGGTTCCAAGCGCAAGTACAAGCAATGTCATGGTAGGTTGGTTTAAACGCTCAATATTCCCCTTACTTTGTTTAACCCATTCTTTTCAAAGAGGGCATTGAAATGCGCGGATTGTCGCATTTTTAGAGTCTTACCCCAACCCTTTCATTTTGAGGGTTAATAGCCACGGCCGCCTGCAACTGTGCCACCGTAGGTTGTTCTATACCCTGTTCTTTACAACTTGCTTTTACCGTTCTAAAGAGTGCTAATCGTTCTTCGGTGATCCCTGCCTTTAAAAAAATGTCACGAAGCATCATTTTGATAACGGGATTTAGTTTGGTAGCATGTGCAGCACCATGATTTCTATACATACCACCGGTCACCGTTTGGGTTGCTTGACTAAACACGATAGCTGTTGTTGCAGTATCTTGCGTTTCTTCTGGTGTGGGTTCGTCAAAATACCCGAGTAAAGTGGGCGCATCAGGTACTGCATCCAAAATGATTTTTCGATGGGACCCCCCCATTCGCATTTTCAATCGATCCTTAAATATCAATTAACTAATTTTTTTCAATGTGCACTTACACCAATCGGCTATACCTATTTAAGATGAAAAGTAGCATTTGTATGATTATCTTTGGTCTACAGTTT
>CAZFXA010000017.1:0-35528 GCA_964522825.1 uncultured Legionella sp.
AAATGAGTTGGCTCGCTTAGCGCCAGCCGCGTTTTTACCCGCTATGAGTGCGGCAACCTTAGATGCACAACAAGGATTTAAACCAGCTGCTATAGCGTCTGCTAAGGCACGGTTTGGAAGAAAGTAGCAAAACACTTCGTTGGGCAGCTTAGGGCAATTGTAGAATTAGATAGTGGCCAACAATGGTTTACACAGACCTGAAAAGGTGCTATTCAGTGTGGATAGGTTATAGCTTAAGTGGAGTGGTCTTGGATGGAGCGATTCGTAGTCAGGGTGCTTTTTTTCTTTGGGATGTTAGTTTCATTTCTTGTAAATGCTGCTGATCTTTCTGAAGGTTTAGGACAATTTACAACCTCTGTTGGTGCTGACTTACAAAGTCGTTATATGAAGTTTGAGAAAAATCGTGCACCAGGGACAATAGCGAAGCCGCATATGATACAGGGAAGTGGGCATATTGCTTTTAATTTTCCTTGGTTTGGGCTTGAGTTGGGATATGAGAGCAGTCGACAAGATGTCGGTGGATTGCTTACGCCCAGCGATCATTATTTTGGTGAGCGCTTGGGTGGAAATGCTGATCTTGAGATGGCAGCCAAAACAACTATTCGCGGTCCCTATGCAAATCTTACAGGTTTTTTACCTATTTCAGAAGAATATCGTTTACAGGGTCTATGCTTTATTGGTATGGGACGCTTACATACAAAAGTGGTATCTATAATCCCTGCGGCGGATGTTGAAAATATTTTTTCTAAAAGAACGTGGATTCCACGGGCGGGTGTTGGTATTCAACATACTTTAAATAAAAACGATAGCTTTGGCATTCGGGCAATGGTGGCTTGGGAGCAAACTTCTAGGTTTAGGGAGATGCTTCCAACGGAAGAGACGGCTACACCAATCTATGCAAGCTTAAGAAATAGCGTCATCCCAAGTCTTGGGGTTTTTTATAACTTCTAAGGTTTTGGTTTGGGTTGAGACTTCAGCCTAAGATTCAAGGCCTCACACCGAAAGGTTGTGGGGCCTTTTCTTTTCTGGCTCAAAATCGCAATTTCCCTTCCGAAGGATCCATAAAGGCATTGCACGCTTCAAGTGCAATCACAAACATGATAAAAATAGCACGTGCTATACCGGGTTCTAGGGTTTGATAGAGATCAAAAGCTTTAGCTAGAGCATCTTTCGCATAAGAACACCCAAAACAGCGATTATGTCAAAAATTTTGTATTAAGAAGGGGTTTTTGTCAAAATTTTTACTTTAAGAGGGATGCAAGGTTATTTCATCCACCGGTCATGGCCCTAGAGGCCTATCAAACCTGACCATTTTGCCCTATACCACAAAACAGTCATGACCAATTTGACCTGTAGGACAAAATAGCCATGGATCGATTTTATACGAAATATATTATTAAGGATCTATCCAAGAAGATGGTCTTTATGGGTGGGCCACGACAAGTCGGCAAAACAACCCTCAGTAAGTTTGTCGGCTCAAAACATTTTTCTAGTATGGAATATTTAAGTTGGGATTTAGATGAACATCGGCAAGCGATCTTATATGGGGCGTTACCATTATTGGCGTTTGCATCCACTCACGATTGATGAATTGCCGCCAGAGATCAGTCTTGAAGAGGGCTACGAACGTTTATTGCGATTAGGGGGTTTTCCCGAGCCCTTTTTGCAAAATGATGCGCGAGAAGCAAAGCGTTGGCATAAAGAGCGTTTTGAGCGAATCATTAAGGAAGATATCCGCGATACGGAATCGATACGGCAATTAGAAATCTTAGCGCTTTTTGTAGAAGCACTACGAACCAGAGTGGGTGGACTGATCACGCTTTCTAATGTGGCCCAAGACTTACAAATAAGCTTGTTTTTCAGCGATGCTCACCTGGTAAAGTACATCAGAGGCTGAGTCGCTGAGTGTTATGTCCACATAAGTATTAGGCGCAAGTTTTAGGGTGTTTAAATCAATGGCTGCCAACACTGATTAAAAATCCGATAAATAACCTAGAATTCTCTGCGTCCCTTAAGCGGTTATTTTGTATTAAACCCAATACACAAACACAAAGAGCAATAACCACACCACATCGACAAAATGCCAGTACCAGGCCACTGCCTCAAAACCAAAATGATGCTCCGGGCTAAAGTGGCCTTTCACACAACGCAAACAAATAATAATCAGCATCAAGGTACCAATGCTTACATGCAGGCCATGAAAACCCGTCAACATAAAAAAGGTGGCTCCATAAATACCGGAATGCAGTGTAAGACCCAGCTCGGTATAGGCATGGTGGTATTCATAGGCTTGTAACGATAAAAAGCCAAGACCCAGGATGATAGTCATGACCAAACCAACGATCAGTTTGGCACGCTGATCGCGCTTAAGTGCTAAGTGTGCAAAGGTGACCGTGACCCCCGAACACAACAGTACCAAGGTATTGATGGCAGGTAGCCCTAAGGCACTTAAAGCCGCTTTGGGGCCTATAAATTGGCTAGGATCGGGATTTATAAGCAAAGGCCAGGCAGCCTGAAAGGATGGCCATAGTAAAGTGTGGGTAGAGAGTTTAAGGCCTATGCCCCCTAACCAGGGTACGGCTAACACTCTGGCATAGAGCAGTACCCCAAAAAAGGCTGCAAAAAACATCAATTCTGAAAAGATAAACCAAGCCATCCCCCAGCGAAAAGAACGATCCATCTGGGGGTTATAAAGTCCTGCTTGGCTTTCTTGAATGACACGATGAAACCAACCCACCATCATGCCTGCCATCATGAGCGTGCCAGCCCCTAAAAGCCACAGCGCGTAAGAAGCGTGATGCAGTAAACGCGCAATGCCCCATACACTGCAAAAAAGCCCTGCGGCACCTAGTAGGGGCCAGGTACTTTTCTCGGGTACGTAATAGGTGGGGTGTTGATCGCTCATGATTTAAGAATGACCTGCAGCAAAACTTTTGATCTCAAATAAAGTATAAGACAAGGTCAGGCGATGCACCGTGCTGGGGATCTCAGGCTCTAACCAGAAACGTAAGGGAAGGGAGACTACTTCGCCGGGTTGCAAGATCTGCTGGTTAAAGCAAAAACATTCGAGTTTCTTAAGATGTTGGGCCGCAAGCCCTGGGCTAATACTGGGAATGGCTTGTACGAGCAAGGTTTTGTTTGTGCGATTTTTGGCTTTATAGCTTGTCAGGGTTAAGACCCCTGGAATAACCGATAAGCTGGTGTGTTCGGGGGTAAGGTCGCAATCGAGGTTCTGATTACGCGTGCTATCAAATTCCACCACAATGGGTGCGCGCTGTAGATCAGGATTTTTGTAGCGACTGAAAAGCGCTGCATTGTTTAGATCCACTTTGCCATTAAGACCGGTTGCTTTGCATAAGGCATTGTAGAGGGGCACCAAAGCAAAAGAAAATCCAAACATGAGGATAGCGATAATCACTAGGCGTTTGATTAAGGATTTCATTGAAAACTATGATAGGGCGCAGGCGATGGAATAGTCCATTCCAGTCCTTGTGCACCCTCCCATACTTGATTCGTTGCAGGCTTCCCGCCGCGTATGGTTTTAATGACAATGTAGACGAACAGCAACTGTGCCGCCCCAAAAACAAATCCTCCAATGCTGGCAATGCGGTTAAAATCGGCAAATTCTAAGGCATAATCGGGAATGCGTCTTGGCATGCCGGCCAGGCCTAAAAAGTGCATCGGAAAAAATAAAACATTGAGCGCAATCATAGAAAGCCAAAAATGGGTTTTGCCTAAGATTTCGCTATAGCGATGTCCTGTCCATTTGGGGAGCCAATAATATACCGCAGCAATAATACCAAACACTGCGCCAGGCAGTAACACATAGTGAAAATGGGCGACCACAAAATAGGTATCGTGGTATTGGTAATCGGCCGGTACAATCGCTAGCATTAACCCTGAAAAACCACCAATGGTAAATAACAGCAAAAAACCAATCGCAAACAGCATAGGCGTTTCAAAGGTTAAAGAGCCCTTAAACATCGTAGCGATCCAATTGAATATTTTAATACCCGTAGGGACCGAAATAAGCATGGTGGTGATCATAAAGAAAATCTCACCAATAGCCGGCATGCCCGTGGTAAACATATGATGTGCCCATACCATTAAGGATAATAAGGCAATCGACGCGGTGGCATAGACCATAGAATCATAGCCAAACAATTTTTTGCGACTAAAGGTTGGGATAATTTCCGAGATAATACCAAAACTCGGTAGAATCATAATATAGACTTCAGGGTGTCCAAAAAACCAAAAAACATGCTGAAAGAGTACCGGATCGCCGCCACCTGCCGCATTAAAAAAACTGGTGCCGAAATGGCGATCCATTAACATCATGGTTACAACACCGGCCAGTACGGGCATGACGGCAATCAGCAGAAAAGCCGTAATTAACCAAGTCCATACAAAAAGCGGCATTTGCATCATTTTCATATGAGGGGTTCGCATATTCAGAATGGTGACGATCACATTGATAGCGCCCATAATGCTTGAGATCCCCATCAGATGAATGGAGAAAATAAAATAATCGGTACTATCGGGACCATAGGTTGTTGAAAGCGGTGCGTAGGCGGTCCATCCAAAAGCTGGGCTGCCCCCTTTCATAAAGAGCGTGCTAAGCAGCAAGGTAAAAGCAAAGGGTAAAATCCAAAAAGACCAATTATTCATACGGGGTAGTGCCATATCGGGTGCGCCAATCATGAGCGGGATCATCCAATTGGCAAGCCCTACAAAAGCAGGCATCACCGCACCAAAAATCATGACCAAACCATGCATGGTGGTGAGTTGGTTATAAAATTGTGCATCAAAAAATTGTAGGCCGGGCTTAAAAAGCTCCATACGCATGCCCATGGCCATAAGACCACCCAATAGAAACATAGTGAGGCTAAAAAACAAATAAAGAGTGCCAATATCTTTGTGATTGGTGGTGAGTAACCAACGGCTTAAGCCTTTAGGTGGTGTATGGGATGCATGCATGGTCTATTCCTTATGAATGATGTGATTGTGCCTTTTGTTCGGCAAGCCAGCTTTTGTACGCTTCTTCGGTTTTAACCTCTACCACTATGGGCATAAAGCCATGCAGTACCCCGCAAAGCTCTGCACATTGTCCTCGATAGGTGCCCACAGTGTCGACTTTGGCCCAGGTCTCGTTAATAAAACCAGGGACGGCATCGCGTTTAATGCCAAAATCGGGCACCCACCAAGAATGGATCACATCCGTGGCCGTGGTTAAAAAACGGACTTTTTTGTTTTGCGGGATCACCAAGGGATAATCCACTTCGCGTAAATAGTTTGGGTTTTTAATGTCTTTATTGTGTAGTTGTGCTTGGGGGGTGGAAAGCCGGCTGATAATGCGAACCCCTTCACCCAGGTATTCATATTCCCAATACCATTGGTGGCCAATCACTTTAATGGAAAGATCAGAATCCTCGGTATCATGGGTTTTGATAATCAAGCGTGCAGCCGGCAATGCCATAGCGATCAGGATCAGGCAGGGAATAAAGGTCCAGATTATTTCTACTACTAGGCTTTTATGAAAATGGGCGGCTTTTGCGCCTTTGGATTTGCGATGCCAAATAATGGCATAGAACATGACCGAAAAAACCACTACAGCAATACTCAAGCACACCCAAAAGATGGTCATATGGAGTGCGTGAATGCTGCGGCTTATCTCGGTTACACCGCGGGTCATATTGTAAGCGTATGCCATGAAACTCCTTTCACCCCTAGTACATCGTCAAATAAGCTTTTTCGTACGGCCCAGTATAACCCTTGTAGATCCCCCATCGATAGGGTCTGTTATTTTGCCAAGGCGGATGGTAACCTAGGGTCTCTTTTTACAGATAAGTTAGGTTGCTTGTTATGGTCGTAAAGGATAAGCTTTCTAGTCATGCCTTATTAGCCCGTGCCGAGGCGCAATTTTCCGAGTCTTTGGCGCTCAAACAACGTTTTGTGGCGCCTAAAAACCTTGAAACGCTGGTCTTGATGGCCGAGCGTATTGCGGCATCTATAGCACAGGGGGGCAAACTCATGCTCTGTGGCAATGGGGGATCAGCCTGTGATGCCCAACATTTGGCGGGCGAGTTATTGGTACGATTACGTCCTCAAGTTAATCGCCAACCCATTGCGGCCCTCGCCTTGGCCACCGATGCCTGTAGCATTACAGCCTGTGCCAACGATTATGGCTTTGAGCAGATCTATGCACGCATGGTGCAAGCCTTAGGTAAACCAGGCGATGTCTTACTCGGCCTTTCAACCTCGGGGCAATCGAGGAATGTGATCAAAGCCCTAGAATGTGCCAAAACCCAAGGCATACAAGCGTTTGGTTTTTTAGGTAGCGATGGTGGTGCCATGTTGGGTGCTTGTGAGCTTTCTCTGCTAGTGCCTTCTTTCGACCCCAATCGTGTACAGGAATTGCATATTACAATGGGTCATATTCTGATGGATCTGATAGAAAGCCTTGTTGTATCGGGTAACTAGGACTTTAAGCGTATGGATCAACACATTACACAGCTTTTAGCTTTTTGTCATCAATATTCTGGCGATGCTATTTCTGCTATGGTGTTACTCTTATCTTTAGGCCTCTTGCTCTTTGCATGGAAAAGTTTTGGCATTGTCGGGCTGTACGTCTTTCAAATTGTGGCGCTTATTTCTGCCAACATTCAAGTGTTGGGTATGGGCTCGACTTTTTTTAGTCCAGAACCGATTGCACTGGGGACCATTGCTTTCTCAACAACCTATGTAGCTGAAGATATTATTAATCAGCATGGTGGCATAAAAGCCGCGAATCGTGGGGTATGGTTAGGTTTAATGGCGCAGTTGATGTTTAGCTTTATTATGCTTAGCGCGCTCGCGTATAAACCTGAACCAGGCGATTCGGTACATGCAGCGCTGTCTTTGTTATTTGTGCCCTCTGTACGTTTAATGTGTGCGAGTCTTTGTGCCTATTGTGTCAGTCATTTCTTCAATGTACGATTTTTTGCCTATGTGCGATCTCGTTTTATACACTTGCCTGCTTGGATTTGTGCGGGTCTGTCCGGTTGGAGCGCCACGGTGGTGGATCATTTTCTGTTTAGCTGGTTAGCCTGGAAGGTTTTGGCAAGCGATGGCATGGAATGGCGCATTTTATGGTATAGCTATTTCCTTCCGAGTTTAGTGCCGCGTATACTCATTGCTTTATGTCTATCCCCCGTGATTTCGCTGAGTTATCGATGGCGTGATACGAACGCCTCCGTTAGGGTGGGCGTGGGTTATTAGCACTATGTTTAGTTTTAACTATAAAAATTATGGTCGCGCCCGTCGTGGTTGTATTCAAACACCGCATGGCGTAATCCAAACACCGGCCTTTATTTTTTGTGCGACCAAAGCCGCCATGAAGGCACTCACGCCTGCACAGCTGATCGCCGAACAAACCAGTGTAGCGTTGGCCAATACTTATCATTTATGTTTACAACCGGGGCCAGAAATTATTGCAGAGGCGGGTGGCTTACATCGCTTTATGGGCTGTCATCTACCTTTATTAACAGACTCCGGGGGGTTTCAGATTTTTAGTTTGGGTCATGGATCGGTGGCTGAAGAAATCAAAGGTCGTCGTCAGCCTGGTGGGTCCCGTTCTAAAACCTTGTTAAAAATTAATGAAGAGGGTGCAACGTTTCGTTCCTATATTGATGGTCGTACGCATTGTTTAACGCCTGAGCGTTCCATCGATATACAACGACAATTAGGCGCCGATCTTATTGTGGTGTTGGATGAGTGTACGCCCTTTCATGTGGATCGTAGCTATACAGAGGCCTCGATGCAGCGATCGCATCGCTGGGCTTTGCGATCCTTAGAACAGCATCAGCGTTATGATCAGGGCACACAGGTTTTATATGGCATTATCCAGGGTGGTATTTATCCTGAATTACGCGAACAAAGCTGTTCTTTTGTGAATGAGCATCCCTTTTTTGGTCATGCCATTGGCGGGTCTTTAGGGGCTACCAAAGAAGCGATGTACGAGGTCGTGCAACAGTGTACGCAGCATCTGGATCCCTCCAGGCCCATTCATTTATTGGGCATTGGCGGGATCCGCGATATTATTGAAGGGGTGTCGGTGGGCATCGATACGTTTGATTGTGTGCATCCCACACGTTTAGCCCGACATGGTGGTGCGTTGGTACGGCCAAAGCACAATCCGAATCCGCGGCGTGAGCATATTAATTTACGTAATAGTCAGTATCGGCATGATCACACGCCGCTTGAAATAGATTGTCCTTGTTATACCTGTACGACATTCACGCGTGCTTATCTGCATCATCTTTTTAAAGCGGGCGAACAATTGGGGCAAACACTGCTCAGCATCCATAATGCACGCTTTATGAATCGACTCACCCAGGCCATTCGCGATAGTTTAGAGCAGGATACTTTTGAAAAGATGAAAGAGGCGTGGACATGCTGCACGCCTGCCCTCACCCCCGACCGCTTTAGCGGTCGGGGGTAATTTTAAATCGGTGTCCATAGAAATTTCACCCGGTGTTGCACACCGGTTAGCAGATCCCAGGTAATATTGCTGGTATGTTCCACCACGCGTTCAATCGGTAATCCTTGTCCCCATAAAATCACCGGATCGCCAACCTTTGCCTGCGCACAAGGCCGTAAATCGACCATTAACATATCCATAGATACCCGACCCACCAAAGGACATTCGATACCATTCACCAACAGCGGTGTACCATCTCGGGCTGAAATGGGATAACCATCGCCATAACCGAAAGCTACAACGCCTACAGGCATGGCTTCTGGACATTGATAACGCGCGCCATAGCCTACAAAAGCCCCTTTGGACATGTTCTGTACCGATATTAAACTGGATTGTAAGGTCATCACCGGTTTTAAGTGTAAGCTTTGTGCGGATCGGCTAGGCAAAGGTGATATGCCATACAGTGCAATACCCGGTCGTACATAATCGTAATAACAATCTTCGAAAGCAAAAAGCGCCGCTGAATTACAAAAACTATATTCTGTCTTTAGGTCTTGAATCAACGATTGAAAGGCTTTGATTTGTTCTGCGTTTAGAAGATGTTCAGGTTCATCGGCGCAGGCAAAATGAGAAAGCACGCGTACCGGTTTGGTAATGATCGGACTCATACATAATTGTGCGTAAGCCTTTTTGGCATCCGCTAGACTAAAGCCTAAACGTCCCATACCCGTGTTTACTTTCATCCAGGCTTGCAAAGGAAGGGGACAATGACTTTTTTGCAGCCACTCTAATTGTGAGGCATGGTGAAACACCACATGAAATTTTTCGGTGGAGGCAACCATTAACTCGCTGGCTTCAAAAACGCCCTCTGCCAAAAGTATGTCGCACTTCACACCGCTTTTGCGTAAAGCGAGCGCCTCGTCAATCGATGCCACCCCGAGCATGGCGACATGCTTATCGAGGCGCGCAGAGACTGATCGGATACCATGACCATAGGCATTGGCCTTTACCATGGCAATGATTTTGGCAGGTTTGACCTTTTCTTGGATAACCTGCAGATTATGCAGCAGATTTTCGGTGGATAAAACGGCAATGGCAGTTCTGCTCATAGGTGCTGTTCCTGTCTTAATCAGCTACAATCGGTGCTGTTAATATTATCAGAAAAACCAGGATGCAGAAACAGGCAGGCCGGCTATGGAACATGTAACGCTTTTTAGCAAACAGCCACAAGGGATCTTGTTATCACTCAAGGTATGCCCTAAAGCCTCCCGCCATCGGATAGGGGGTGTGATCCTCGATGCACAAGGCAAGGCACTTTTAAAAGTCTGGGTGCGTACTGCCCCTGAAGACGGCAAAGCGAATCAGGCCGTTCTACAGCTGCTAGCCAAGCACTTTAAACTTAAAAAGCAGCAACTAAGCATTGTGCATGGCATAACGGACCCCTATAAAACAATACGCATTACGCCTTTCAATAAGCAAGAAACAGTGGAAGCCTTGTATGCCTTGTTAGAAACAAGGCTTGGCGTTAACCCTTCTTGGCCTGACGTGCAAAGTCTTCCCAAAAAGCCCTGAAAGCTTCTTCAGAAATAGAGTCTGGGGCATACGCAAAAGCACCTTGATATTCAATGCCTAAAAATGCAATGGAAGGATCATAGTGCTTTAGCGCACGATCCACGGCTTCTAGATTAGGCATACGATCATCCACCAACACAACAACCTTAGGGGATAATTGTAGACGTTTGATAAAAGCCACCAGTACAGAGCCTTTATCACTGCCCTTACCTTGTTCGCCATTGGCACACAAAATGCCTTTGAAAAAAAGTGGATGCTGATAGTTATGGGCGGGGATTTCATCAAAAACAATGGTGTCTGTGTGAAACACTTCCTCAAAATGAAAGTCGTATCGTTTTAAAATCTCCAGGCGTAACGCTTCAATACGTGTGGCGGTAGAGCTTATTTTAGCAGTCGTATAGAGTAGTGGCCCACAAAGGCTTGCCGTAAAGGCTAAGGTTGGTACACCTTTGGCTTGGATCTCATGCACAATCGCAGGGGTATCTTGCTCGACCAAGCGTTGTGGCAAGATTTGCACGGTAAGGGTCGCCTTGCGGTCGCGTTCTTCAGGGTTCAAGGTTGCCATGATTGCCTTGTAAACGCTCGCATGTTTTCTGAGATTGGGATAATAGACGGCCGGGTGATCGGGTTGCAGGAGTGTCATATCAATATCAAAGGCCACTAAGCAATCGTTTGCTGTGTGTTGTAACAGTAATGTATCGATTTTCTTGCGAACGTCCAGCATAGTTTTGCAACTCAACATAGTCATTATCGCGGTCTTCCCTAAAATCGTTGACTTCATCGACCCTATACGCTAAAAAGCAGACTCCAGCAAGTTGGAATAAGGGTGTTATGAATATTCTTTGTGTGATCCCAAGTCGTATTGCGTCTACCCGTATGCCTCGCAAGCCCTTAGCCCTTATTCAGGGTAAGCCCATGATCCAGTGGGTCTATGAGAATGCGTGTCAAAGCGCCTGTATTACTAAGGTGATTGTGGCCACCGATAGCGAGGAGATCGCCGAGGTGGTGCGTGCTATTGGTGGGGATGTGATGATGACGGATCCTGCCTTACCCACAGGGACCGATCGCGTAGCGGCTGTTGCAGCCCATTTTCCCCAGATGGATGTGATTATTAATCTACAGGGCGATGAACCTTTTGTAAAACCCATTATGCTCGAACAGCTGGTAGCACCTTACTTAAGGGGTGAATCGCCAGAGATGACAACCTTGGCGTGTCCGCTGGATAAAGATCTGGATTATCATAACCCAGGAAGCCCTAAAGTGGTCACCGATTTAGCGGGCAATGCGCTGTATTTTTCCCGTGCCCCCATCCCCTATTTTAGAGAAGAAGGTGTGCAGGTGCCCGTGTATAAGCATATGGGTCTTTATGCCTTTCGATCGGATTTTCTACAATTGTATCCGAAGCTTGCGCAATCGCCTTTGGCACATACGGAATCCTTAGAGCAATTAAGGGTGATGGAGCACGGGTTTAAAATACGGGTTTGCTTAACCGAAGAAAGAACCTTAGAAATTAATACGCCCGAGGAATACGCAGCCGCGCAGCATTTTGTGTATGTATAACGCATCCCTACCAGAGCAAGACCCCGTGTTACCCAGAACCCTGTGGCCCTTTGTGTGTCATTTTCTCAAACCCTACCAATCGTATGTTGCAGGGTTTTTAGTTTGTACAATCATCTCAGGTCTTTATGGGGTTATTAATTCTTATTTAACGAAAATGATTATTGATGCTTTGGAGGGTGTACAGGCCAAAGACACCACCTTAGGGATTATTTTTTGGCCGGCATTGTTATTGATTATTAACTTTGAAGTGCATAACCAAAGCTGGCGTGGGATGGGTTATATCAATTATAAAGTTCAGGGCCTGATTAAAAGCGATATTATTAGTCAAACCTTTCTTTACGTTTGTAAACATTCGCACCAATTTTTTCAAGATCATCTAGCGGGAAAACTCTCGGCGCAAATTAATGGCTTAGCCGATAATATTGAACGGGCGGTTCATAATATTGCCTCGCATATTATTAGGGGGGTTGTGCTTTTTCTGGCAGCCTTGGTGAGTATGTACTTCGTACATCCTGTATTTGCGCTAGGACTTTTAGTCTGGGCGCTGTTTTTTGCCTTGATCAGCCTATTCTTTTCCAATCGCACGGTGCTTTTTGCCGATGAGCATGCAGCCAGCGAATCGGTGTTGGCCGGTGAATTGGTCGATAGTCTTAGTAATGCGGCCAGTATTCGCATTTTTGCACGCCACCCCTATGAAGCCCGTTATCTTGCTAAATCCTTAAGCGTCGTGTGTGCGCGCTTTCAACGGAAAGAAGGTTTTTTATTGAAGGTACATTTGTTTCAAGGTTTCTCTGTAACCGCCATGATAGCCTTTATGATTTGGGCTTTGATTCGCCTTCGCATTGCAGGGGATGTGAGTATCGGGGATTATGCTTTAATTTTAGGCTTAAGTGTGGATGTGGCCTTTACCCTGTGGTGGGTGGTTGAACAAATCGATTATTTAAATAACGCCAATGGTAAATCCAATCAAAGCCTTAAGTCTCTACTGGCATCCTTAGAGGTTCAGGATAAGATGGATGCGAAACCCTTGGTTGTGCGCCAAGGTGACATTATTTTCGAAAAGGTGAAGTTTCATTACAAAGGCACCAATCCTTTATTTGATGATAAATCAGTCATTATTGCACCCGGTCAAAAAGTAGGCTTGGTGGGTTATTCAGGAAGCGGAAAATCGACTTTTGTCAATCTTATTTTACGTCTATACGATGTAAACTCGGGACGTATTTTGATTGATGGTCAGGATATTCAAGATTGTACACAAGATAGTTTACATGATTCCATTGGTATGATTCCGCAGGATCCTTCGCTCTTTCACCGAAGCCTTATGGAAAACATTCGTTATGGTCGTTCTGATGCCAGCGATATCGAAGTACTCGAGGCGGCCAGGCGTGCCCACGCCCATGAGTTTATTATGAAGCTACCCGAAGGTTATAGCTCGATCGTTGGGGATCGGGGGGTTAAGCTTTCAGGCGGGCAGCGTCAACGGGTAGCGATTGCCCGCGCCATTCTGAAAAATGCACCGATTTTGATTTTAGATGAGGCCACCTCGCAGTTGGATTCCGTCACTGAAAATGAAATCCAACAGTCCTTATGGGCTCTCATGCAGGGTAAGACTACCATTGTGATTGCGCACCGGCTTTCTACCTTGTTGCATATGGACCGTATTATGGTATTCGATCAAGGGAAAATTGTGGAAGATGGCACCCATACAAGCCTTTTAGCCCAGGGTGGGCTCTATAGGACCTTGTGGAATGCCCAGGTGGGGGGCTTCTTACCGCACAATAAGCAAGGGGTACTTGACGCCCCTTAGGACTTCAGGTAAGTTCCGTTCATGAACATCATGAATAGTTTTAAGGGTTTTGTTTGAATGTCAGCTTTCCAGGAAACGCGTGAGCAAACCCAACAAAAGACCCTGGTCCATCTTTTAAGCGAGATCGATCGCAACCCTTCCTTTACCCAACGGGGCTTGGCGGCCGAATTAGGTATCGCTTTGGGCTTAATGAACCAATATTTGAAACGTTGTATGACCAAGGGCTGGGTACGCGCTTCTCAAGTATCCCCTCGCCGCATTCGTTATTTTATTACCCCCGAAGGCTTTAAAGAGAAAGGCTTGATGGTGACAGACTATCTCTCCCGTTCCATGACCTTCTTTAGAGATGCCCGTGCACAATGCGAGGAAGCTTTTGCTTATGCCAAGGCGCAGCACTGGGTAAAGATTGCATTGGTAGGCCCCGGCGATCTGGCCGATATTGCACAGTTGGTGGCACAGGGCGTGGGTTTGAGTTTGCAGGTGGTGGATAAGACAAAAGCCGACTTCAGTCATTTTGATGCAGTCTTAATCACTGATATTATGGACCCTCAGGGTACTTATACGGCCATTAAGGGCAGGGTTGAAGCACAGCGTGTGCTGGTTTTACCTTTACTTCATATATCGATGGGGACTACGCCCGCGGTATAAAGCGGTTTTTGTGGTATGTGCAGTCTGGTGCGAAAAAAAAGCAAGCACCCGGACTGCGGTAGCAATGGAGAATAATCAATGAAGCGTAAAGTTGTTTTGAATCTTATCTTGGTTTTAGGTTTGGGTGCAGGACTAGTCTACAAGAATCTTTACAGTGTGAAAGATTTTATTGTTGCAGAGCTTAAGGAATCTTTTCTAACCGAGGCCTATATACATTATTTGAGGGATGGCCCTTCTGTGGACTCGGATCATGTTATTTCAACGCTTGATAATGGCATGAAAATTGTTGTAAACAAATATGACAAATGTGTTTGTTGGTTTATTCGCCTCACGGGTCATTGGGATAGCAATGAGACAGCGGCTATTCGTTACCTTGTTAAGCCTGGGTTTTCGATTATAGAAGTAGGTGCCAATTTTGGTGTGCATACTTTAACGATGGCGGGGCTTGTAGGGCCAGAAGGAGATATTGATGCCTTTGAAGCTAATCCCTATGTGTCAAACTATTTAAAACAATCGGTTGCTCTGAATAAACTTGAATCAATTATTACGGTGCACGAGCAGGCCGCAGGCGATACCACAGGTGCTGCCCATTTGATATTTGGGGGCAAAAATATTGGAGGGGGGCATCTTGTATCAGATGCTAGTGAAAGTACGATTAAAACTTCTATCGTTCGGCTCGATGATGTTTTTGCACATCGTCAAAAAAAGATAGATATCCTCAAGATTGATGCCGAAGGATCGGAGGCGAAAATCATTCAGGGTGCACATCATTTAATCCAAGCCAATCCAAAAATGATTATTATGATGGAGTGGTTCAAATCCGCCCTTGTGGATCAAGGAAGCTCACCTGAAGGGCTACTAGATATGTTGAAAAAAGAGCAATTTAAGGCCTGGAAAATAGGCAAGCGAAAGGGTGATAAACCAACTTTTATTCCTATGACTTTCGATGAGATTTTAGAGACAGCTTATGGTGACTTTGTGTTTTCAAGAAACAATGAACTTTAAGGATATAAAAATAGAAATGTTAGATTCACAAGAACGCTTTGCCTTTGGTAAGAATTGGTCTGGGTTTTTAAAACATCTCACAGAAGAGCGCATTCAAGAAGCGGAGAAAAGCTTAGTAGAGAAATTAGGCTTGTCTGATTTAAAGGGTAAGACTTTTTTGGATATTGGGTCGGGTAGTGGTCTTTTTAGTCTGGCAGCCTATCGTTTGGGCGCTACCGTTTTTTCCTTTGATTATGACAAGGATTCGGTAGCTTGCACGCAATATTTGAAAGAAAAATATGGCAATCAAGCAGCTGCTACTTCTTGGTCTGTACAACAGGGATCAGTTTTAGATCAAGCTTTTTTGTCACAGTTTGGGCAGGTTGATATACTTTATTCCTGGGGTGTGTTACATCACACCGGTCATATGATGCAGGCTTTCGAGAATATTGCTGGGTTGGTGAAAGATCAAGGTTATTTGTTTTTATCTATTTATAACGATCAAGGCAAGGCATCTAAGCGATGGAAATGGATTAAGGAACGCTATAACCGATCCGGATCGGTTATAAGATTTCTATTAGTGTTTTATACTTTTTTTAGACAATGGACGCTCACTCTCATCAAAGATTTTCTCAAAACAGGCAATCCTTTAAAAACGTGGGTTGGATATCAGAAAAACAACCGTGGCATGTCAGCCTGGTATGATCTCATTGATTGGGTAGGTGGTTATCCGTTTGAAGTCGCAAAACCTGAAGAACTATTTCATTTTTTCAAGAATAAGGGCTTTGATTTATTATATCTTAAGACCTGTGCAGGTGGATTAGGGTGTAATGAATTTGTTTTTAGAAAGAATTAATCAATAAAAATCATGTCAAATCCTTCTTTATTTTCAGCCATTAAGAAATTAAATAGTCTCCTCGAACCTGCACAAAGATGGCAATGTGCTCGTATTGTTGGTTTTTCGCTGTGCACAGCCATTTTGGAAGTGGTCACAGCTTCGGTGATTGTTCTGTTTGCGCAAGTTTTAAATCAGCCGGAGTCAGGGCACAAATATTTCTCAAAAATAGGGGTTGCCACCCACTTAAGCTTTGGGCGAATGATTCTCTATACAGCGATCCTTTGTGGTCTGACTTATTTAATTAAAAACCTTGTCGCAGCTGCAGAAGTTTTTTATCAAAATTTTTCTATTCAAAAGATGAATTTTAATTTTAAAAATAAATTACTTTATCGCTACGCACAAGCAGATTATGGATTTTATTTAACCCGTAATTCTTCTTTAGGGCTTTCCGTGGTAGGGGGTGATGTCGAGCAGGTTTTTTCAACAGGTATGATTGCCTTGGCGAACATTATATCAGAAAGCGTTGTTTTTTTAGGCCTTATTGGCATGATTGTTCTCATAGATCCCTCTCTGGCATTGATTATCGGTTGTATAGGAATAGTATTAGGATTGATTGTTAGCAAAGGTCTCATGCCATTGTTCTATCGCTGGGGGCAAAAACTTCAAGCAGCAGGTTTGGATGGCCATCAGCATTTATCACAATTTTTCCATGCTTTTAAAGAAATAGTCTTATTAGGTAAGCGTGAGGCCTTTATTCATGCGTATCAAGAGCATTCCAAGAAGAAATCACAGATGCAAGCCATACAAACAGCCGTGAATGCACTCCCTCGTATCGCGATAGAAATTTTATTTGTAGGTTGTTTTGTGGCGACTGTTGGCTATTTGTGCTTTGAACAAGAAAACTCTATGCAAATGATGGGTGTTTTAGGTGGCTATTTGTATGCAGGCTTTCGATTAATGCCGGGCATTAATCGAATTATTAGCCAGCTGAACAATCTTAAATATGTCACGCCGGGTATTGAGCGAGTGTATGAGGAGTATCATACTGTTGCACAACAAGAAAATACCATTGATGTGCCAGATTTTCATTTTGATAAAACCATAGTTCTTAAAGATTTAAGCTTTAGGTATATCAATACTTCAAGAGATGTATTATTGAACATTAACCTTGAAATTAAAAAAGGCGAGTGTCTGGGCATTGTGGGTGAGACGGGATCGGGAAAATCGACCTTAGTAGATATTATCTTAGGTTTATTAAGGCCAAACCAAGGATCGATAAAAATTGATAATCAATATCCTGTCAACAGCCATCAATGGCATGCAAAGATTGCTTATGTTCCTCAGGCTATTTATTTGATGGATGATACCATCGAGGCGAATGTTGCCTTTGGTGAAAACATAGAAGCTATCAATGAAGCACAATTAAACAAAGCTATTCAGGATGCACAGTTAAATACCTTGGTTGAGCACTTGCCTTTGGGTCTAAAAACGATTGTGGGAGAGCGTGGTATTCGTTTGTCGGGGGGAGAACGCCAACGTATTGCGATTGCACGTGCTTTGTATCGTAACCCTGAAGTACTCATTTTTGACGAAGCGACCTCAGCGCTTGATACGGAAACCGAAGCGCGGCTTATGGAAACCATTCGGGCAGTGAGTGTGGATCGTACTGTGGTTATGATTGCGCATCGGCTAACGACCTTAAAGGATTGCAATCGTATCGTGGTGATGGAGAAGGGCAGCATTAAAGAAATAACACAATACGACAATCTTCAAAAGAGTGTAGCAAATCATGTCTAATCTAAAAATAGCGGTCATTGGTTGTGGGTATTGGGGGAAAAATCTTGTTCGAAATTTTTCAGAAGTTGGTTTTTTAACATATGTTTGTGATGCCAATCAAACATTAGCCGAAAAGACTGCCCAAGCTTATAGCGTTCAAGCACAAACACTAGAACAAATATTAACAAGCGATGTAGAAGGTGTGGTTATTGCAGCGCCTGCAGCCCAGCATTTTGAACTAGCTAAAAAGGTTTTAGAAGCCAAAAAGCATGTGTTTGTAGAAAAACCTTTATCCTTGAAAGTCGAGGAAGCCAAAGAGCTTTGCGATTTAGCTTTTAAGCTAAATAAGGTTTTGATGGTGGGTCATTTGCTGCAATATCATCCTGCCTTTTTGGAATTAAAGAAGCTTATCGCCCAAGGCACCTTAGGTCGTCTACAGTATATTTATTCTAATCGCTTAAATCTTGGGAAATTTCGCAACGAAGAAAATATTCTCTGGAGTTTTGCACCCCATGATATCTCTATGATTTTAGCCTTAGCAGGTGATCTGCCCCAAAGTGTTTATGCTACAGGTGCTTGCCATTTAACAACCCATATTCACGATGTGACCACAACGCATTTGTTTTTTAAAAATGGTATTCAAGCACATATCTTTGTTTCTTGGTTGCATCCCTATAAAGAGCAAAAATTGATTGTGGTTGGAGATCGGGGCATGGCGGTTTTTGATGACGGCCTTGGATGGGACGATAAATTGAAATTGTATCCACATCAAGTAAACTGGATCGATGGACTGCCTCAACCCGAAAAAGCCGATGTTGTTAATATGCCATTAGAGATATCAGAACCCCTTAAGATAGAGTGCGAGCATTTTATAGATTGTATAAGCAACGCGACAACACCTAGAACCGATGGATTGGAAGGTCTTCGTGTTTTACAAGTTTTGGATGCTGCGCAAGAATCTTTGCATACCCATGCAAATGTCACTTTAAATAAAGCCGTACTTCCTTATTTTGTCCATGAGACTGCATTGGTTGATGAGGGTGCTAGCATAGGTCGTGGCACAAAAATATGGCATTTTTCGCATGTGTTAAAGGGTACGAACATTGGCGAAGATTGTGTGATGGGTCAGAACGTTATGATAGGTCCAGATGTTTCCATTGGAGATCGCTGCAAAATTCAAAATAATGTAAGCCTTTATAAAGGCGTTGTTTTGGAAGAGGGTGTATTTTGTGGTCCTTCCTGCGTATTTACCAATGTTCATCATCCACGAGCAGAAATTGAAAGAAAAGATGAATTTCTTTGGACGCCGGTAGAGCGTGGGGTCACCATTGGTGCCAATGCAACAATTGTCTGTGGAAATCGTTTGGGGGCCTATAGTTTTATTGGTGCCGGTGCAGTGGTTACAAAAGATGTTAAGCCCCATGCTTTAATGGTGGGAAATCCTGCGAAGCAGGTGGGTTGGGTAAGCCATTCAGGGGACAAGTTGGGTGATGATTTAATCTGCCCACGAGAAGGTAGGTGTTATCGCTTAGATCCTAAGGGTTATTTAAGAGAGGTGTCAGATTATGATACAGAATCTAAAACAGTATAATAATCCAATAAAGACCATCGAATTTATTGATTTAAAAGCACAGCAGGCTCGGGTTCGTTCACAAATAGATACGGCGATTAAACGTGTATTGGACCATGGCATTTATATTATGGGGCCAGAAGTATTTGAATTAGAAAAACAGCTTGCCAACTTTTGTGGAGTCAAACATGCCATCTCTTGTGCCAATGGCACCGATGCGTTGTTGTTGGCACTTATGGCTAAAAATGTAGGGTCAGGAGACGCTGTGTTTGTCCCAAGCTTTACCTTTGCAGCCACTGCAGAGGTTGTGGTTTTAATGGGCGCAACCCCCGTTTTTATCGATTCTCTAGAAGATACCTATAATATCGACCCGAAGAGCTTGGAGCAGGGAATCGAGACAGCCAAAAAAGCAGGCTTAAAGCCCGTTGGAATTATTCCGGTCGATCTATTTGGGCAGCCTGCGGATTATGATGTTATTCAGGTTATTGCCGATAAGCATCATCTTTGGGTCATCGCAGATGGAGCTCAAAGCTTTGGTGCATCTTATAAAGGACGAAAAGTTGGTAACATAGGCAATATAGCCATCACCAGTTTTTTTCCTGCTAAGCCTTTAGGGTGTTATGGTGATGGCGGTTCCATTTTCACCAATGATGATGAAATCGCTTCTGTTATTCGTTCGTTACGTGTCCATGGCCAAGGAAAAGATAAATACGATAATGTACGGGTTGGAATGAATGGGCGTTTAGATACCATTCAAGCTGCTATTTTATTAGAAAAACTAAAAATATTTCCAGATGAATTAATGGCAAGACAAAAAGTAGCGGATACCTATAACGAAAACTTAAAAGATATCGTATCCGTTCCACATGTCATGGAGAGCGCAACATCCACATGGGCCCAGTATACAATTCGTCTGAGAAACAATACTGATCGCACAAAATTAATCGCTGATCTGAAAGAATCAGGTATCCCAAGTATGATTTATTATGTAAAGCCGCTGCATCTTCAAACGGCGTATAGCCATTGTCCCACAGCAACAGGTAAATCACTTACTGTGTGCGAAATACTCGCGCATGAAGTATTGAGTTTACCGATGAGTGGCTATCTTGATTTATCAGGGCTAGAGAAAATTATTCAGGGGGTTAGGCAATGGATTTAAAAGGTAAAAAAATAGTAGTTGTTGGAGGAGCAGGGCTGATTGGCTCCCATACAGTTGATGGATTGCTTCAAGAAGATATTAAAGAGCTTATTATTTACGATAATTTTGTGCGTGGGACGCATGGCAATTTAGAAAATGCTTTGAAAGATCCGCGTGTGCGTATTTTTGAAATTGGCGGAGATATCTGTCAAAGCGACATTTTAAATGAAGCCTTTAAAGGTGCCGATGGTGTATTTCACTTTGCGGCTCTTTGGCTGTTGCAATGTCATGATTTTCCAAGATCGGCTTTTAAGGTCAATATTGAAGGAACATTCAATGTGCTTGATGCTTGTGTCAATCAAGGCGTTAAGCGTTTAGTGTATTCTTCCTCTGCTTCTGTTTATGGCGATGCTGTTAAAGAACCTATGGATGAAGATCATCCCTTTCATAATACCAATTTTTATGGTGCTACAAAAATTGCGGGTGAAGCTATGGCGCGGGCCTATCACCATCGTTATAAACTACCTTTTGTTGGATTGCGTTATATGAATGTTTATGGTCCTCGTCAAGATTATCGGGGTGCTTATATCGCTGTTATCATGAAAATGCTCGATAATTTAGATAAAAGAATTTCTCCAACGCTGTATGGCGATGGATCACAAGCCTATGACTTTATCTATGTAGGAGACTGTGCAAAAGCCAACATTTGTGCTATGAAGGCCGATACAGCCGATGAATTTTATAATGTTGGAACAGGCATTCGTACATCAATTAAAGAACTTGCTGAAATGATTTTAAAAATAACAGGTTCTGATCTTTCTGTGCAGTACGAGCCAGCTGGTCTCACATTTGTTAAAAACCGTATTGGATGTCCTAATAAAGCTAAAAGCCAGATAGGATTTAAAGCGGATATTTCACTCGAAGAAGGCCTTAAAAAATTGATTACATGGCGCAAGACACACATGGACCAAGTTGAAATGCGTAGGCAAAAGGTTGCATCATGATAGAAACAGCAGAAAAATTAAGAAAAATTCCTATCGCTATACCCTCATTAGGCGAAGAGGAATGGCAGGCCATTCGTGAGCCACTATTAAGTGGTTGGATGACCCAAGGTCCAAAAGTCGCACAGTTTGAAAGGGAATTCGCAAAACTTCACGACGTTGAGTATGCACTTGCAGTAACATCTTGCACAACAGGATTACATCTGGCCTTAGCGGCATTAGGTGTTGGTCCCGGTGATGAAGTCATTGTGCCAGCCTTTACCTGGATTGCCACTGCGAATGTTGTCCTCTATTGTGGTGCAACACCCATATTTTGCGATGTGGATACCACAACCTTTAATATCAATGTAGAAGATATTCCTTCTAAAATAACCGATCGTACAAAAGCTATTATTCCTGTTCATCTCTTTGGACTCTGTGCTGATATAGATGCTATTCGTGCGGTCATACCATCGCACGTAAAAATCCTCGAAGATGCCGCCTGTGCAGCAGGTGCATCGTATAAAGGAAAATCTGCAGGTTCCATAGGTAATATGGGTGTTTTTTCGTTCCATCCACGCAAATCCATTACCACCGGCGAAGGCGGTATGGTGACAAGCAATGATAAAGAGCTCAATCGGTTATCAGAAATTATGCGAAACCATGGTGCAGAGATTCCCGAGGAGGTACGCCACCATAGTACGAAGCCTTATCTTTTACCAGATTTTAAGATGTTGGGTTTTAATTATCGTATGACTGATCTGCAAGCAGCTGTTGGTTTGGTGCAGCTTGCGAAGCTTCATTCCTTTATTGTTGAGCGGCAAGTTTGGGCAGAGTACTATAGCGATCATCTCCAATCTATTGAGTGGCTAACACCACAAGCTATTCCAAAATATGCGACTCAACATGCTTGGCAATCCTATGTTTTGTATGTGGATCCAGAAAAAGCACCTCTTCCACGGAATGATATAATGGACATCTTGCAACAAAAAGGTATCGCAACAAGACCTGGAACGCATGCCGTACATCTATTGAGCTTTTACAAGGAAAAATACAATCTTCAAGCTAAGGATTTTCCAGGGGCTACAGCATGCGACAAAAATACCATGGCAATTCCTTTACACAATAAAATGACAAAAGAAGATTTTGATTATGTCATTAAGGCATTAAGAGCTATCTAATTATGTGTGGAATAGCCGGCATTTTAAATTTTGATCAAAAGCCAGTGGCGCATAGTCAGATCAAGTCTATGACCGATTCTATTATCCATCGCGGTCCAGATGGTGAAGGACAGTATATAGATGGGCATATGGGTTTAGGGCATAGAAGATTAGCCATTATCGATTTAAGTCCAGCGGGCCATCAACCGATGCAAACGCCAGATGGACGCTTTACAATTACTTACAATGGTGAATTATATAATTTTAAAGAACTGCGGATACAGCTAGAAGCGCTTGGTTACCCATTTCATTCCCATACCGATACGGAAGTTGTTTTGAATGCCTATGCGGAATGGGGCCATCAGTGTCTTCATAAATTCAATGGTATGTTTGCCTTTGCGATTTGGGATAAAAGATATCGACAAGTTTTTTTAGCACGTGATCGTTATGGAATAAAACCTTTATATTATTATCAAAATGATAAGTCTTTCATTTTTGCTTCGGAAATTAAAGCTATTATTGCTACCGGGCTATATAGTTCAAAAATAGATAAAGAAGGATTGGTTGAATATCTAACATTCCAAAATTTTTTTACAGATAAGACGCTTTTTCAAGATGTTAAAATACTCATGCCGGGGCACCATATGCTTGTCGAAAGCAATAAGCGTTTTTTAAAAAATCAGTATTGGGATTTTAATTTCTGTGGGTCGCTCAAAATAACTGAAGCTGAAGCTATTGAAGAAACAGACCGCCTTTTTAGGCAAGCAGTCCAACGCCAGTTAATCAGCGATGTTCCCGTGAATGCTTATTTGAGTGGTGGTATTGATTCGGGCGCTATTACAATGGTTGCCAGTCAGTTTTTACCACATATGAAAACCTTTACGATAGGTTTTGATTTAAGTTCTGCAACGGGTCTAGAGTTATCGTTTGATGAGCGTGCGAAAGCTGAACATATCTCCTACCTTGCCAAAACAGAACATTATGAAATGGTCTTAAAAGCAGGGGATATGGAACGTTGCCTGGATAAGTACGTCTGGCATCTTGAGGAACCACGGGTTGGGCAGAGTTACCCCAATTATTATGCAGCTAAGCTTGCGAGTAAATTTGGAAAAGTGGTTTTATCGGGTGTTGGGGGAGATGAACTTTTTGGAGGTTATCCATGGCGCTATTTTTATGCCGATCAACCTATAGCATTTGATCAATTTATTGATGGTTATTATTTAAAATGGCAAAGGCTTCTGCCTAATAACCTGTTAAAGGAATTGTTAGCCCCCATTTGGGAAGAGATAAAAAATGTATGGACTAGAGATATTTTTTCAGATGTTTTTAAATCGATACAAAAAGAGAAATTAACGCCTAATGAATGCGTCAACCATAGTTTGTACCTAGAGGCAAAAACATTTTTGCATGGCTTATTAGTTGTTGAAGATAAACTAAATATGGCGCATGGCTTGGAAGCACGCGTGCCTTTCTTGGATAATGATTTGGTTGATTTCTCTATGAAAATCCCAAGTAGCATGAAAGTTGTATCTTCTCAAGAAGAGATTAACGAAAATGATTTGTTAGAAAAATCGATGAAGCGTCATAGGCATGGAAAGCACATTTTAAAGAAAGTATTGTCAGGATATCTTGGTGAAGAAATAACACATAAAAAACAAGGATTTTCTTCCCCAGATGCATCCTGGTTCAAAGGAGAAAGCATTGATTTTCTAAAAAAGACCTTAGAAAAAACCGCTTTAGTACATACAAAAACATTTAAAAAAGAAACACTACATGCATATGTGGATGAACATTTAAAAGGAACACATAATCATCGTTTATTTATTTGGTCATTTTTGAATTTGGATGGGATAGTAAAAAGGTTTTTTCAGTGAAAATAGAAACCCTTAATGCCTCATCGTACGAAGACTATGAAAAATTTTTACTTTCTCAAGAACACTCTCTTTTTTATCATTCAGTTAGATATAAAAATTTTCTACAAGATTTATTAGATTGCGAATCAAAATATTTTTTGGCGTATGAAAACAATGAGATTGTTGCAGCATTGCCATTGATGATTAAAAATGGCCCTTTGGGAAAAGTTGTTAACTCACTGCCCTATTATGGTAGTAATGGCGGCGTGTTATCAAAGAATGAAACATACTCTAAAATTTTATTGAGTGAATACAATCATTTTATTAGCGAGGAGAATATTGTCAGTGCCACTTATATTGAAAACCCCCTGAAAAAAAATGAAAATATTCCCTTTCATAATTCTACTGATACAAGAATAGGACAATTTACTTTTATAGATTGCTTTGAAAATTTTGAAGAAGAAACGTTTAAAAGAATATCTGGGAATAGACGTAATGAGATAAGGCGTGCTCAAAAACATGGTGTAAAAGTTTTTGAAGAAAACGATCGGTTAGAGTTTATTTGTTTAACACATCAAAACGAGATGAAAGAAAAAAACCGGAAATACAAAAGTGAATATTTTTTTGATAAGATAAAAAAACACTTTATTCCGGGAGAGGATTACAAGGTTTTTATTGCTTATCTCGATGATAAACCCATAGCAGGCCTTTTGATGTTTTACTTTAACAGGGTTGCAGAATATTTCACGCCTGTGATTATAAGTAATGCGCGCATATATCAGCCAATGTCACTCATTTTATATCATGTATTTATAGATGCCATGCGACGCGGGTATAAGTGGCTTAACTGGGGTGGTACTTGGTTGTCTCAAGAAGGCGTTTATAATTTTAAAAAGCAGATGGGAGCAGTAGATAGGCCATACAATTACTATATAAAAATTAATAATCCTGATATATTAAAACTTGATCCCGCAGACATATTATCAATGTATCCTGATTTTTATGTTTTTAATTTTAATGATAGATCTCTGATTAAATGAAAAAAAAAGCCATCATTTTTGGAACGGGCACATTAGCAGAGCTAGTTAGTTTTTATTTAGAACATGATAGCCCCTATGAGGTTGTTGCTTTTTGTTCTACAGAGCCTGATTCAGAGAGCTTTTGTGAAAAGCCATTAGTAGATTTTTCTACGGTTGAGAAAAATTTCCATCCAGAAAAACATGATATGTTTGTTGCGATTGGTTATCGAAAAATGAATGAGCTTCGTAAGAAATTCTGCGAGGAAGCTCGTGTAAAAGGTTATAAACTATTAAGCTATATCTCATCAAAAGCAACTTTTTGGAATAAATCCAACATCATTGGAGATAATGTTTTTATTTTTGAAAATAATAATATTCAACCTTTTGTAAACATTGGTGATGGTGTGATTTGTTGGAGTGGAAATCATATTGGCCATCATTCAAAAATTGGTGCCTACGCATTCTTAACTTCGCATGTAGTTATATCTGGATTTTGCACCGTTGGTGAGCAAAGTTTTTTGGGTGTAAACTCTACAATTGTTGACAATATTATGATTGGCAATAAGGTACTTGTTGGAGCTGGTGCCGTAGTGAATAAATCACTTGAAACGGGAACAGTTATTGTGGCACATAAATCTAATATTCTTGATAAAAAATCAAATTATTTTTTGAGGTGAATATGAAAATCTTAGAGCGGGAAAAAGCATTGCATGAACATTATGAAAAAATGGGTTCTTTAAAAGATGATCGATTGACAGCTTTTGATTACAACTTAAGGGATCTAGAAATTGCCTTTGCAAAAACCTATATTTTTTCAAATACAAAAGTATTGGATGTTGGATCGGGGCCAGGGGTTGCTTGTTTTGAGTATGCTAATCTTAGCGATTGTGTGGTTGGTATTGATTATGCCAAAAGCATGGTTGATTTTGCGAAACAGCAAATGAGTTTAAAGCACCCCCATCTTCTTAAAAAATTACAGTTTGATCAGGGCTCAGTGCTTGCATTGCCATATTTAGTAAACTCTTTTGATATGATAACGTCTCATCGTGTTCTCATTGCCTTATTGAGCTGGGAACAGCAGCAAAAAGCACTTGAGGAAATCACAAGATGTCTAAAAGACAATGGGATTTATATGATGTTTGAGGCGACAGTGGAGGGGTTAGCAACCCTCAATCAATTTAGGCGAATGTTTGGTTTAAATGAGGTTTCTGAAAATGGCTCTGGTGATTATGATAGACTTTTATTTTCAGAAAAAGTATTAAAAGACTTTATGAGTCCACATTACGATTTGATACGAGTGCATAATTTTGGGATGTATTATTTCATCTCACGAATATTACAACCACTTTTTACTGCGCCAGAAGCCCCAAGGTACGACCATAAATTAAATGATGTTGCCTTTGAGATAGCCAAGAAAATACCGGAATTCGAAAATATAGGACATTTAAAAGGCTATGTTTGGAAAAAAAAAGGGTAATATGATGCAAAAGTGGAAGAAAATAGGTCTTGTTTTTAAACCAATTAAAAATAAACGCACTGTTTCACACTGCCAACATGCAACGCCTTTGAAAATAACAGAATCTGTATATAGAATTTTTTATGGATCAAGAAATGTTAATAACCTGACTCAGGTTTTTTATTTTGATATAGATCTAAACAGTTTTAAAATTATAAACTTTATAAAAAAACCATTATTAATTTTAGGAGAAGTCGGACATTTTGATCAGCACGGTATTTATCCTTCATCTATTATAAGAAAAGGGAATCAATTTCTACTGTTCACTATTGGTTTTACGCAAGGAGCATCTCCTCTTTACTACACAAGAATTGGCCTTGCTGCAGGAGATCAATTAGAAAAATTAGAAAAAAAATCCAATGTTCCTCTTTTAAATGTGTCAGAACATGACCCATGCACAGTTACGGGTCCATTTGTAATGTTTGATAATGAAATCTATCGTATGTGGTATGTTTCAGGGTATAAGTGGGATAAAAATATACATGGCGATTTACAATCTTATTATCATATTAAATATGCAGAGTCTATCGATGCAATTAATTGGAAACGCGAGGGTATTATTTCTATAGGACACATTCATCCCGGTGAAACGAATATCGCACGCCCATGGATTATTAAAGAAGATGGTATTTATAAAGCTTGGTTCTCGTATAATTGTGGCAAACAAGGTTATAGAATAGGCTATGCGGAATCCAGAGATGGTGGATATACGTTTGAACGTATGGATCATCTGGCTGGTATTAGCATTTCAGATGAATCATGGGAAAATGAGGCGGTAGCCTATCCTGCTGTTGTTGTGCATGAGGGTAGAAAGTATATGTTTTATAATGGAAACAAATTTGGAATGGATGGGATTGCACTTGCAGTTGAAGAATAAAATATTTATTACGTTCGATATTGATTGGGCACCTGATCATATGGTAAATCATATCATTGATCTCTGTTTAAAATCCGAGGTTTCTGCAACTTTTTTTGCTACACATTTTAGTCCAACCCTGGAACGGTTAAGAGCGTACCCTGATCTTTTTGAAGTTGGGTTACATCCTAATTTTTTATCAGGCAGCACACAAGGTGATACTTCCGAGAAAATATTTAACTACTGTAAAGAGCTCGTGCCTGATGCTGTATCAATTAGAACCCATTGTGTTTATCAGCATGGTCGTCTTTATGAACAATTCAATAAGTATTTTGGGGAGCGCATTGTCGATAGTTCGATTTGCATGCCAGGCGTGTCTTCTATTCAGGTATTTGAATTGTATACCGCAAGTGGTTGCTTAGTCAGAGTTCCTTTTTTTTGGACGGATGATTACTACTTGTTAGGAAAACAGATCCTTGATCCTGTTAATTTACTTGCAGCAGACGGAGCTAAGATTTATATGTTTCATCCCATACATATTTTTCAGAATACACAGAACATTGAGCAATATGAGATGCGCAAAAAAAACAGTTTATTTGATTGTTTGAACGATAGGAACCAAAGCACCCTTGGCATGGCTTTTATTTTTGATAGGTTCATACATCATTTAAAGCCATGTTTTAATACGGGTCTAATGAAAGAATTTTTGCAATTTAATGAGGGTAATTAAAATGGGACAGACATTGTCAACTTTTCCTGGGTGGTTTAGGAATATTTTTAATACAAATGAAGAAAACATACAGAACGTAAGTAAAAATTTCATTCGGATGGTAAATTCTGAAATGTCTCAGTCACAGAATCAGACCGCTAATTCATTTGCATACCAGTGGTCTAGACGCGATTTGTTTGATCAGCCTAATGCGCATTATCAAGTCAACAAATGGTTAATAGAAAAGTTTGGTAATCCGGAATTATGGCTTCAAGAGAAATCTATTGTACTTGATGCGGGTTGTGGTGGAGGACAATCAATTTTGGATTATTTTGGAAAAGAACGTATAAAAAACATTAGTTATATTGGTTGTGATGTGTCTTCTGCCGCGGAAACAGCCAAAACACGCTTTGAAGAAGAAAAGATAGAAAATGCTATTTTTGTTCAAAGTGATCTTAATAAAATACCACTTTTAAGCGAAAGCGTGGATATGATTTTTTCAGAGGGTGTGTTGCATCATACTGACAACGCAAGAAAATCATTTGAATATTTATCGAGACTTTTGAAAAAAAATGGACTTTTTATTTTTTATGTATACAAAAAGAAGGCGCCCATAAGAGAATTTGCAGACGATTTTATAAGAGATTCTTTGAAAGAATTAGAGCCGGAACAGAAATTTTCAAAACTATTATCGCTCACAAAGCTGGGTAAGTTATTGGGGGATATTGATGTAAATATTAAGATTGATGATCCTGTGGATATTTTAGGGATCCCTGCAGGGATGATAAATATTCAAAGGTTATTTTTCTATTATATCTTTAAATGTTTTTATAAAAGCGATTGGTCTTTAGAACAGATGAATTTAACCAATTTTGATTGGTATTCTCCTCAGAACTGTAGTCGTCATACGGCTGATGAGGTAAGATCCTGGCTAAGTGATAATTCATTTGTGATAGAAAGAGAATATGTCGATGATTCTGGTTTGTCGTATGTGGCTCGAAAAAAATAGAAATGAATCCAAAAATATTAAATCTCGTTAAAAAATACAATTTAGATCTTTCAGGATTAGTCGTTTTAACGGAAGCGGCTTCAGGCGCTTATTTACTGAATCCATTTATTGCACTTGCGGCGGGCGCAAAAAAAGTCATCTGCAAAACTAAAACAACACAATATGGTTTCGCAAAGGATATTACACAAGCAACGCTTGCGCTCTCTGAAAAGTGGGGCTTTTTAAATCAGATCTTAATTAAGGAAAATTTAGATCCCATTGATTTTAAGCAGGTGGATATTATAACAAATTCAGGACATTTAAGGCCTATAACGAAAGAGCATATAACACATCTAAAACCTACGGCTGTTTTACCACTCATGTGGGAAACTTGGGAGTTTAGAGACCAAGACATAGACTTAAATGCATGCAAGAAAAATGAAATTTTAGTTTTGGGTACCAATGAGTCTACTCCACCATGTGACATGAAAAAATACAGTGCAATGATAGGGGTTAAACTGCTTATTGAACTCGGACTAGAAATAGCAGGTAATAAAATTATCTTAATGGGTTCCACAAGCACTTTATGTAGTTCCATTAAAGAAGCTTTGCAATTTCTTGGCGCTGATGTTGTATGGTTCAGTCATGATAATCCACAAAGTAATTTTAATTATTTTAAACTAAGAGACTATTTAATAGAGAATGCCATTCATATAGATGCAATACTCTTTTTAGAGCACTATTTTCCTGGTCCAATTATCGGAAAAAAGGCGTTCATTAGTTTTTCAGAAATTGAGCGACTAAACTCTGAGATAAAAATAGGGATTTCTTGTGGTAATATTGATATTGAAGATTTAGAGAACTCTACACTTACCTATTTTCCAAAAAATATTCAGCCTTTCTCTTATATGACTTATCAGTCATTTCATGTGGGAGCACTGCCTGTGATGGATTTATTTACTGCGGGATTAAAAGTTGGCGAAGTTATGGCAAGATCTAGGTTGAGTGGTATGTCAATCAGAGATGCGAGGTTTTGCGCGCTAAAAAATTCGCCCGCTATGGATTTTTAGGAGAAATATCGTGGATCTTAGTAAGGATCAGGAAGTTTTATTAAATAATCTTAAAGTTTTACAGTTTTTCCTTAGAGATGAAACGTATAGAAAGTTTAAGCGAATAAATCCTTTTTTTGAAGATTTATGTGATTGGAAAGAAAGAGGTTTTTTCTGGTCAGAAAAAAAAGATGTGACAATCTATAATTCCGTAACAATAGTTGGTGATGTGGCGATTGGTGAAAACACATGGGTTGGATCGTTTGTAAATCTTGATGGTACTGGAGGTTTAGAAATAGGTTCCAATTGTTCTATATCGAGCGGCTGTCAAATCTTATCACATGACACGGTTGTTTGGGCTCTTTCAGGAGGAAAACAAAAATACAGTTATGAAAAAACCACAATAGGAGATAACTGTTTCTTAGGGACACTCTCTGTGATAACAAAAGGAGTCCAACTAGGTAAAGAATGTCTTGTGGGCGCAGGAGCAGTAGTGACAAAATCATTTCCTTCAAACTCCATACTTGCCGGGGTTCCTGCAAAATTGATTGGTAAAACAATTATTGATAAGTTGGATGGGAAAGTGTCGTTTGAATATATATAGAAGATATAGAATTTTAGTGTTTTGAATGGGTTTTAAAAATGAAAAAAAATAAATTTTTTCACAAGAACATGTATATGCTTTTTTTTGTTAGGAAGATGTGGAGAAAATTCTTAATAATTCATGGGGTTTTTTTTCATTTTTTCATGTTGCTCTTGACGGCAATCCTGTTTCCATTGTTATTTCTTTATTCCTTATGTGTGTGCGGCAAAGAAGACGGCTATTATATTGGGATTCAAGAGTTATGTGGAAACATAGCATCAGTTGCTCAAGCCTTGCGAGAAAAGGGATATAAAAACATTAGTTCATTAGCAATCGCGAATCGATTTAATATGAATAATATTTATGACCATCGAGTTTTTGTTCCATCTTCGATTGTAAAATTTTATAGTTTTACAGAAATTTATTTTTTTCCAATTTTTTTATTTTATTTTTTAAAATTCATAGCAACAAAAAAACATTTTATATTTTTTTGGAATCGTTCTTTTTTACCATTCAATTTGGATCTCATTCTTTTGAAGCTAGCAAGAAAAAAAGTGATTATTTTTCACTGTGGCGATGATGTGCGGTACAGGCCAATCCATAATAAGATGATGAAAAACGAAGGTGTTGAATATGAATTCCCACTACTGGATGATGCAAGTCCAAATCTTACTTTTTTGAAAAAATTTTTTCTTCAAAAATTTCCTTCTTTTTTGAAAATTCCAATTTATACGCTTATGGATATAGAAACTTTCATGGATGAGCCTCATTATCAATTCAGGGTTCCTCAGATTTCTCACTTACCTTGCGAGTTAAAAAAAGAAAATGAAATTCCGATTATCATACATGCGCCAAGTAATAGAGCGTTAAAAGGCACAAAAATTGTCCTAAAAGCTATTGAATTACTTCGATCTGAAGGAAATCGGTTTAAATTTATCATGTTAGAAAATATGGTTAATGAGGTAGTCATTAAAACGCTTGAGAGTGTAGATATAGTGATCGATCAGCCAGGATTATGGGGGGGGCGATTGGCTATGGAGGGAATGTCTCATTCGTGTGTGGTTTTAGGGGGCAATAATTCTAGTTATGAAAAAGGCAGTATAAATCTTCCCATTATTGAATTTAAAATAGATAGTAGTGGAAGAAAGCTCTATGAAAAATTAAAATTTGTTTTAGAAAAAAATAATCTTGAAATCATGAAGCTTAAATTTTATAGGGCATACCAAGATTTTTATAGTGTTGATGCATTTGTCAATCATTTGATCGGTGTTTTTAATGGGGTTATTCAGCCTGATTTATTTCCTCTTCCAGAATACAAAAGAAAGCTTCTTGAGGCATCCGAAAATGCTTTTCAAAGATTAATCATTAAAATTTTCCTAAAAGATTAAGTTTATGTGTGGCATCTTTTTCTCCATAGGCTTTAAAAACCCTCCCGCCTCAGTCATTGATAGTGTGGCTCATCGTGGACCAGATGGTCGGGGGTGGAATGAATTTACTTCACCTCAGGGGCCTGTTGTGATGGCCCATCGTCGCCTTGCTATTGTTGATCTAAGTGCGGATGGACATCAACCGATGCCTTCAGTAGATGGACGTTTTTGGATTACCTACAACGGTGAAATTTATAACCACTTAGAAATACGCAAAGAACTAGAAATCTTAGGGTGTCATTTCAATACAAAAACAGATACAGAAGTTCTTTTAAAAAGTTACTTACAATGGGGAGAAAAATGCTTAGACCGTTTAAATGGAATGTTTTCTTTTATCATATGGGATAATAAAGAAAACATTTTTTTTGCCGCGCGCGATCGCTTTGGTGTAAAACCATTGTACTATTATTCGGATGGAGAAAAAATTGCCTTTGCATCAGAAATTAAGCAATTTAAAGCTTTACAAGGTTGGAGTAATACACTTAACCAAGAAATGGTGAGTGAATATTTAGAAACAGGCTTGTGTGATCATGAAAAAGAAACACTTTATAAAAATGTATTTCAAATTCTCCCCGGTTTTTATTTGAAGATAAATAAATTGACTGAGATATTCAGTCCTATATGTTGGTATGATTTAAAAAGCCGCATAAAACCATCTAATCTAAGTGATTCTGAAGCTATATTATCGTTTAAAGATTTGTTTTTTGATGCAGCTCTATTGCGGTTGCGCTCGGATGTGCCTGTGGGATCATGTTTATCAGGAGGACTAGATAGTTCTTCTATTGTTTCAATCATGCGTGATATTCATGATAAAAATCAGAAGATCCATACATTTAGTTCCGTTTTTCCAGGGCATCAATCTGATGAATCAATTTATATTGATGAATTGGTTTCTAAGAAACAATTAACATCCCACAAAAACCATCCAACATTGGAAGTATTTTTAGAAAGTTTAGATAAAATACTTAACCATCAAGATTTGCCTTTTTCAGGAACAAGCGTTTTTGCGCAATGGAATACATTTCAAAGTGCCAAAAAAGAAGGCATAACCGTTTTGTTAGATGGTCAAGGTGCAGATGAGTCTTTGCTTGGATATCCAGGGATGCTAAATACACTCATTTTTAATTACGCCAAAAAAATACAATGGGTTAAGTTATTCAAATTTTTAAAATGGCAGCATACCTATAACAATCAAGGACTTAAAAAGACTTTTTTATTGGGGTTGCAAAAGAGAATGCCTCGTTTCTATCTAAAGCTGTTACAGCTTGGTGGTAGAAAAAGACCCGAAAAAGAACAAAAAGTATTTTCAAATTTAAACGACCACTGTTTTTGGCATTTTTCAACCAGTTTACAAACGTTATTGCGATATGAAGATAGAAATAGTATGGCTTTTTCTCGAGAATCACGATTGCCTTTTTTGGATTACCGTCTTGTGGAGTTTGTTCTTTCATTGCCAGTGAATCAACGATTTAGAAATACCGAAACAAAATGGGTTTTAAGAAAATCGATGGTTAATATTAACATAAAATCGATCTTGTCAAGAAAAGATAAAATTGGTTTTTCAACGCCTGAAAATATTTGGTGGGATAAAATAAAAAATAGTGGTTTATTGTCTGAAAAAGATAGCGAAACTAATTTTCATGAGTTTATATTTAATCGTTGGTTGAAAAATGAAAAATTCTAAAAATGTCAGAAGACTTCTAAAGCTTCCATTCAAGCTTCTTTATCTTTTCATGGGTTGGATTATTGCATTTTTAGGTATTTTTTTATTACTGGTTCAAAAAACAAAAAACGCTAAAAAACGCACATGCGGAAATAAAGTTTTATGCATTTCTCATGTGGCGATTTCATTTGATGGCCGCATAAAAAAGTCAGCCAATACAATATCTAAGCTTGGCATGGAAGTTACACTGCTTAAGCCCGTTGATGCGCAAGAAGATAGTGTCCTTGAATTTTCTGGTTTGAATGAGAAAGTGATCGTGAGACCCATGGGGCTAAGTGGTGTTTTTTCACATTTTCCATGTATTTTTGATCTCTCCATGTTCTTTTACATCCTCTGTTCTAAAGCAAGATATTTACATTGTCACGATATTAATACAGTGTTTATGGGGTTGTTAGCAGCAAAATTCACTGGGCAAATTATCGTTTCTGATTTGCACGAATGGAAATCAGAGACTAGTAGTGTTGATAGAAAAAACAAGAGTATTTTTTTTCTTCAAAAAAAAATATATCAATTTGTTGAAAAGCTAACATTGCAAAACGCAGACTTTATAATTTCAGTCAACGAAATGATTGCAAAAGAAATGAAGCTGTTTTATAAGGTCAATTGCGATATTCTAATAGTGAAAAACATACCTGATTTTTATGATTTAAAGCCCTATGATCTTAGGGAAAGGCTGTCTATTGACGCTAGATTTTTACTGGTTTATTACGTAGGTCAACTTGCCCCATACAGAAATATTGATGAGATATTGATCGCGATTTCACAATGTCCGGATATTGCTTTTGTTCTACAAGGAACAATTCAACCATGTTATCAGAGGTCTCTGAAAAAAAAATGCTCAGATCTGAAAATATCAGATAGAGTATTTTTTCTTCCTCCGGTTTCACATGATTTAATACCATCTGCATGTCAAGGTGCTGATGTGGGAATATTTACATGCCATGCAATTGGAAAAAGCATGTATTATTCTTTACCAAATAAGTTGTTTGAATATATTCTAGGCGGGATACCCATTATCGCTGAGGATCTTCCTGTTGTTAGATCATACGTAATAGACAATGACATTGGTACTATCGTCAATTCGAAAATTCCGGAAACGATAGCTGCTGTTTTAATGAGCTACCTTAGAAACCCTAATAGATTGATTGTTCAAAAAGAAAACGTTCTTTCTCTAAGATTAAAATTAATAAAAAATGATGAAAACACTCTGCCATATAAATTAATATACAAGAAAGATATCAGGATTTAAATAAATGAACCAAAAAGATAAAGCAGGCGCCAATTATTGGGATAATAATTGGTCCAAAGTTGAAT
>CAZFXA010000018.1:0-34536 GCA_964522825.1 uncultured Legionella sp.
CCCCCCTGAGCCAGATGCGGATTCCTTCGTATCGAGTCCAACAACGCTTCTTGTGATGATAACGCTCTATTTGATGGTCCTGCATCTAGAGACGGTTCCACATGTCTTAACTCTCGAGGCCTTCGTATCGAGGCCAACAACGCTTCTTGTGGTGATAACGCTCTATTTGATGGTCCTGTATCTAGAGGCTGTTCCACATGTCTTAACTCTCGAGGCCTTCGTATCGAGGCCAACAACGCTTCTTGTGATGATAACGCTCTATTTGATGGTCCTGCACCTTCTTCATCACGCCTAGGTTCTGTATATTCAACACTATTAAGACCACCAAAAAGATCCTCATCTTCTTCATCCATCTCAAATTGTTGATATTCAATAATATCAAGACCACCAAAAAGATCCTCATCTTCCATCTCAAATTCTTCATATTGTGATTGTGGCGCCACATGTTGTGATTGTGGCGCCACATGTTGCAACTCGGATTGCTCTGCCAATGCAGCCTGCTCTGCCAATTGATGAATAGATTGATGATCTCGCGAAATGCGATCTTTTGGATAATTACCATGTAATAAACCATACATCGCTTCGTTGGGGGTTATTCCCCCAGGTTCTGCCTCTGTTAATCTGGTATTTTCTATCATGCTCATATTTAAGAACAATGTTTCTGGCGTGAGTTCATCTGCACTCAACATGATGGCCGCCAATGCATTATTATCCTGATCATTCAACAATAGATGTGCAGTTAAAACAGCCTTTCTATTATATTCATCGATACATAAAGAATAAAACATGTGTGTATTATTTGGATCTTCGATGCCTGTAATATGGGCATTTTGAGGCGAATAAACAACGGATGAATGCATATTAGCATCTACAGAATGTGTATGGACATCCACTGGAGCCAGTTGTTCAAAGTGGCTATTAATATCTTGTACCGCCACCAAAAGATGACTTGTTTGATTATACCCACCGGCTGGTGCAGCAGCCGGTGCATACGGATGTGCCCAAGAATTCACTCTCAGTAATAAGGGATCATTTTGCCAAGGCATCGTTTGACCAGACACACAAACATCTAATTGATTAAGGCCTATATTGTACTGTGCTAAAAGCTCTAGTACCCCAGGTGGTAAATTACCCGCGCTTCCATGAGGAAGCGACATTGTTAGATTAAAATGTGGCATACCATGATTGATACGTATTTGTTCTGGCGTATCTCCCAAAGGATTATAAGGTGTTACAACCGGTATACCCCTAGGCATATATAACGTAGGATAGGGCCCTGTCCCTCCTGCTCTAGGTCCAGTCAATGTAACATTCGATAAATTGTAATACCCCGTTCTTGCCTCCTGCTGTGCCAAAGGCTGGTCTCTAAAATTTTCTAACGCTGCTAGCGCTTCTGCTTCTCGTTGTGGATCAATCACCACAGGTCTTGGCGGGACAACGAGAACACCCGCTGCGCCTGCCTCATGCAAAGACATCCCCTGTACATCTTGCATAAGCACCCGTTGTGTATAAAGCGCTTCCAGTCGAGATAGATATTGTGTCCAATAAGCCGCTCGATATAGTACTGCTTGCGGAGATAGTTCATAATCCTCCGGATCCCATCCTGCAGGATGGTGCGCGCTATGCAAAGTCATAACTTCATCATCAAGAGAAAGAAGCAAAGCGGTCACTGTTTGAGCTTCTTGCTCGGGAGATACACCCGAAGGAAATTGTTGATTAAAATATCGATTTGCAACAGCAATGGGGTTACCATGATTATCATCTCCACCCTGATCCAAAACGGAAACTCTACTTTGTTGTAAAGCACGCATGGTACGCAAAGATGCTTGAATGCTATTCTCTTGCTCTTCAGGCGATAGGGTGCCAAAATTTTGAAGCAACGCATTTAATACTTGTTTCATCGCACCTTTTTGAAAATCCCCTACGGAAACGCTTCCACGAGTATTCGCTAAAAAAAGAATACCTTGTGTTCTTTCAAAATATTGATCGAAAAGAAGCTCATCAAAAAAACGCTGGTATCCATCGTTAATCTGTGTCACATCTATTTGTCCTGGAAACTCTCGCCCCAAAGTATTCATTGTGCCAGCCTTGAATGCTTCGGAAGTCATATCCACAAAATCATCGCTGTCTTTAGCATCTGACAAAATCGATTTAAATTTTCCCTTGATATCTAAAGATTTCGCTAAAAAAGAAGAGTCCTGCGATCGGACAACGCCGACCATTTTTAAATAAATGTTTTTGCTTTTTGATGGATACAAAAAAAGATTTAGCAGCTTCAAATGCCAAATCGTGTGCGCATAATGCTCATGCCAAATGTTTGGGTTTGATCGTCGATCATCCTCTATGCTTATATTTTGTTCAATCCCGTTATTCAAAAATGCATGCTGAAAATTGTTGTCTTGAGACATGTTTGGATATTGCCTAACAATAGAGTCTACAATGATCCATAAATACTCTGGTTTTATATAAACTCTTTGATAATTTCCACTTCTTTGAACGTTAACCAGAAATTCATCGCACAATACTCTAACAGCAAAACCTGCAGATCGGTCTCTTTGCATTCTTTGCAAGGCTGTTTCTCTCACTTCTGGTACTGCTGGTACTGCTGGTACTCCTGGTACTGCTGGATCTGCTGGTACTGCTGGTACTCCTGGAATTAATAGGTTTTCTTGGGGTGGTACCCGAAGCCACTCTAGAAATTGGTATTTCTCTTCTGTCGTATCATAAGCACTTAGACATCTCTCAAACCCTATTTTTATAGCATCCCAAGCAAAATCAAATACAATATCTTCTGGCTTCAAAAGCGCCGTATCCGTAAAACCTTTACAACGTCGTACAATATTGGCTAATCTCCCTGCGGTGCCCGGAAGACAACTAGGACGGTCTTCTCTCGCTTGTAGATAAGTACCTAGCTGTGGCCTGCCGTAATTAACAGGGTCAAAATTATGTGCTCTTCTGATATCTGATAACTGGTCCCTTAATTCCATGAATGCAAGACTGTAATTGGAATTCTCTATACCATTTTCAAGCCATACCGCTGTAGATTGTGCTTTCACTAACAACCACGCAGCAGCAAGATACTGCCCAAGAGTCCTCTCGGATAAGAAATATACTCCATACACACCAACATGCTCTGTAGCATTAAAATTTCGCCACGCCTTGCTTAATTTTCCCAAATCAGAATCATCAATGGCTCCTAACCGTTGAGAAGCTTCTAGGAATATTGATTCGTGGAAAGGCAACCGTCTCTCGCCTACAAAATAAATATTTTTTAAAATATTTATGTGTGTATCTATCCATTGTGAAAGGGGCTGATCCGTCTCAACACAAAGCGTTTTAATTTCAGTTAAAATTATTCCGCTTAATTCTGACAGAACCGCACGAAAATTACCCACACCATAAACTGCCATTTGTCGATCATACAATTGTAAATTTTCTGACAACAGTCGATAATTTTCCGTAGTTTCGACCGTTGAACTTTCTTGAGCTCTATGAGCAAGAGTTGCGACATTTGAACTAAAAAAATCGTGCCAACTTTCGATAGTAAGCTGTGTTTGCCGTCCTGAAGAATACATTGATGTCATCCCCTCTTTTTTATAGAAACATCCATTGAATTTATTTTCTGGGTCGTGAAGCTGATGTGTCGTGATTATTGTCTGACTCAAGAACTATTAAGGTCTGTATTAAACCCTGAAAATGCTCAGGCGGCGTTGATAGATAAATCTGTTTTAACTCTTCTTTGCTTAAATCTGGCATTGCTCGATGTGCTCGCTCTACATATTGCTCCACGGTTACTCTCTGCAAAGGCGATGTTGACCTATTAAAAGAGGGAAGCATGGAAGCAGACACTGAATACGGACTCTGAGCGCTTCTGCTTACTTGCAATGAAAAATGTAACTGCGATTCAAGAAAAGTTCGTTGTTGTGGACTGGACACCATATATTCCTGATAAGCAGCACCAAACCAATCATCCCTATTTCCACTTGCCGGACATCGCTCGGCCATACGCTCTGCATAGGCAACTGCCAATAATTCACTGTTATCATCTGGTGAGAACGTTGTGGATGTCGATTGGGTTGGATGCGATACAGACTGCTCTAGAGCATCCTGTGCGTCTGGTTCTGCAAATAGAAATGTGTTGTAAGCTTGTTCAAAACCACCTGTGTCCTGTTCTGGATGAGAGACAACTTGCATTGCATAACGACGCGCCTTTGCCTCTAAAGCTTTTTGGCTCTCTTCCATGTCCTGTAAGTTCAGCCCTTTCAGAGATACTCCCACATTACTAACTGCTGCCTCCTCGTAGGTTTGCCACTCTTCTACCATTCTAGCGAACATGGTTTTACGACTTACACTTGCGCCCTGAAGATACGCCCGATAATGTTCTGCTTCGTGATCAATCGTGGCTCCACGCTGTAGCAATTGTGTAGGCACTACACCCCCGATGCTTTGTATCTGACGAGAAACCACATTGCCCTCACTGTTGTCACTAACAGCTTCTCTACGGCTGGAATATGGATTGGCCACTGACTGTAGCGAGGTACCCTCTGTCTTTTTACTTAATGAGAGGATGTTCCGCTTCTGTGCATATTCCCGTGCTTTTACTTTGTCCCCTTCTGGATATTGGGAATCATCAAAACTATCTGTAGATCTATGCATTTGTCTTTCTCCTTATTATTTTGGTAACTACTGTATTGAGGAGTATAGCGGTTTCCTAAAAAATTTTCTACTCTGGACTGTTATTATAGGGTGTATGTGCTGCATACCTATCAATGGCCCTCTTGTTAACACCCTCTCTAAATTCTAAATATGCTCTATTGCTTACGCTAGTTGTTAAATAAGGTGCTTTCAGCACTGCCGTAAACTTCTGCTTCATCTCTGAAAGCATGCTAGACCCCAATGGAACCTCCAATGCTTTTGCAAGCTTAATAATTTCTTTTAGCGTGTAGGGTGTTGGACCCGTAAAATTAATGTAGAAATCTGCTGTGGATCGTATTGCTAAACTTCGGATAGAGTACCGCAATAGCAAACTGTGCTTTATACGCTTTTCCCAAAATAGATTTCGACTTCCAGTTTAAATTATCTCTTTCTGTTTTAGCTTGGATTTCTCTCGTAACGAGGACCTGTTGTGCCCCTGCTGGCCATAAATCCCTTAAGTTATTATTGAGCGTGTCTATACCCAACAGAGTCCGTGCTTTTTGATCTAACACTGCGACTTCATCTCTTATTTCTACTTGCTTTTTATCACCTAATGCCTGTGTATAGGTTCTATGCGATATTTCAAGTACAGCACGAATAGAGGCCACACAGCATTCAAGCGTTTCCTTATGTACTGCAAGGTCACGTATTTTTTGCTCAAGAGACAAATTTGGAGCCTCTAGAATAGACTGCACCTGATTACATGTAGCAGTAACCTTTTGTGTCAATAATGGTTGGTTCTGAGAAATACCACAGATGGCTATATCTAAGGGATGGGGGAGAACCGTATTTGCTAGCCCAGGTCCCATACCTGGAGGGGGTGGTGGTATTCCTGGCCCAGGCGGTGGTGGCGGTGGCGGTGGTGGTGGTGGTGGTGGTATTCCTAACCCAAGAGGTGGTGGCACTGGTGTTACAAGTGTAGGTATAGCTGTGAGTGTGTGTAGTGCTGCTGTTTGTATGGATGTTACATAGCCTTCAAGAGCCACCTTATGTACACGCAATAGCCTCATTTTTTCTTCATCAGCCATGTGGGGATTGTCTAAAACAAGACATGCTTCACCCCAACGTCGCTTAATATCATCTTGGATTTCGGTAAACATGTCTATCTCCCCGTAAAATATAATCTTTATAGTTAAAACTAGCTCTTGTTATTTAGCTGGTCAAATCGTTACCCTGCAGCACTCCACTTGGAAGCCTCCAAATAAAGAGGATCGCGGTGTATACTGCTCCATGCCTATGCACAAACAGCCGCTTTTAAGGTTCCATCCAGCATTTTCATTGAAGATAGGTCGATGGCGCTTTGCCCCAGGGCTTGCCTCGACCTTGATGGTGCTTTCCGTAGTGCCAATCTTATTATTCCTGGGCCATTGGCAGTGGCAACGCTTTCAATACAAGATTGCCCACACACCAACCCAGGAAATATGTAAGTCTACGCTTACGTTATCGAGCGCTAATATATTACAAAGAGAGGGCTCTATTCAAGACCTACACGGTAGATATCTGCAGACAAAAGGGAAGTTTTTCAACCAACACGCTATTTTTGTCGATAACCAAAGTTTTAAGGGGCAACCGGGCTATAAAGTACTCACTCCCTTATGGTTGGACCAAGACCAGGGCCTTATCTTGATCGATAGAGGCTGGATACCCCTGGGACAAAGCCGCAGCGTACTTCCCACCCTTCAACCCATTACTGGCACGGTGCACATAGAAGGCAGGCTTTACCCGCCGGTGCGGGGTTTCAAGCTTCCGAACAGGCAGGCGGCTCGCCCCCACCCTAACCCGCTGTCGCAAAGCTATGGCGTACAGGCCCTTCCTCCCCCGCATGCAACCCATCAGTGGCCTTTGCGCGTACTGGACATTAATCTTAAAACCTTAGCGCAGGCACTTGGACACGCCGTTTACCCGCTGATCCTTAGACTAGAGCCTGGTGATAAACTTGGCTTTGAGATCCTACCTTTTACCATGCAAGTGGGCATGCCACCTATCAAGCACTTGGGCTATGCCTTGCAATGGTTTATGATGGCCTTGGCCGTACTTATTTATTATGGTGTGATCAATACATCATCGATAAAAAAACCATCAACGAAAACATAAAGACAAAGGATTGTGAAAAATACTAAAGCCCTCTTTTACGCAAGTCTTGCTAGTAGCTGCTTTGCCTTCTGCTTAATGATGCTGGGTGCTTATACGCGCCTTAGCGATGCAGGACTTGGCTGCCCCGATTGGCCTGCGTGTTATGGACAATGGATGGTGAATGCGAGTACTGCTATTGCGAATCCTTCGCTACATCTTGGCAAAGCTTGGACAGAAATGCTGCATCGTTATATGGCAGGATTGTTAGGCTTAGGTATTGCTGGATTAATCGTTGTACAACTAAAGCGATCTAAAAATAATAGAGCGCGCGTATTGCCATTACTCATAGGCGCTGTACTGCTTTTTCAAGCCTTATTAGGCATGTGGACCGTCACTTTAAAACTATGGCCTGTAGTCGTGATGGGACATTTAATGGGTGGAATGTTGTTGTTGAGTTTATTGTGGGTGACGACACCAACCCTCATCCGGGGCTTCGCCCCACCTTTTGTCGGCAGAGCCGACCGCACGCGTCCCGTAACGGGAGAAGGATATCTTCCAAACAGCGGCCTAAGAATAGCTTCTGCTTTCACATTACTAATGCTCATTCTGCAAATTGCATTGGGTGGTTGGACCAGTGCAAACTATGCAGCACTCGTGTGTCCTGATTTTCCAAGCTGCCATACAGGAACATCTGTTGTGTGGGATTTCGTAGGTGCCTCTAATGTTAAGTTTATACCCGGTGGGGTTGAACTGTTAAGTGCCAATGCGCTGATGACCATTCATATGCTGCATAGGTTGGGGGCTGCACTGTGTGCACTGTTAATAGGTGGGATCATAATCATTATTTTCAGACAAGCGAACAATCATAGGCTGCGCCGCATAGCTGTAACCATGGCCATTTTACTAACAGTGCAGATTGGTTTAGGGATTGCCAATGTGTTAGCAAAGATTCCGCTGCTGGTTGCCATCGCACATCATGCGGTGTCTGCATTGTTGCTGTTGAGTGTGATCACATTGAATGTGGTGTTTGGCTACAGGCCCGGCACTGAGACCGGCCCCTGCAATGCAAAAATAGGACTCTTTCAAGATTACCTAACCCTTTGTAAACCCAAAGTGGTATTGATGATGCTGATCACCGCTTTTGCAGGCATGTGCCTAAGCACACACGGCCCACTACCCTGGGCGTTATGCGTATACGCCATACTTGGCATTGGGCTTTGTAGCGCATCGGCCGCTGTGCTCAATCATCTGATTGATCGCAAATTCGATACTCAAATGATCCGCACACAGCAACGACCCATGGCACAGCAACGCATTCGTTTTGGACAAGCGATGTTTTTTGCGGGCGCTTTAGCCAGTATGGGCTTTAGCCTTTTGGCCCTGCAGGTGAATACGCTCTGTGCCGTGCTCACACTGCTAGCGTGCATTGGTTATGCCCTCATTTATAGTTTAATCTTGAAGCATCGCACACCCCAGAATATTGTGATTGGGGGCGCTGCCGGTGCCATGCCACCGCTCTTAGGTTGGGTTGCCATGCAAGGTGAAATACAGGCACTGGCTTGGTTACCCGTTCTGATTATTTTCGCCTGGACACCCCCCCATTTTTGGGCACTGGCGATTGCACGCCAATCAGACTATCAAAAAGCCCAAATTCCGATGCTGCCTGTTACGCATGGCGTGGCGTATACCAAACTCTCCATGTTGCTTTATACGATTCTATTGGTGGTGGTGAGTCTTTTGCCCTATGCAACAAACTTAAGTGGTTTTTATTATTTGATTGTGGCTTTATGTTTAGGGGCTTTTTTTCTGGCACAAATGATCCGTCTGTATCAAAACCCTTCTAAAATAATGGCTGCGCAAAGTTTTGGTTTTTCTATTGTGTATTTGCTGTTACTATTTGTGGCATTGCTGTTGGACCATTTTTTTGTAAAACGCCCCCTTTGAAGGGGGAAGCACCCGAAGGGTGCAGGGGGATGTTTGATGAAAGATACAAGGGGGAATTTTAGCGTGAAGCTATTACTGTCCTTGACCCTAAGCCTAAGCTTGGCCACGGCAACGACAGCCGCTTCTGCCACTATACAAACGCCTCCCGTGCCCCAAGGTACGGCTACGGTCCTACAGCCTGCCAAACCCCTTATACCCTTCTCCCTGATCAATACCGAAGGTAAAAGTTTTACCCAAGCTTCTTTGCAAGGCCAGTGGTCGCTCTTGTTTTTTGGTTATGCCGACTGCCCGGGGATCTGCCCCACCACCCTAAAAGTACTGCAAAAGGTGTGGGCAGATCCCGTCTTGGATCAAAAACTACACTTTATTTTTGTCAGTCTAAACTCTCGTGATGACACCCCCCCCAAACTCAAAGCTTTTTTAGCCGGTTTTAACCCGCATTTTGAAGGACTCACGGGAGATGCGAAGCAGATCCAAGCCCTGAGTAAAGCGTGCAGCATTTACAGCTGGCAAGATCCGACCGCTGCACCGTTGATGATCGATCACAGTGCAACCTTGCTGCTCATTAATCCCCAAGGCGCTATAAAAGCCCTATTTTCTCCACCCCATGAGGCCGCCACTCTGCTCGCAGAACTCAAAGCCTTGATAAAGCCTTAAAGCTATACACACAGTTATGCACAATCAATTGGCAAACCGTGCTGATCGCATGCAAACTTTAGGTTCAAGTTTTTTGACAAAAAAGAGCCTCTCAGACTGAACGATCAAAGTTATTCACAAGTTGAAACGGCATCCGTTTCGTTGTGATTCCAACCCATGTTAGTCGGGTACTAAGAATAAATACGACAGATAATGGGGTAAAAAACCCTTAAAAACATTGACAAACCCTAAAAATCTGATAGCACCGCCCTTATAAACCTAAGTTAGCCAGGCATCCATTCACACCACTTATACACAAAGTTATACACAAGCCATTCAACCAATTTAAGGTACAGTTTCTTACTAAAAACCTCCTTTGCCTAAGAATAGCTAGGCATACCAGGAAAAAGGACTGTGCTTATCCACAAAAATTTTGTTATCATGCAAGCCAATTGATGCGAACACCCAGTACCATGATCGACACTACTTTAGAGACTCATCGCACTGCTATCGTACGGGTGGCTGTGTTTTGTACCTTAAAAAAATGCTTAGATTATCTCCCCCCCCTCGATCAATGCCTCTTAGTCCCCGGTGTCCGCGTCTTAGTCCCCTTTCGTAAGACACAGAAAGTAGGCGTTGTTATTGAGATAACCCATCAATCGGACTGCCCTCTCGAAAAACTCAAACCCATTGCCGCCGTTTTAGATCCTGAGCCCCGACTCTCTGCTAAGCTTTTGGATCTCATTCATTGGACGGCCAGCTATTACCATGTCTCGCTGGCCGAGGTTTTACAAGCCGCCCTACCAAGCCTTCTTAAAAAAGAAAGTTCTACAACTTCCAAAAAAAGAAGGCTTAAGATCCCTCCATCGTCTACAGCGGATCTGAGCGACACACCCATGCTGCATCCGCCCCTGATACTCAATGCTGCACAGCAACAAGCTGTCGATGCGGTACAACGATCAGGGGGATCTTTTAAACCTTTTTTATTACAGGGGGTCACCGGTAGTGGCAAGACGGAAGTGTATAGCTGTCTGATTGAACAAGCACTCGCTTTACAACAACAAACGCTTATTCTGGTGCCCGAAATTGGCTTAACACCCCAACTGCTGGATCGTTTCAAAGATCGTTTTCAAGTGCCCATCGCTGTCTACCATTCGGGACTTAGCGCCACACAACGTCTAAAAGCCTGGGAAGCAGCACGCCTTGGCGAAGCCCCTATTATTATAGGTACCCGATCGGCTGCATTGATGCCCCTTAAAAACCCGGGTCTTTTTATTATTGATGAAGAACATGATGCTTCTTTAAAACAACAAGAAGGTTTTCGCTACCATGCCCGTGATGTGCTCATGATGCGTGCAAAACTAGAGCGTTGCCCCATTGTTTTAGGATCGGCTACGCCTTCTTTAGAAACGCTGTATAACGCACAAAAGGGTCGTTACCAGATCTTATCCTTACCCTTACGTGCTGCCACACACCTGACTCCTACACTCCAGGTGCTGGATACACGACACAAGCAACTCGACAAAGGTTTTTCGGCAGCCCTTCTGCAAGCGATCACTCAGCATCTATCCGAAGGCAATCAAGTCCTACTGTTTTTAAACCGTCGGGGCTTTTCACCGGTACTCATGTGTATACCCTGTCGTTGGATCGCACAGTGTACGGCCTGTGCGGCGAATATGACCGTTCATTATGCCAAGCAAACATTGGAGTGTCATCATTGCGAACGTGTGATTCCACTACCCACACAATGTCCCTCTTGCCACAAAGAAGGTTTGGAGCCCGTGGGTTTGGGGACTGAACGCTTAGAAACTTTTTTACAGAACCGCTTCCCCGATCATAAAGTGTTACGTATCGATCGCGATAGCACCCGAAAAAAAGGTTCGATGCAAGCCCATATTGATAGCATGCATAAGGGTGAAGCCGATCTGCTACTCGGCACCCAAATGATTGCCAAAGGACATCATTTTCCCAATGTTACACTGGTCGCCATTTTGGATATTGATCAAGCCTTATTTAGCAGCGACTTTAGAAGCATTGAAAAAATGGGACAGCTTATCACCCAAGTCGCAGGACGCACCGGTCGTGCAGAAAAACCTGGACAAGTGCTATTACAGACCCAACACCCCCATCATCCCATGCTTAGGCAATTACTGGAAAAAGGGTTTGCATCTTTTAGTACGACCCAGCTAACCGAACGGCAGTCGCTAGGACTACCGCCTTATAGTTATCAAGTGCTGATCCGTGCAGAGGCCAAAACCTTTCAGCGTGCAGAACATTTTTTAAATCTGGTGAAGACTGAATTACAAAGTATACGCACCAACGATTTAGAATGCATGGGCCCCATACCCGCACCCATGGAAAAACGCCAAGGTCTTTATCGTGCACAATTGCTGCTGCAATCGAACAAGCGATCAAAACTGCACATGCTTTTAGGCCAACTCATACCTAAGATTCAATCTTTTCCGATTGCACAAAAAATGCGTTGGTCTTTGGATGTCGATCCCGTTGATCTTTATTGAGTACAAATGATGAAAAAAGATAATACGATCACGATACAACCCATACTAAAAAATCGCATTATTTTAATCTCTGGTGCTTATGGCGGTATTGGTCGCGTTTTAAGCAAAGACTTTGCAGCACGCGGCGCTACCATGATTTTGCTTGGCCGCAACATTCAAAAATTAACAACGCTCTATGATGAAATAGAGGCGGCAGGCTACCCAACCCCTGCGATTTATCCCATGGATTTAACCACGGCAACCGCGCAAGATTTTCAGACACTCGAAGAAACGCTTGAAAAAAATTTCGGTCGTTTGGATGGACTCATCCACAATGCTGCGCTTTTGGGTAGCCTGACACCCCTTGAATATTATCCCCTTGAACAATGGCATCCGGTGATGCAAGTAAATGTACACAGCGCTTTTTTACTCAGCCAGGCCACCTTGCCTTTGCTAAAACGTTCCGATCAGGCAAGCATTATTTTTAGTAATGCCGCCCAAGATGAAGGTTCTAAAGCTTATTGGGGTGCTTATGGGGTCAGCCAATGGGCACGTGAAGGATTGGCACGTATACTTGCTGAGGAATGCCAAACCCATACCTCTATCCGTGTACATTGCGTACACCCCCACAGGGTAAAGACGCCACTTAGACATGCAGCCTATCCCTTGGAAGACAAAGGAGACTTGCTAGACCCCCAAGCTATTTTGCCAGTATATCTCAATTGTATGATCGGGAAAAAATCCCCCCGGCTAACGCCGGTCCCCTTTTAAAAAAGGGGGCGAAGAAGGTAGCGATCCAGCCTTCAATCGCGCGTTGGGTTGTAAAGCTGCTAAAAAACTAGCCAGTTCTGCTTTTTCTAATTTTCGATGCTGACCGGGCTTGAGTAAACGGGGCAGGGTGAATGATCCAAAGCGTACACGCATTAAACGGCTTACTTTTAAACCCTCGCTTTCAAATAAACGTCGCACAATACGATTGCGACCTTCGTTTAAAACCACATGATACCAATGGTTTACCCCTTCACCGCCCGCATCACGAATGGTTTCAAAGCGTGCCATACCATCTTCTAAGCGCACTCCTTGCTTTAAACGCTCTAAGGTTCGCGTACTACAGGGGCCCATGATCCGCACCGCATATTCTCGCTCGATATTGGAAGAGGGATGCATTAAGCGATTGGCCAAATCACCATCGGTCGTGAACAATAATAAACCCGAAGTATTAAAATCTAAACGCCCCACCGATACCCAACGCTTAGCCCGCATCACAGGGAGTTTATCAAACACTAAAGGCCGACCTTCGGGATCTGAGCGGCTACAAAGCTCTCCCACCGGTTTATGGTAAATTAACACCACGGGTTCTGCAGGCTTTTCACGTATATCACGGGTACGTAAGGCACGACCATCCAACAGAATATGATCCTGAGGTCCTACACGATCGCCAATGGTCGCCTTCACGCCATTAATACTAAAGCGACCTGCTTGAATCCACTGTTCCAGCAAACGCCTAGAGCCTAAGCCTAAACGTGCGGCGACTTTTTGTAATTTTTCTTTGGGTTGCATGATTCTTTTTACCTTATAGGGGTTTGACGACTTCCAGCGTCTGAATGGTTTCTGTGTCTACTTCGATGATTTCGGTGTTTCCTTCGATCGGTCCTTCTTCTGCTTGTAAATCCATCGACGCTGCGAGGGCATTTTCAACCATCAGGGTTGGCAAAGGGGGTAGATCCTTTAAATGTTCCAACGCAAAATAATCTAAAAAATGCTTCGTGGTTGCAAATAAAGCGGGTCTTCCTGGTACTTCTTTATGGCCCACCACACGGATCCACTCGCGCTCTTCCAAGGTTTTAATGGTCGCTGGATTCACGCTCACGCCGCGGATTTCTTCTATTTCTCCACGCGTCACGGGCTGCTTATAGGCAATCAACGCTAAAGTCTCTAGCAAAGCACGGGAATATTTCTGAGGCTTTTCTTCAGATAATTTATGCACCCAAGACATCCAAGCTTCTTGTACTTGAAAGCGATAACCACTGGCCACATGTACCAGGGCAACCCCACGCGATGCCGATTGCGCCATCAGGGCCTGCAAGGCATCCCGCAATTCGATAAGGCTTGGGCGTTGTTCTTCTTCGAACAAGGCCAGTAATTGATCTTCATTCAGTGCCTTACCATGGGCTAAAAGAACGGCTTCGAGTAAACAGGCTAAATTATTCGGTTCCACTAGGCCCAATCCTTACATAAATAGGTCCAAATGCTTCATTTTGCATTAACTCGATCATCATTTCTCGCACCAATTCTAAAATAGCTAAGAAAGTGACCACCACGCCTAAACGACCTTCTGCCGGATTAAAAAACCCCACAAAATTCATAAAGGGCTTTCCCTCTAAACTTGCAAGGATGCAAGACATTTTCTCTCGTACCGATAATACTTCTCGTTGCACTTTATGCATCGATTGACGATCGATTCTTTTTAACACATCTTTCAACGCCGATAATAGTTCATTGAGCGCCACCGGCGGATGAGATTTTTGCAAAACCGTGTAAGGAACCTCGGCCACAGCCAAAGAAAAATCGCGCTCCAAACGTGGCAATAGATCTAATTGTGTCGCCGCCTCTTTAAACCGTTCGTAGATCTGTAAGCGTCGCACGAGTTCTGCACGCGGATCGACTTCTTCACCTGTTTCTAGAACAGGTTTTGGTAAGAGTAAGCGCGATTTTATCTCGGTTAAGGTTGCTGCCATTTCTAGATAATCGGCCGCCAACTCTAATCGTAAATCGGAGAGTAACTGTATATACTGTACATATTGCTTGGTGATTTCCGCGACCGGAATATTGAGAATATCCAGATTATGCTTACGAATGAGATAGAGCAAGAGATCAAGCGGCCCCTCAAACATATCTAAAATAACTTCCATGGCATCCGGTGGAATATAAAGATCAGCGGGTAAATCGAACAAGGCTTTGCCATGCACCATGCAATAGGGTTCTGGCACTTTAGCAAGCGTTACCGCCTCAGGCGCTACACGCTCTACAAAATCCGTTGTCATAATACGGTTAATCCTAAACGTGTACGCACCAGAGAGAGTGTTTGCGCTGCCACCACACGCGCTTTTTTAGAACCTTCTTGTAGAATATCCTTAAGCAGATCGGGATCTTTTTTATAAGGCTCTGCCCGCGCCCGAATAACAGACTGCTCTGCGAGAATCGATTCTATTAAAGGCTTTTTACACTCTAAACAACCAATGCCTGCGGTGGTACAACCCGTTTGTACCCAAGCCTGCGTTTGTTCTGAACTATAAATCTGATGCAAGGCAAATACGGGACATTTTTGGGGATCGCCTGGGTCTGAACGACGCGCACGTGCAGGATCGGTGGCCATCGTCTTTATTTTCTGAGTAGTACTCTCAGGATCCCCGCGTAGATCAATCGTATTTTGATAAGATTTCGACATCTTTTGCCCATCTAAACCCGGCATCTTCGAAGTCTTCGTTAAGAGTGCTTGTGGCTCTGCTAATACAGGCGCCCCTTGGTCTTTATATAAAAAATTAAAATGCCTGGCAATTTCTCGGGTTAATTCGATGTGTGAGATTTGATCTTCACCTACCGGTACAATATCGGCTTGATAGGCAAGAATATCGGCAGCCTGCAAAAGGGGGTAGCCTAAGAAACCATAGGTCGCTAAATGCTTGGTCTTTAGTTTATCGCGCATTTCCTTATAGGTAGGCACACGCTCTAGCCAACTTAAGGGGGTCATCATGGAAAGCAAAACATGCAGCTCTGCATGCTGCGGCACCTGCGATTGCACAAAGAGGGTACACTGCTTCGGATCGAGCCCCGCACCCAGCCAATCGAGCAGCATCTCGAAAGTATGGGCTTGGATCTTCTGAGGGTTTTCATAGTCCGTCGTCAGTGCATGCCAATCGGCAGCAAAGAAAAAGCATTCATGTTGAGACTGTAGCGCCACCCAGTTTTTTAAGACCCCATGGTAATGCCCTAAATGCAGGGCACCGGTGGTTCTGGCCCCCGAGACCACCCGTGATTTTGAGTTTATTAACTTACTATTTCCCATGGGAACGCCCGTCCAAAGTTTCTTAAGACCCGAAGGAAATGATACCATAGGCGCTGTACAACTTTTAAGCGAATCCATCTGAGGCCTCGATCATGCAACTCCTACTCGATTTTCTACCCATTGCACTGTTTTTTATCGCTTATAAAACCGCTGGGCTTTATACGGCGACGACTGTTGCTATCGGTGCCAGTTTTATACAAGTGTTTTACACACGTTATAAAACAGGTGCCTTCCAGAAAATATCCCTGTTTAGCTTAGGCCTTATCTGCCTACTGGGTGGGGCGACCCTCGTGCTGAAAGATGAGATCTTTATTAAGTGGAAGCCCACGGCTGTATATTGGCTTTTAGCGATCTTTTTCTTCGTGAGCCATTTTATGGAAGAGCCACTGCTGAAACGCCTGATGGATAAGCAAATGAACTTAAGTTTTGCGACATGGCAACGCTTAAATCTTAGTTGGTTTCTCTTTTTTGCGTTGTTGGGTGCACTGAATCTCTATGTGGTACATCATTTTGATACCCCTACCTGGGTACATTTTAAATTATTTGGTTGCTTAGGGCTTACCTTGCTCTTTGTCATTGCTCAAGGTTTGTATATGTCTAAGCACCATCAAACAACAGATGGAGATCTGAAATCATGACCCCAACCGTTGATCGGATACGTGAAGCATTGGCCGTTTTAGAACCTTTGGTTCTAGCGATTGAAGATCAGAGTGAAGGCCATTTGCATCATGCAGGCCGCGGCAAGGGTGGACACTTTAAAATAACGATTGTAAGCGAGGCTTTTGTAGAGAAAAAACCCCTGCAACGCCATCAGATGATTTATCAGGCGCTGGGTGATCTGATGACCACCCATATTCATGCAATTAGTATGAATACTCAAGCACCCGGGGAATAAACCCCTCATTTGTGCCACTATTTATTAAAGCGGCTTTGACGCGGGCTGGATAGAGAACCCACCACTGCATCGGCGGCATGACTGGGTAATGCTTCAGCCAATGGAATCTCAGCCAACATAGATCGCACAGCGATCGGTCTGCATACAAAAGCAGCTGCCCTAGAACGTGGTGGTGTATTCTCAGAACTTTCTACAACAGATAAGGATTTAAATCCTCTTTCTAGAATAGAGCATTCAATAGCTTCTTCAAGTATTGATGCAGGCAATACACGCGGACTGACTGGTAAATCATCACATACCATCCCCCCTAGTACAGGCGAAGCATAAAATACAGGTGAACCACAGGTGCGTGCTACAGCGAATGATTCAGACATACCTCGTTCATGATGCGTATCGATGCCGTATTCTAGATTCTGATCGACTTCTTCGTATTCTTCTCCATGTCGTTTTCTTTTTGACCCACGTTCTGCACACTGTCGAACAGGGGGCTTTTCTGAATAAGCATGAAACATCCGTCTTCTCCTTGTCTTATTATTTATATTTATTATTACAAGCACAGAGAGTATCAGCGATTCTTTTCAAAAACAACTATTTTTATAGTGTATTATCACTGAAATGATACCTTTTTTTGTTGCATATTCAGCATAACCCCATTCGTTTCCATCAGGCGTACGTTCAATCCGAAAATAAGCTGAAGCCTATAAGAAATCTATTTTCGCACGCATAGTTCCTCGTTTTGAAGGGGGTGAAAAGGATATTCAACTTTCTTCGGCGTTCAATTTGTTAAGAATTTTAGGCATGACAGATGAACGGACATTACAGAACGTATACAGTGCGCCATTTCTAGAGAAGCATTGACCGATTTTTTTAAAGTGATATCGAGTACCACGAAAGGATTTTTAGAGGCATTTAGAAAAAATCGCCACGCTATTCAACATAAGGCATTCATGAAATATTTTTGTTATTCAATCGCGCGATTTAGAGTAATCCTGAGAATCCTTTGGGTACTTTTTGGCCTTTACTGCCTACCTCGCCTTTATAGCTAAACAACGCTTTAGGGACTTCTGTAGGCAAGAAAATTTTCGCTTGCTTGAGCGAGACACCTTTGCCTAAATGTATTAATCGAGAGCCTTTGCCTTTATTTAATTCGGGCACCTCAGACAAAGACAATAATAATAATTTATCCTCTTCGCTCAAAAGTGCGATGAGGGCATCCTTGCGTGCTGCATCCGATGTTGCAGGCATCACCAGAGCCTCTAATAAAATCTGCTTTTCTTTTAAGGTCATAATAGCCTTACCATTGCGATTTTTACCAAGCAATGCCTGTATAGGAACTCTAAAACCATAACCCGCATTCGAAATCATCAGGCACTGCGCCTGTGGATCGGCCATAAATAAACGTTGAAAAACCGCCAGCGGTGGGGGATTGAGATGTGAGCTCAAGGGTTCTCCCTGCCCGCGTGCAGAAGGCAGATCTTGCAAGCTCAAGGTATAGGCGCGTCCGCTTGAATCCACACAAATAAGAGCTTGATCGCTTTTAGCTTGCACCGCTTGTTTAAAGGCATCGCCTGTTTTATAGCTTAAAGACGCTGGATCGATATCATGCCCTTTGGCAACCCGAATCCAGTCTTGCTTGGATAATACCACCGTGAGGTTTTCAACCGCGGGTTTATCGAATTGTTCCATCAATTGCGCAGGGGATCGCTCGATTAACAGTGAACGACGTGGATCACCTAAACGTTTAGCATCTTCTTGTAGTTCTTTTTTCACCAAGGCGCGTAGCGCTTTTTCAGATCCCAGGATCTGATCGAGTTCTTCTTTTTGTGCGGCTAGACTGCGTTGCTCGGCTTGGATCTTCATCGCCTCTAATTTGGCCAAATGCCGCAGCTTGAGATCTAAAATAGCCTCGGTCTGTACATCACTCAATCCAAAGCGTTGCATTAATACCGTCTTTGGATCATCTTCCTCACGAATAATCGCAATCACCGCATCGAGATTTAAAAAGGCGATTAAAAACCCTTCTAAAATAATTAAACGTACACGCACCCGTTCTAGATGATAATCTAAACGACGGCGTACCGTCTTAAGACGAAAAACCAACCATTCACCTAAGAGCACCTTCAGATTTTTAACCCGCGGCCCGCCATCGAGACCAATCATATTCATATTGACACGATAGCTTTTTTCTAAATCGGTGCTGGCGCATAAGTGTAAAATTAAAGCTTGTTTGTCCACACGATTGGAACGTGGCGTAATGACCAAACGCACAGGGTTTTCATGATCGGATTCATCCCGTAGATCGCTTACCACCGGTAATTTCTTAGCTTGCATGAGCGCTGCAATTTGTTCTAATACTTTAGAGCCCGACACTAAATAGGGTAGGGCAATAATAATGAGATCGCCTGCTTCTTCCACAAAAACCGCACGCATTCTAAAGGAGCCCTGTCCTGTTTCATACATCGCTCGCAATTCTGAAGGACTGCTAATAATCTCTGCGCCCGTGGGTAAATCGGGGCCTTTTAAATGGGCACACAAGGCATCGAGTGAGGCCTCAGGATGGTCCAAAAGATGAATACAGGCACTCACAACCTCTGAAAGATTATGGGGAGGAATATCGGTAGCCATGCCGACAGCAATACCCGTGCTGCCATTGAGTAACACATTGGGCAAGCGTGCCGGTAATAACAGAGGTTCTTCTAAGGAACCATCAAAATTAGGCCCCCAATCGACCGTGCCTTGGGTTAATTCACTCAGCAATACCGCTGCATAATTTGATAACCGAGACTCGGTATAACGCATGGCTGCGAAGGATTTAGGATCGTCTACGGATCCAAAATTGCCCTGGCCGTCTACACAGGGATAACGGTAGGAAAAAGGCTGTGCCATCAATACCATGGCTTCATAGCAGGCACTATCCCCGTGCGGATGAAATTTACCTAATACATCACCAATGGTTCGGGCCGATTTTTTAGGCTTTGATTGATGGCTTAAACCCAATTCGGACATCGCATAAATAATGCGTCGCTGTACGGGTTTTAAACCATCGCTAATATGCGGCAAGGCACGGTCTAAGATGACATACATCGAATAATCTAAATAGGCGCGCTCGCTAAAGACACTTAAGGCTTGTTGCTCCATGGCCATCGGCGCCTGCGCTACCGTCTTAGACATCGAAGAGATCTCCTTTTTGTTCTAACCATTGACGCCTATCGTGTGCCCGCTTTTTCGCCAATAATAAATCGAGCATTTTCTCGGCATGCTGTTCGGGATCTAACACGAGCTGGACCAAGCGACGGGTTTCAGGTGCCATCGTAGTCTCTCTTAATTGTAAAGGATCCATTTCGCCTAACCCTTTAAAACGCTGAATCATGACTTTGGCCGAGGGGTTCTTACCCAGTATTTTTTCTAAAAGGCCCTCTTTTTCTGCATCATCCAAAGCATAATAAACTTCTTTGCCCGCATCGATACGATACAAGGGTGGCATGGCCACAAATAAATGACCTGCCTCAACCAAGGGCTTAAAATGTTTCACAAAAAGCGCGCAGAGTAAGGTGGCAATATGCTGTCCGTCTGAATCGGCATCGGCTAAAATACAAACTTTTCCATAACGAAGCTGCGATAATGAACCTTGCTTACCGGGATCAACACCGATGGCAATAGCAATATCATGCACTTCTTGAGAGGCTAAAACGCCTTCAGATCCGACTTCCCAGGTGTTGAGAATTTTCCCTCTTAAAGGCATGACCGCTTGGAAAACCCTATCGCGTGCTTGTTTGGCCGATCCACCGGCCGAGTCCCCCTCGACCAAAAATAATTCACTTCTATTAAGATCTTGTATTGTACAATCGGCCAGTTTTCCAGGTAAGGCAGGCCCCTGTGTGATTTTTTTGCGCACCACTGTTTTACTGGCTTGCAGCCTTTTTTCAGCATTTTGGATCGCAAAATCGGCTAATAATAATCCAAAGGCTACCTGTTGATTAAGCCATAAACTAAAGGCATCTTTAATCACATTGGAAACAAAAACGGCCGACTGCCTAGACGATAAACGTTCTTTGGTTTGTCCTACAAATTGGGCATCGACTACTTTTAAAGACAATACAAAATGAATACGATCCCAAATATCTTCAGGCGCAAGCTTAATGCCCCGCGGTAAATAATTGCGCAGCTCACAAAATTCTCTGAGCGCTTCTAATAAACCCGTGCGTAAACCATTGACATGGGTACCCCCATGCAGCGTCGGAATAAGATTCACATAACTTTCTTGAAAAACCTGAGGCGCTTCGGGCGTCCAAGCCAAGACCACAGACAGGGCTTCGGTTTTTGCTTCAAAAGCGTTTTCAAAAACAAGCCCGCCGAGTAAATCGTTCGCATCGATTTGCTCCATTAAATAGCCTTTCAACCCTTCGTTGTAATGCCATTCCAACACTTCTTGGGTTTGAACATCTTCAAAACGCACCCGCAAACCAGGACATAAAACGGCTTTGGCACGTAACAGATGAACCAAAGGCTTTACTGCGATTTTTGGCGCATCAAAATACGTGGGATCGGGCCAAAAAGTGAGTGTGGTACCCGTATCATTTTTGGGAACTTTAGCGATCATTGTGAGTTTTTCTTTAACCTCACCGTTTTCAAAGGCCATGCTATACACACAACCATCTCGTTGGATACGAACCTTCAAGCGCTTGGATAAAGCATTCACCACGGAAACACCCACACCATGTAAGCCCCCGGAAAACTGGTATTCCTTTTGGGAGAACTTAGCGCCAGAATGTAAACGTGTTAAAATAAGTTCAACCCCCGAGACACCATACTCAGGATGGATATCGACGGGCATGCCACGCCCATTGTCTGATACTTCGAGTGCACCATCAGCATGCAATGTCACACGGATCTCTGTAGCATGCCCATTCATGACTTCGTCAACACTATTATCGATTACTTCTTGGGCCAGGTGATTGGGTCTGCTCGTATCGGTATACATGCCAGGACGTTTGCGAACCGGATCTAAACCACTTAATACTTCAATCGATTGAGAGGTATAGGATTTTTTGCTCATGATTGAAGATCCAATAAGGCCTGTGCACGCACCTCTGCCCCAACAATCGCAACTTCTAAAAGATGATTGCTCTGCATAAGATCGGCACCTTTTGTGATCAATAAAGGTTTCCCCAGATAAAAAGCGGCTTTGCTAAAGGGCTTAGGGATCTCGTAACGATCCCACGCTTTCTCTAAAACCCAGGGCCGTACAAAGGCTGTTCCTACAGGAATAATGGGTATCTGAAATTTCTGTGCTAAATAAGTCATGCCTGGTTTTACACTATAAATAGGGCCAATGGGACCATCCACACCAAAACCCAAAGAACAGCCTTGTCGCAATTGCGTACGCATACGATGTAAGGCCCGTGTATTTTGATCTCTGGAGGATCCGCGAATAATGACATAGTTTAATCGTTTAAGCCAAAAAGCTAAAATATCCCCATCCCTAGAAGGACTCACTAAGGCCCCGCATTTCGTTTGGTGCTGCGCCAAGCGCAACACGGGTAATAATTGTTTACCATGCCAAAAAGCAAAAAGATAAGGCTTTGTCGGATCATAATCGGCATCATATTCGGTTTTCACCTGAAGGCTTTTGTGTAAGAGAGAAGATAGCATATAGGCTGCAAGGCCCAAGCAATAACGTTTAAAATCCCCCCGTGCGCTAAAGCGCCCTTCCCCGTTACAACTTTGCTCTACGCGCTTCGTTGCCCTTCGGGTCAAAGGGGGATTTTCTTGATTGTTCAGGTCTTTTATCATGGTATTTTTCTTTCGAAAATTTTTGCGCTAAAACCCTCCATGGCTTTTTCAGAGACTACATCCCACGCTGCCCAATCAACCTGTGGGAAAAAAGTATCCCCCTCATAATGGCCTTCAATAAAACTTAAATATAAACGCGTGGCCATAGGCAGACATAATGCATAAATCTCAGATCCGCCTATCACCATGATTTCTGTGGCAGGCTCGGCCACCCCGAAGGCTTCCTCCAGTGATCGTACAACCTGTACATGGTTGTACACCACGCTTGGGTCGCGACTTAATACAATATTTTGACGCTTGGGCAAAGGCCTAGAACCCATCGATAGAAAAGTCTTATGCCCCATAATGATGGGCTTTCCAAGGGTCATTTGACGAAAATACTGTAATTCTTGGGGCAATTGCCAAGGCAGTTTATTCTGATAACCAATTGTTTGATTATCGGTCATCGCTGCGATTAATGCGAGGGGTGTACGCATGTTCACACCGCAATCAAAGCTTGGATGCGGGGATGGCATTGATAATCCACTACTTGAAAATCCTCGAAACGAAAATCGAAAATAGAATGTACGTCGGGGTTAATCTGCATCCTTGGTAAAGGATAGGGATCACGTGCCAATTGTGTTTTAGCCTGTTCTATATGATTGCTATACAAATGTGCATCACCCAAAGTATGAATAAACTCACCACAGGCCAAACCTGTGACCTGTGCAATCATTTGCATGAGCAGTGCATAAGAAGCAATATTAAAAGGCACCCCTAGAAAAATATCGGCACTTCTTTGATAGAGCTGACAGGATAATTTCCCCTCGGCGACATAAAACTGAAAAAGGCAATGACAGGGTGGCAAGGCCATCAAAGGAATATCTGCCACATTCCAACTACTCACGATTAAACGTCTTGAATCAGGGTTGTTTCGAATATTGTGGATCAGATCGCTTATTTGGTCGATGTCCTGACCCTTAGTATTTGACCAAGCACGCCATTGCTTGCCATAGACGGGGCCTAAATAGCCTTCTGAGTCTGCCCATTCATTCCAAATACGCACACCCGCTTCTTGCAAGGATTTAACATTCGTGTCCCCCCTTAAGAACCATAACAGTTCTTGAATAATGGAGCGCAAATGCACTTGTTTGGTCGTGACCAGTGGAAAACCTTTGCTCAAATCAAAACGCATTTGATAACCAAACACACTGAGCGTACCCGTGCCCGTACGATCGGATTTTTGAATCCCGTTTTTTAACACATGATCAAGCAAGTTTAAATAATGGCGCATTTATTGTCTCGCACAGACTGTCGTGGATTGCACACGGCTGAAGATCCATAACCCTGCAAGAATCATGGGTACACAGAGCACTTGTCCCATGGTTAAAAAATTCCAGGCTACAAAACCTTGATGCCAATCAGGCTCTCTAAAACATTCGGCTATCATACGTAAGAGACCATAGCCGATTAAAAAAAGCGCGGATACTGCACCCGTGGACCGCGGTTTAGAACGGTAGCTACACAGAATGATAAATAAGATCAAACCCTCTAGTATACACTCGTACAACGCTGAAGGATGCCGCGCCATGGGTCCTGCATTGGGAAAGTGTATAGCCCAAGGCACCGTCGTCACACGTCCCCATAATTCGCCATTAATAAAATTGCCAAGGCGTCCCATTGCAATACCGAGCGGCACCGCGGGCGCTATAAAATCACACACAGCCCAAAAAGATCGTTGATGCTGTCTACCCAAAAAAATCATACTCACAATGACACCTAATAGGCCACCATGGAAGGAACGCCCCGGTTCCCAAAATCGTAAGGCTTGTAGGGGATCGGTTGTCAACCATCCAGGTTGATACATCAGTAGATAACCCCAGGTCCCTCCAAAAATAACGCCTAGCGCACCATAGAAAAAAAGATCTAATAGTTCATCGACCGTCCAAGGTTTCTGAGGATCCTTGGCACGATTCTGATAACAATACAGAAAAGCCAAGCTAAACCCTAACAGATACATCACACCATACCAATACACAGTGATAGGGCCTATACTGAACGCCACAGGGTTCATTTCAAGATACACCATACAATTATCTATCTCATAAACGATTCATAGACTGTACGCCCCAATGGCGCACAGCATTTCTAAACAAATAAGGTGCCAATTCCTCTAAGGCACGACGGTACACATCCCGTTTAAACAAAATAATCTGCCTCAGGGGATAGCAATAATTCACCCATTGCCAGTCATCAAACTCTGGTTTCTGTGTAGACCTAAGGTTAATGGCAGAATCCTCCGCTTCTAAGCGCAATAAAAACCATCTCTGCTTTTGGCCAATACAAACAGGCTCTGCTTTACGCAACATCCTACCTGGGATTCTGTATTTGAGCCAATGTCGGGTACGACCCAGAATGATCACCTGAGAGGCACTGAGACCCACTTCTTCTTCTAATTCTCTAAAAAGCGTCTGCTCGGGTGTCTCGCCTGGGTGCATCCCCCCTTGTGGAAACTGCCAAGCATCCCTCTTCAGTCGTTTAGCCCAAAAGACCTGATCGCTTTGATTAACAAGCACAATACCCACGTTGGATCGAAAACCGTTTGCATCAATCACCGCTACACCCACACAAGCCTTTCAAAGAATTATATACCCATTGCCTGGAATGCCAATTGTTTTTTAAGCCAAGGCATTTTTTGTACCGCTTCCAACCCCAGGGTCCGAACACTTATGACTGCGGGATTGGTTGAACAAAAAAGATTGTTTAAGATGTTTGTTGTGTAACTCATTGTATGCACTGCTTTGAAACGCGCACGTGCATAGCGACGCAACACCAAAGGATGTCCTCGATCAATCCCTCTAGCCCTAGCCTGCAACAGCGCCTGGACCAAAGGCTCCAAATCATTCAAACCTAAATTAAGGCCTTGCCCTGCCAGCGGATGGATAACGTGCATCGCATCGCCCACCAAGGCAACCCGTTCTGCCGTATAGCTTTGGGCTAACTGTCCTCGCAGTACAAAGGATTGACGTCTTTGAACCGATAAGACAGCACCTAATTGATTATCCAAGGCCTGGGACAGCGCCTTCGCAAACGATGCTTCTTCCTGTCCTAACAAATGTTGGATCGTTGCCGTCTTGGCGGTCCAGAGCACCACACTTTGATAGGGATCGGCCAAGGGCAAAAAAGCCACAGGTCCTTCTGGCATAAAACGCTGCCATGCCGTTTGTGCATGCGTCATGGCCGTGGTGACGGTGGTCACCAAAGTACTTTGACCATAGTCTTGCACATGATGCACTGCAATGCCTGCCGCCTCACGAAGCCAGGAGTGGGCACCATCTGCCGCAATCACTAAAGGGGCTTTCATAAGCCTGCCATCTGCTAAGGTTAAAGAAGCCGCTTGTGCATCACGCGTCAGTGCCACAGCTTTTGATTCACAACATTGAATATTGGGGTTTTGCAGAAGTGCTTGCCAAAGGACCTGCAACATCCCAGTATTGGCAACCACATGCCCCAGATCCGGTTGATGGATGGCTTCAGCGTCAAACGTTAAAGGCCCAAAACCCAAAGCATCCCACACCACCATGCGCGTATAAGGACTCGCCGCTGCATGCATCGCATCCCACACACCTAACTTTTCAAATAGTTTTTGGGATTGTCTATTAATCGTGCTGTAGCGATTATCCGAACAAATCTGCGAGAAGGTCTCAACGGGTTTTGCACCCATCAGCACCACCTGATAACCTTGCTGCGCACAGTATAAAGCGAGGCTTAAACCTACAAGGCCTGCACCGTGAATGATGAGATCAGCCTGCATTTTTTTCGACTATCCATTGTTTAAAAGGTTCTAAACATTCTGCCAACCAAAGCCCTAAGGCTTGATAACCGGGTGTTTTTGCCAAACACTCGGTCCATTGTCGGGTGTGCCTGTGATCGGCAGCACGCGATAAAGCATAAGCCTTCAGCAAGGCTATAGCGCTTAATATATCTTTTTGTGCGTCTGTTTTTAGTGTTTTTGCAAGGGCTGCTACATCTCTTAAACCCAAATTGAATCCTTGGGCAGCAATAGGATGCAGGGTATTGGCTGCATTGCCAATCAATACGAGATGATGATCATAAAGCGTTGTGGATTGTAGACGACGCAAGGGCATGGCTTGCACCACGCTCAGTGCTTGAAAAAGGCCTAATGAATAGCCAAAGCACGCTTGGACGGCCGCTAAAAAGGCTGCCTCTGATAGACTTAACAAGATTTGTGCTTGAGCCTTTGGCACCATCCACACCCCTTTCACACGCTTATCTCCAAACGGTAGTAAGGCTATCGATCCTGAAGATGTCCACCGCTCGTAGGCAATCCCCTGATGATTCTGTGCAAGCAGCATATTAAACATTAAGGCTTGGTTGTCATCTGTGATGACTTCTACCGCAATACCCTGTGATACACGCACAAAAGAATCCACCCCATCGGCCGCCACGATAAGCTTGGCCTGTAGCGTAGAAGTATCCCCGAACACCAGATCCCAACCTGTCGCAGATCGCTGAAGGTGGGTAATCTTTTTCTCATGATCAATCTTCAGCGCATCCTGCACTGCTTGATGCATACCATAGAGTAAATGATCGGCTGCTATAACGTGTCCGAAATCGTTTAAATCATAATCGGAAGCGCGAAAGCGTGTGCGTGCTAAGCAACCCTGTTTAGAAAGATGCACTGCGCGCAAGGGTGTGGCATCCGCAGCAAGCCCCGACCACACACCCAACTTTTTTAAATAGTTGACACTCCCAGCATTTAAAACCAAAGCGCGTGCTTTCAGGGTCTTATCAGGCTTTGGAGGAGGCGCTTGTGCATCGACGAGTGCAACACGAAAGGGTGATCCGCGAAGGGCGGCGGCTAAACTAAGGCCCACGAGGCCACCACCAACGATGAGGATATCGACAACAGCGCTTTGCGAGCTATCGTTCACTGCCTCCTTCCCATCAATACTTCTATCGCTTCGATCGTCTTAGGCACCGCTGCACTGAGCACTTCATGGCCTGTTTCTGTGACCAGCACATCATCTTCAATACGAATACCCATGCCTCGCCAACGTGGATGAACAAGCATGCAATTTGCGGGAATATAAAGCCCAGGCTCTACGGTTAACACCATGCCTGGTTCTAGTAAACGACTCTTTTCTTCTTGTTTATACGCACCCACATCATGCACATCTAACCCTAACCAATGTCCACTACCATGCTGATAAAAAGCCTGATAAGCCTTGGTTTCGATGAGCTGTTCGACTGCACCGTGCAAAATACCCAAAGCCACTAAACCCTCTGTTAATTTTTTTACAATGATGGCTTGAAGTGTATCCCAGCGTGTGCCAGGCTTAACAGCTGCAATCGCCGCACATTGGGCCTCTAACACTAGACTATACAAGGCCTTTTGATCTGCCGTAAATCTGCCATTCACTGGAAAAGTACGGGTAATATCGGCCGCATACCCTTGGTATTCAGCACCCGCATCCACCAATACCCACTCACCGTTTTTAAGAGGCTGATCGTTTTGCACATAATGCAGGGTACAAGCATTGGCACCACCCCCTACAATCGTGGGATAAGCCAGCGATCGACACCCGTGTTTGGCACACTCATAAGCAAATAAAGCTTCTAGGGCATATTCTGGCATCTCGACCTTACAATGCTGCATTAAAACACAATGAGCCTGTGCGGATACTGTGATGGCCTGACGTAATAAGGTTATTTCTACAGCACTTTTGATAAGCCTTTCTTCGGCAATCAGCGTTGCGAAATCACAGAAGTTCTTCGCAACCCTTTTAGGGTTATGATTTTTGGGATAAGACCATTTAATCATACGCCTATCCCAGGCCATCGATTCCCCAAAAGAATAAAAGACCGTTTGCTGTGCGGCTAATAAGGCTGGCATCTTCGTATCCAAACTTGCCAGTGCGTAGGCTTCATCTGCACCAAACTGTGCTTTGGCCCCTTCAAGACCGGCCGTGGGTCCTGTCCAGATCGCTTGTTCGGCACAAAAAGGCTTGCAAAATAGTATAAAACGATTCTCCTGCGGTGTTTTGAGCAGCACTAAAATCGCACCAGGCTCTGAAAATCCTGTTAAATAATAAAAATCACTAGACTGGCGAAAAGGATAGCTCACATCCCCATTACGGTATTGTTCTTCAGAAGCAGGGAGTATCGCTAGGCTACCTAATGCAAGCTTTGCAAAAATCCGTGCACGACGTTTGGCATACTCTGTCTGCATAGCATCCCCCTTAAAACAGAAATTGAACTCACTTAAAAAGCGGCTCGGGATCCTATTATCTAATTGACCCGACCCAAAAGTCACTCTATGCTTAGCACAGTTGCAAGAACCTTATGAGAAAATGGGCTGTGTGTCTATGAAATCAGTTGTAAAAATCCTCAACAAAGAATTCCAGGTCCATGGCCCCCAAGGCAGCGAAGAGCAGCTTTTTGAAGCAGCGCGTTATCTCGATAAACAGATCCGTACTATCCGTGAAAGTGGTCGGATAATAGGCTTAGAACGTATGACCATGATGGCAGCGCTCAATGTGACCCACGAATTACTACAACTACGCAAAAGCTGTGAACGGGAAAGTCAGGCACTTACTCATCGTATTCAGCACTTGCAAAATAAAATAGAGGGCGCTCTAATGGAGGACGTTGCACTAGAAGAAACATTCAGCTAGTCCAACCCTTATGGCGCTTATCTTGGATACCGGTGTCTGCGATCTTGTATCTTGAGCCGATAACTTTAATAGCAGGGTGTTATGTTCATGGTCCTTGTTGTGCAAGTCTGCCTTGCGTAGAAAGCCTGATAGGACCCCATGCTCACCCACTTGGACCTGTGGGTTCAAGGCATACATCGCATAAACGGTATTTTTGATGGCGCCACCCACTTTTATAAATCCCCATCCTAGCAAGCCTGCCCTCAGGCGCTTGTTTGATCAAAAAAGAAAAGCCTTATCTCCTTTGGAACAAAGCCAAAAGGCTCGGCAATTGTTGCCATGGATCCACACCGTACCAGCCTTTACAGCAGCGAGACATATCGCTTTTTATTGGCCCATGGGTGCAGAGATCAGCCCTGTGCCGCTATTGTTGGAAGCTGAGCTACAACAGAAGAACTGTTATTTGCCCTACCTTAGACCCGGATCAGACAGCCTCGATTTTGTGGCCTATCAGTTCGAAGACCCCCTTATCCTGAATCCCCGCGGATTCCTAGAACCTGATCCCCAGCATCACCCCTGTATTGCGCTTTGCGATTTAGATTTGATCGTAATACCGCTGCTGGCCTTCGATGCCCATGGACAACGTCTAGGATGGGGTGCCGGACACTATGACCGCACATTGGCAACCTACCAAGGTTCCCGCAGGCCTTATTTACTGGGTTTGGGCTATGCTTGTCAGAGTATGCATCGTTTACCGGCGGATCCATGGGACTGTCCCTTAGATGGCATCTTAACGGAAGAAGGTTTAAGTACACCAATTAACTTTACTTCTTGACCTACTTAGGATAAAGTGGCCAAAAAGAACGGTTAGGAGTTGATACGATGTCTAAAATAGATACGCAGACTTTTGGAAAATGGCGCACCTTTTTCTGGCCTATTCACAGCCATGAGCTTAAAAAGCTTCTACCCATGTTCTTCATGTTTTTCTTTATTTCCTTTGTCTACAGTATTTTACGTAACACCAAAGATGCTCTGCTTATTACGGCACCCGGCTCGGGCGCCGAAGCCATCCCCTTTCTTAAAGTAGGCGGCGTTGTACCGGCTGCTATTATCTTTATGTTGGTATATGCCAAGCTCAGCAATGTTTTAAGCAAAGAAAAACTATTCTACGCGACTCTCTTACCTTTTATGGGGTTTTTCTTGCTCTTTGCAACCGTGCTCTACCCGGCCAAAGAATTTTTACACCCCACCCATGCAGCGGATGCCCTAGAAGCCATGCTACCGGTGGGGCTCTCTGGTTTAGTGGCAACCTTTAGAAATTGGACCTATTCGCTATTTTACATCTTCTCAGAACTATGGGGTAGCTTCGTGCTCTCCTTACTCTTCTGGGGCTTCGCGAATGATATTACCAAAGTTACCGAAGCTAAACGCTTTTATGCCTTATTTGGTTTGGGTGCCAATCTCGCACTAATGGTTGCAGGACCTGCAGCTAAATATATTACGACCCTACAAGGACAAACAGCGATAGGGGCCGATCCTTGGCAAACACCTTTAAACTATTTAATGTTTTCTTCGGTGATCTGTGGATTTGTGGTGATGGCCATTTACCGTTGGATGCAAAAGAATGTTCTAAGCGATCCCAACCTTTACACGCCCCATGAAAAACCAACCGACAAGAAAAAACCCAAGATGTCGATCAAAGACAGCTTTAAATTTTTGGCAAGCTCACGCTACATACAGTGTATTGCCATTTTAGTGTTGGCCTACAATATTTCAATTAACTTGCTGGAAGTTACTTGGAAAAGCCAATTAAAACTCTTGTATCCGAATAAAAGCGAATACCTTAGTTTTATGGGAACCTATTCAACCATTCTGGGTGCTACCACCATTCTCATGATGCTCTTTGTTTCAAGCAATGTGCTTAGACGTTGGGGTTGGGCCATGACTGCGGCCATCACACCCGTGGTCCTACTTATTACAGGTGCAGGCTTTTTTGGCTTTATTATTTTCAAAGAAGATCTAGCACCCTTTTTGGCAGGCTTCGATCTCAGCCCACTCTTTATTGCCGTGATCTTTGGAACCATTCAAAATATCATGAGCAAAGCAGCCAAGTACTCGCTCTTTGATCCCACCAAGGAAATGGCCTACATCCCATTGGATCAAGAATCCAAAGTGAAGGGTAAGGCAGCCATTGATACCGTAGGCGCACGCTTAGGTAAAGCGGGCGGCTCGGGTATTCAATTAGGGCTTATCAGTGTCTTCGGATCGCTTACGGCTGTCACACCGCATATTGGCATAGTTATGTTAGTGGTCATTGGGGCTTGGTTATGGGCTATCAAGCGGCTGGATGATCTAGAATTTAAGAAGCTTGAGAATGACCCTAAAACATAAGCATCACATCCTGGGATGGATGATTGCTTATGTGCTTTTTTATCCCCTCGCACTCTGGGTCGTCCAAGGCAGCGAGCGTCTTTTTCACAAAATTGATCAACAATTGGCACAGCATTGCCTGGGGATAGTGTCTCATCCCGTGAGTTGCTCTATCAATAAAGCAATATTAGATCAAAAACTAAAACAAGGGTTGCCAGCATGGGCCCAATCTCAAATTCAAGAAGATCTCGCACCGTTTAAAAAAATTAAGCGGTCTGATTTGGCGCATTATGCTGATGCGCATGATCTATTACAGTTTGAGATTAAACAGTCAAAAGCTTTGTCGCCTCAACACCATCGTTTTCAAAATAATCCTGTCTATCGGATCATGCATGATACTTTTCAGTATCTTGCAAAAAACCATTATATTTCAGAGACACATTTTTTAATGGCCTTAGGGGATTATTTTGAACCAAAAACAAAGGCACCCGTACCGGTATGGGTGTTTGCGAAGGATTTAGCACATCCTTTTGAACGAGAGATGATTTTAATCCCCGATTGGATGAACTTAGGAGAGGCTGCCGCTTTACGACCAATGATTCGCAAAGCCTCTCAAAAATTTCCATGGACGGCTAAAAAATCGATCCTGTTCTGGCGAGGAGGAAAAACAGGCCATGAAAACACGGGCAGAACAGCACTTGTGGCATCCTCCCATGAGGAACCGACACGTATTGATGCATGCTTCACCGATAATAAAGCCTCCAAAGATTGCTCATTCGTAAGCCCTGCCAATCATTTGCAATACAAATATTTAGTCTCCATGGATGGGGCACGTGCCACTTGGACACGTTTAGTGTGGCACCTTCATGCTAATAGTTTGACTTTTAAATATGACAGCAAGCATTTTCAATGGTTTTATAAGGGGATCCAACCCCATCTTCATTATATGCCCGCACATAACAAAAAAACTTTACTAGAAGGTATGGATTGGGCTGAAAAAAATCCTGAGGCTGCACAAGCAATCGCTCAACGTGCTTCCACGTTTGTGGAAAATCATTTAAGCGTGGAAGACATGTATCATTATATAATTGTTCTATGCCAAGAATATACTAAAATATTTGAAAACTAAATCTTCTGCATATCCCAGAGCTTCTTAATATCCCAGATTGAGTTTCTGAGATTCTTCGACCAATTGATCTAATAGCTTTGATCTTTTTGTATAATCATCGTCTCCCAAGTCTAGAGCGTATTTTTTCTTTAGTGAGTTGAGGTGTGTATACGGTAATTTTCCGCTGTGCTGAAGTCTTCCAACGACAATACCAGGAGAGATTTTCATTTTTTTTGAAAAAGAAAATACTGATTCTTTTGAAATATTTTTAAGACTCTTCAGCCAATTTTCAAATTTTTCTGAAGAAATTAAATACTCTGCTGAAAATAGATTCGCTTCATCTTCTTTTGATTGATTGCTAAAATTTTGAGCATTATCAGAATTCATAGGAGATTCAAGAAATAATTCTTGATGGCTGTGTAAAAAAATATGTCCAAGCTCATGAAAAAAAGTAAACCAAAAATGATCATCCGTTTTATGGCGAAAACTCAATAAAACCATGGCTTTATTTGGATTAATCCATAGGGTGGCACCCGATACAGGAACGCCGGTTAATTCCTTAAGAAACACAACTGCAACGCCCGCCATTTGACATATTTTCACTATTTTAGGCAAAAATTCATCAGGCGAATCTGAAGTTAAAGCCCGTAGCTCATCGAGCGAGGCATGTAACTTTGCTTTATTAAACGGTGCACATTCTATCTTGTCTGCTAAAATTTCTCCTTTTCTAAGCCATGCCGATGTAGGACCCAATTGAACCTGTTTTCTCTCAGATTTACGAAAGGCCAGTTGTTTCTCTCCCCAGCCTTCCTTCCATTGTTTGGGTGAGGCCACAGCAAAAAAATTAAGTAATTCTTTTATACGTGAAACTTTGTTTTTTCCGACATCTGAAATCCATTGACGATCAATCATTTCTCTGACTGGAAAAGCCTTTAACCAGGCTATATTATCATCATCCAATAACCGATGATCTTCGTTAGATTTCGCAATAAATGCTCTATACGAAGCTTCTCGTTTATTCCAAAAATTGGCAGGAACACCGAGTACTCTCTCTAATTGAATCGCTGTATCAAAAGTAAGAATGGCCTTACCTTGAATAATCTCGTTAATAGTCTTTTTAGGACGACCTGTACGCTGGGCTAATACAGCTTGAGACATGCCTTTTTCTTCAAGCATCTCACGCAATGTTTCACCTGGGGCAGAAACCATGTCAGGTTCATATTGGTTTTTAAATTGCTCACCCATGGGTATCCTCCATTCCATTGATTTGAAGGGCTTTAACTAAACGCCAGTCTAAGCCTAAACTAGTTTTAACTTCGTTCCCTACCGGTTCAAAAATTAAACGAAAAGGATGTTTTAAATCCAAAGATAATTGTCCAGCTTTGTCCCCTTTCAATTCATGACAACGCCCAGGTAATCCCCTAAAAACTTCGAGCGTCTCTGCTTCTCGTAAATCATCAAGACGTTGCCGAAGTTTTTTTGCATTATCACGCCCCCATTTTCTTGAAGCTTCTTGTTGATTATTACAAATCTCCTTAAGCTTTTTATCTTTAAAAATAAGCTCCAAGCCCCACTTCCTCTCTATTTAGTATAATTAACCTTATAGGTTAATGTCAACAATAGAGTAAATGGGGCACTCGCACAATACGCTAAAAAACGGAGAAAACTCCAAATATTGCAAGTTAAGGCATATATACCCATTACACCTCTTATCATTAAATCCTTGTAAACGAATGAATTTTGTATTCTAAACAATACTGCGGGTTGTTCTATCTGTGATTGATACGATTTTTGATAAAATA
>CAZFXA010000019.1:0-34151 GCA_964522825.1 uncultured Legionella sp.
TATACCATGCTTGGAAAAGCGCTAAGTACAGGATACTTCACATGAAAAAAGTTTATCACAAAACCCACTGAAGAAAAGCCCTTGTGCAAATGAACAATCATATCTTAGAAAAAGCAGAACTCATCGGAAAATATAAAAAATGAGAGCCTTAACATAACGAAAGCTATGAACTCTCAATCTCAGCCAGCGATAGCCCTGTCATGAGGGCTATTTCATCAAGGCTCATGCCCTTAGCGATAAGATTTTTGGCAATAGTCACTTTTGCCAGACGTTCACCCTGAGCCTCACCCTCGGCACGAGAACCGCTAATCAAGGTTTTTTCGGTACTCACCTGATCCCAATAGCTGCAATAAGCCTCTAATTCCCCCTTCGAGTACGCGGCTTCTTGCAATAGCTCGCAAGCCTCTGAAATCTCTGGCACAGCCAATAAATCAGCAGACACGGATTGGGTTTGTTCATTCAGCTCGGATAAAAAACGCAACCACAAAATCGCTAATTTTTTTTGGTCTCGGGTGCCGGGCTTAAATTTGGGTAATTCTACAAAAACAAATTCCAGACCTTTTAACTGTTTATTGGTATTTTCAATGTTTACAATCTGGTAGTGATGATACCAAGCTTCATCCGGATCAAAAATACTATTCACAATCCCTAACGCATAAACGGGATAAAGGGAAGAATAATCCTCTCCCTTCTTTAATTGCTTGATATAAGCACGACCCGCATTAAATAACATGCGCTGCATAAAGCTATTCACCCACTCCATTTGCATCTCGACCACAAAGATACGTCCTTGGCTATCCGTACACTTCACATCTACAATGGTACGCTTAAAAGCAGGGATCTCGGGCACTTGCTCGGAGGGCAGATATTCTAGAGACTTAATCGGCGTATCCTGGGATAAAGGCAAAATCGCATTTAAAAAGCTGATTAATAAATGGGGGTGATCCCCAAAAATTTTCTTAAAGGTCACATCTGCTTTTGGATCTAAATATTTAGCCATCTCTCCCTTCCTTTATTGCACTCCGTGCTGGTTAGTATTCTAAGACATGCAACCTAGAACATCAACTTGAATATGAAGTTATCTTGCTTAAACCTTTATATTCCCTCATTGGATAATATGATTGATTCTGAAGGGTTTTTAGAACGCTTGGGCTGGCATGGGACAAGCGCAGAATACAAATTGGCGGAGAGAGAGGGATTCGAACCCTCGATGAAGTTTTAGCCCCATACTCCCTTAGCAGGGGAGCGCCTTCAGCCACTCGGCCATCTCTCCGCTCTTCGGGCACTCTACCACAGCTACTCGTCGTTATCTACGTAGGCACTAGTATTAGCTGCCGTATCTACATCGCCGTTTTTCTCGCGCTGAATGCGCTGATAGATTTCTTCGCGATGCACAGAAACTTCTTTAGGGGCGTTGACACCAATACGTACTTGATTGCCTTTGACGCCTAATACGGTGAGTGTGACATCGTCTCCCACCACTAAGCTTTCACCCACACGTCTGGTTAAAATTAACATTGTCTTTCTCCTCTTCCTTATGACTATTATGATTTTCCATGATCTGGACTGAACTAAAAAAAGCCTGTTCCAATAAGCGCACGCCCAAGGTTAAAAAAGCGCGATCGATTAATATACATAATCTCATTTCTGAAGCACAAAGCCATAGCACAGGAATAGAAGCCTCGGATAAAACCCTTAGCATCGTGGCTAATACTTGTAGATCGGATCGTACGCCAACCCCGACAATCGCCAATTTGGCAACTTCGCTATCGACACGGATTGTCCCTGCACCTAAACGCATAGCAACCTCTTGTATCATCGTAAGCGTTTGCTGTGCATCACGTTGATGGACACTGAAACTCAAATCGATCTGATGATCGTGAAGGGATTGCACCATCATATCGATCTCGATATGCGCTTCACTTAAAGGCAAAAGCAACTGCGCCAGGCCTTCTGATCCTTGTGGGATCCCCCGTATTAAAAAGTGTGCTTCATCGCAACTAAAAGCAAGTCCCGATACCACCGGATGTTCGGGCAGTTTGCCCTCGGTAAGAATCACGGTACCCGATCCTTCGTGAAAGGTAGACAATACACGCAACGGTACCTGATACCGACCCGCCCATTCTAAGGCACGATTTTGCATGACTTTGGCACCACTACTGGCCATTTCCAAGATCGGTGAAAGACCGATTTCGGTCATCCGCGTGGCTACAGGTACGATGCGCGGATCAACCGTATAGATCCCTTCGACATCGGTATAAATCTGACATTCATCCGCTCCTAGGGCTGCAGCCAAAGCAACAGCGGTGGTATCGGATCCCCCTCGACCAAGCGTTGTGAGTGTACCCTCGCTATCCACGCCCTGAAAACCTGCGACAATCACCACATAACCTGCTGCCAGATCAGCATGAATGCGATGGGTATCGATACCTAAGATAGTCGCTCTGTTATAAACACTGTCCGTTAAGATGGGTAGTTGTGCGCCCGTATAAGCACGCGTTGCACAACCCTTTGCGGCTAAGGCTATGTTTAAGAGCGCAATACTTTTTTGTTCGCCTGTTGATAACAGAATCGCTAAGGCGCGAGGCTCGGGATCGACCATGAAAGATTTAGCTAAATCGAGCAAGCGATCGGTCTCACCCGCCATTGCAGAAACGACTATTAGCAGCTTATGGCCCGCTTGCTGTGCGTGGATAATTTTGTCCGCAACGAGACGGATCTGATCGATCCCACCCACGGAGGTCCCGCCATATTTTTGTACAATTAAAGCCATAATCCTTTACTAAATCTGAATAGAAAGAAGGCGCCTATTCTGCCACACTGCCCAAGGCTTTTTCAACAAAGTTATAAACCGAACCCAATATAGAATTTAGGTTGTCTGACTTATTTCCAGCACCCTGCGCTAAATCAGCACGCCCACCGCCCTGTCCACCCAGCTGTTCCACCACATGCTTGAGCAAGGTATTAGCTTGCAAGGGTGGCGTACAGGTCTTTGCGACCAGGACTACCACTTGTACCTTCGGTGCATCTTCACTGTCCATGCCTGCGACGACTACCACACTTAAATCCCATTGATCGCTTAAATGCTCAGCATATTCCTTGAGCGTTTTTGGATCACCTACCCCTATTTTAACGGCCAAAACCTTTTTTCCTTGAATAAGACGCATAGCAGGCGGACTCGCATCGCTCCCCCCTGAGCCCTGGGTGGCTAAGCGCATTTTAGCCTGTTGCAGTTCTTTTTCGAGAGATCGGTTTTTTGCTAAAAGCTCTGTCATTTTCTCAGGCAAGGTATCGCGTGTAGCACGCAGACGTTCTGCGACATCGGATAATTGCCTTTCCAAGGTATTGCAATAGGCTAATGCGGCTTCACCCGTGACGGCTTCTAAGCGGCGCACACCTGAGGCTATGCCCGATTCGCTCATAATCTTAAAACACCCGATATCGCCTGTACGTTGTGCATGGGTACCGCCACACAGTTCTACTGAAAAGTGATCACCCATGGATAAAACCCGTACTTCTTCACCGTATTTTTCACCAAACAAAGCCATGGCACCCTGCTTCAAGGCTTCTTCTACCGGTAGGATTTCTGTTTCCACCAAAGTATTTTCAAGTATTTTCTCATTCACCCTACGCTCAATCTCTGCAAGTTGCACCGTGCTTAAAGCTTGACCGTGCGAGAAATCAAAACGTAATCGCTGAGAATCGACCAAGGAACCTTTTTGTTGTACATGATTGCCCAATACTTTCCGCAACACGGCATGTAAAAGATGCGTAGCCGAATGGTTACGCGCAGTAGATGCACGTCGTTTTTTATCAACCAAAGCCTCTAGTTTATCACCAAGGCTGAAAGTGCCTGTACGCATCACACCCGTGTGCACATAACACTGATCTGCTTTTTGCGTGTTTTGCACTTCAAAAAGGCTCTTAATAACATGATGCTCATCATACAGTACAAGCGTACCTTGATCGCCTACCTGTCCACCGGCTTCTGCATAAAAAGGCGTATAATCGAGCACAATACTAGCCTTTTGTCCGGCTTGGAGTTTTTCTAAAGATAAACCCTCTGCGCTATAACACCCTACAATGCTTACCGCACTTTCTAAAATTTCATAACCTATAAAACCTGTCACAGGGCTATTACCCAAACCAAAACTACCGAGCGATCCAACACTGGGATTGCCTGTAAAACCGCTATTATCCCGTGATCGTGTTCGTTGTTCTTCCATCGCTTTCTCAAAGCCCACGGTATCGAGCATTATTCCACGTTCTCTGGCAATATCGGCGGTTAAATCGACAGGAAAACCATAGGTATCATAGAGTTTAAAAATAACAGCCCCAGGTAAAAGCCCAGCATTCACTTTCGCTAAGGCCTCTTCTAAGATTTTTAAGCCCTTATCTAAGGTGTGGGCAAATTGTAATTCTTCCTGATATAAAGCCTGCTTAATGCGTTCAGAACCTGCTGCAAGCACGGGATAATCATCGCCCATTTCACGCACTAAAAATGTTACCAAATCATAAAAAAACGGTTCTTTAAAACCAATGGCATGACCATGACGCACAGCACGACGAATAATACGCCTGAGTACATAACCCCGACCCTCGTTCGAAGGCAGCACGCCATCTGCGATTAAAAAGGCACAAGAACGAATATGATCGGCCACCACTCTGAGCGAATGAACAGGCGCCTTGGGATTTATACCCGCACCCATGAGATCTTGAATGCTCTGAATAAGATTGGCAAAAATATCGATATCATAATTGTTATGCACGCCTTGCATGACGGCTGCAATGCGCTCTAACCCCATACCGGTATCGACAGCGGGTTTAGGCAAAGGATTTAAAGTGCCTGATGCATCGCGATTATATTGCATAAAGACCAGATTCCAGATCTCCACATAGCGATCGCCTTCTGCATCCACAGAACCTGGTGGGCCTCCTGGAATGTCGGGCCCATGATCATAATAAATTTCGCTGCAAGGCCCACAAGGACCGGTGTCGCCCATGGACCAAAAATTATCCGCGGTGCCGCAACGGGATAACCGTGCAGGATCAATACCCATCGTGTTAATCCACAGATCTTCGGCTTCTTGGTCTTCTTCGAAAACGGTGATCCATAAGCGATCGACAGGGATCTTTAAAACCTTGGTTAAAAAGTGAAAGGCATGATGAATAGCTTCGGCTTTAAAATAGGAACCAAAACTAAAATTACCTAACATTTCAAAGAAAGTATGATGTCGAGCGGTATAACCCACATTTTCTAAATCGTTATGCTTGCCGCCTGCACGCATACAACGCTGAGTGGAAGCAACTTGTATAGCAGGAGGCGGTTCTAGGCCCAAAAAGGCATTTTTAAAGGGCACCATCCCCGCATTGGTCAATAACAAGCTGGGATCATTATGAGGAACCAACGAACTACTGGGCACGATCAGATGCGATTGTGATTGAAAGTAGTCTAAAAAAGCACGACGTAAATCTTTTGTTTTCATATCCCCCCACCCTAACCCCCCCGCCCCAGCCCTCCCTCGCCGCACGGGGGAGGGCTGGGGTGAGGGGGATGACTTATTCCGTTAAAGCAAGTTCTGCCTCGGTAGGTGCATTGCGGGTACCACCGGCTGTAACTGCAATGGATTGTGCACGAATAGCCGCTTCTAAAGCTTCCGCAATCTTAGGATTATCTGTTAAATATTGACGTACATTTTCCTTGCCCTGCCCTATACGTAACCCATTGTAGCTATACCAAGCACCGGATTTATCGATCAGATTCAATTTGGAGCCAAGCTCGACAATTTCACCCAAACGACAAATACCCTGGCCATAGTAAATTTCAAATTCTGCTTGCTTAAAGGGCGGTGCCACTTTGTTTTTTACCACTTTGACCCGGGTTTCATTGCCTAAGATTTCGTCCCCCTTCTTGATAGCACCTGTTCGGCGTATATCTAAGCGTACGGAGGCATAGAATTTTAAGGCATTACCACCGGTGGTGGTTTCGGGACTGCCAAACATCACACCAATTTTCATACGGATCTGGTTAATAAAAATAACCAAAGTATTGGAACGCTTGATATTGGCGGTGAGTTTGCGCAAGGCTTGCGACATTAAACGTGCTTGTAAACCCATATGTTGATCGCCCATATCGCCTTCGATTTCGGCTTTGGGTGTGAGGGCTGCAACCGAATCGATGACCACGACATCCACCGCATTAGAACGCACTAACATATCGGTAATTTCTAAAGCTTGCTCGCCTGTATCGGGCTGAGAAACTAATAATTCCTTGACGTTCACATGCAATTTCTCTGCATAACCTAGATCTAAAGCATGCTCTGCATCTACAAAGGCTGCGGTGCCGCCCATTTTCTGACATTCAGCGATGACTTGTAAGGTTAAAGTGGTTTTACCGGACGATTCGGGACCAAAAATTTCGACCACCCGCCCCTTCGGCAAGCCGCCAATCCCTAAGGCAATATCCAAGCCTAAAGAACCCGTCGAAATGGCCTCGATGTTTGCAATGGCCGCATCATCGCCCAGCAACATGACAGAGCCCTTACCAAATTGACGTTCAATTTGTGCTAAAGCGGCCGTCAAAGCCTTCCTCTTATTATCGTCCATCTGCAATCATCCTCTTCTCATGAAACAATTGCACGATTATCCCATAAGTCTTGGCCTACCGATAGTAGGGTAAACAACCGGCCCATGACTTATGATTCAGGCCGGGAACTCACACAGCTACGTAAAAAAACCAATTCAGATAGTAAGCATGCATAACGCTCATCGCCTAACTGGTGCACAATTTGATCCTGCGCCATTTTCCATAAGGGCACACCCTTTTCGATAACCAGGCGCCCTTGATCGCTAAGCACATAACCTTTGGTGCGCTTATCGGGTAGGGGAACCGTGATAATCAGCCCTGCTTTTTCCAAAGGCTTTAGATTACGTGTGAGGGTTGTTCTATCCATTACCAAGCCCTGCGCCATCTCGGTGAGGGTTTTACCCTGAGAAGCGGTAAGCGTTAAAAGTAAGGTAAATTGGGTAGCTCGTATACCCGCTGGCTCTAAATACCGATCAAAATTCTGTGTAACCGCACGGGTGACTTTGCGTAGATTAAAGCAGCAACAAAGGGCATTAATCTTTTGGTAGGGTCCTTGTTCATTCATGTTAGTGTACCTCCTAACAAAAGTTTAGGCACATTAGGATGAATTGCAAGGAAGTTAGCTAAAAAATTTCAGACAGTGTGCTTATCCCTTATTCTCTAGGGTCGTATGGTTAAACTTGGCGTTCTGCTCGATAAAGTGAATAATCTGTTCTGCAACATCGATACCGGTAATGGCTTCGATACCTTTAAGACCCGGTGAGGAATTGACTTCTAGCACAAGCGGCCCATGGTTCGAACGCATCATATCCACACCGGCTACATTCAAACCCATAATTTTGACAGCACGCACCGCAATCATGCGCTCTTCGGGGGTGATTTTAACAGCTTCACTCGTACCACCCTGATGCAAATTGGATCGAAATTCGCCAGCCTTGGCTTGACGTTTCATGGCAGCGACCACTTTACCACCGATCACGAAACAACGAATATCACTACAATCGGCCTCTTTAATAAATTCTTGTACTAAGATATTCGCTTTAAGCCCTGCAAAAGCATCGATCACACTTTCTGCGGCTTGGGGTGTTTCGGCTAAAACAACGCCCATACCCTGCGCACCTTCTAGGAGTTTAATCACCAACGGACTGCCCCCCATCATGCGCACGAGATCTTGAGTATCGCCCGGGGAATGCGCAAAACCGGTCACAGGCAAACCAATGCCTTTACGAGCAAGCAATTGCAAAGAACGTAATTTATCCCGTGAACGAGAAATGGCAATGGATTGATTGACGGAAAACATCCCCATCATTTCGCATTGCCTTAAAACAGCGGTGCCATAAAAAGTAATGGATGCACCAATTCTTGGGATCACCGCATCGAAAGGTTCCAAATGATGACCCTTGTAATGAATAGAAGGTTTATGCGACGCAATATTCATATAACAGCGTAGGGTATCGATAACCTGCACTTCATGCCCACGTGCTTGCGCGGCACAGACAAGTCTATGTGTAGAATATAATTTGCTGCGCCTAGACAAAATGGCGATCCGCATTTATTTTTTACTCCCAAAATAACCACCAATCACAAAAGATGCGATGGGCAAAAGACCGGTTTTACAGGTATCGAACAATGCCTTCCCATAGGATTCCTCATATAAACACATAAGGATACTCAATATAAAAAAACAAGCAATACCCCTTAAAACCCATTTGGCAAATTGTAATCTATCTTGGGGTGATAAATCACCCGCCCTGGCATTCAAAACGTTGAGTTCCTCCTCTTTGTTCTGAATGATTGACTTTTTCTTGGTAACCATGTTTCACCTTCCTTTGTGTTTAGATCAATAGATGCCTTGGCTCTATGTGCTAAACGATGCTGCTTAAACATGGTAAGCCCCTCCTTTCGCTATGATTGACAACGCAGTCTAGGACAGGCCTTGCCTCATAGCAAGATCACCAGGATGTTGTGCCACGCAGCATTCAATAGTAGGATGCCCCGATGAATCATCGCCCTTCTACACCCTATTGCCTTGCAGTACTCAGCGGTGCGCTGCTACCGCTGGCCTTTGCGCCCTACGCTATCTGGCCCCTGGCCATGGTGTCGCCCGCCCTATTGCTCTGGTTATGGGAAAAAACAGCGAATGCTAAAAACGCCTGTGCGCTGGGCTTTAGTTTTGGGCTTGGCTTTTTCGGTGTGGGTGTTTCTTGGGTTTTTGTGAGCATTCATCACTATGGCAACACATCTCTTCCGCTGGCAGTACTTATTACTGCCTTTTTTGTGATGGTGCTTGCGCTGTTTATCGCTGTACAGGGTTATGTGAGCAAACGTTTTTTTGATCCGCGATTGCCGTCTCTTCAATACCTGGCTTTTCCTGGACTTTGGGTGGGCTTTGAATGGCTGCGCAGTGTGGTTTTGAGTGGTTTTCCTTGGCTTTATTTGGGCTATGCTGGGCTTGATACGCCGCTTGAAGGCTATGGCCCCCTTGGCAGTGTGTATACGATTTCTTGGATCTTTGCGCTACACAGCGTGGCGCTTCGCATATTGTGTAGCGGATCGCGTCAACAGAAAAGTGCGGCCGCATGCGTGATAGCCTTATTGTGGATAGGTGGTGCGACACTGCAAGCACATCCCTTTGTAGAAGCTTTGCCCAAAACTTATGGTGTAAGCTTAGTGCAGGGTAATGTGGAACCCTTTGATAAATTTACCCGTGAGGATCCCATGGGTTCCACGGAAAAAATCTATGGAACGCTTACACAGGCACACTGGCATGATGATTTAATTATCTGGCCTGAAGGTGCGATCCCCCTACCCTTACCTTATGCAGACGCTTATGTAAAACACCTTGATGCACAAGCACGCCAACACAATACTACGTTCATAAGCGGCATCCAAGTGATCGATGCAGCAGGATATGATTACAATACACTGATTGCTTTAGGATTGGGACAAGGACTTTATCATAAAGTGCATTTGGTACCTTTTGGCGATTTTTTACCCTTTGATGCCTGGCTTCGTGGATTGATAGGCTTTTTTGATCTGCCTATGTCGAGTTTTCAAGCAGGACCGAAAAATCAGCCACTCATTTATACCCCAACTTTGCGTTTAAATCCACTGATTTGCTATGAAATTGCCTTTCCAGAACAAGTGCGCCATACGCTACGCAATGCGGATGCCATCATTAATGTTAGCGAAGATGGCTGGTTTGGTCGCTCTTTAGGGCCGCATCAACATTTACAAATCGCACGCATGCGCGCCTTAGAAACAGGTCGCACAGTACTGCGTGCAACCACCAGCGGCTTGACCGCAATCATTGATCCCTTTGGGCATATTGTTGCACAAGCACCTCCCTTTAAAGCGACGGTGCTGTCTGGGACCTTTCAAGCTATGCAGGGTTCAACCCCGTGGATAAGAGCGGGTTTATGGCCTTTGGTTTTGATGGTAGGTTTGGGCCTTGGGTTGTCTTATAGACAACAGAGGTCTCTGAAACACATTTTGTGAAGCGCAAGGCAGCTCGATTTTTGATGTAGGGCTCGGAAATATACCCATTACACCTCAAGATGCGAACAGCGGTGCAGCATCACTTGCATTTCAAATCTAATTAGCTCACTTATAAATTAGTCGCCCTGGCCTATTGCTTAAAAGCATTGTTGGATCGATAGGGCTTTGTTATGCTCCCAAGATAAAGATTATTCACTCACCCATGGTAAGGTTTATGGAATCGCAATATAACCCACAAGAAATAGAACAGACCGCACAACAATACTGGCAGGATCATCAAAGCTTTAAGGCTGTTCCTGATGCAACCAGAGAAAAATTCTACTGTTTAAGCATGTTTCCTTACCCAAGTGGTAGGCTTCATATGGGACATGCACGTAACTACACCATTGGCGATGTGATTAGTCGTTATCAAAGCATGCGTGGCAAAAATGTTTTACAACCCATTGGTTGGGATTCCTTTGGGCTTCCCGCAGAAAATGCAGCCCTGAAACACAAAGTCCCCCCGGCTACTTGGACGGAAGAAAACATTCAACACATGGGTGCCCAATTAAAACGTTTAGGCCTTGCCTACGATTGGGATCGAGAGATCGCCACCCACCGACCCGATTATTACCGCTGGGAACAATGGCTTTTTATGAAGCTCTATGCAAAAGGTTTGGTCTACCGCAAAAATGCGGTGGTGAATTGGGATCCGGTCGATCAAACCGTTTTAGCCAATGAACAAGTGGTAGAGGGCCGAGGCTGGCGTTCGGGCGCTTTGGTAGAACGTCGGGAAATACCACAGTGGTTTTTAAAAATCACGGATTACGCTGAAGAATTACTCGCCAGCTTAGACACCCTAACGGGATGGCCTCAATCGGTCAAAACCATGCAACGCAATTGGATCGGTCGCTCGGAGGGTGCCCTCATCCATTTCCAAATCCAAAACAGTACAGAACAACTTTCGGTTTTTAGCACACGTCTGGATACACTCTATGGCGTTAGCTACTTAGCCGTGGCCCCTGAACATTGCTTAAGTCTTGCAGCGGCTTCCACTGATCCAAACGTTGCAGCCTTTCTGGCTGAACATCGCAATACTAAAGTGGCTGAAGCCGAGATGGCAACCCTTGAAAAGAAAGGTTTAGATTTGGGGCTGCATGCGATTAATCCGATGAATGGTGCCTTGATCCCTATCTGGGTAGCTAATTATGTCTTTACCGATTATGGCACAGGTGCGATTATGGGCGTGCCCGCCCATGACAGTCGTGATGCAGTGTTTGCACAAAAATATGATCTGCCAAGCTATGTGGTGATCGATACCGAAACAGATACTTTAATAAACTCCGATCGCTTTAATGGTTTATCCATCATCGATGCTAGCCAAGCATTGCTTATCGAACTACAAAAAGAAAAAAAGGCCGAAGCACACATACAGTGGCGATTGCGTGACTGGGGTGTTTCTAGGCAACGCTATTGGGGCACTCCCATTCCGATGATCCACTGCGCACAGTGTGGAACCCTACCGGTGCCAGAGGCCGATCTGCCCGTGGTTTTGCCCGAAGCGTCCGACCCCCATGATACCCTGTCTGCTCTGAAACAACCGTCTTTTTATGAAGTCGCGTGCCCACAATGTGCTAAACCCGCACACCGTGAAACGGATACTTTTGACACCTTTATGGAATCGTCCTGGTATTACGCACGTTTTGCCTGTTGGGATCAAAAGACTGCCATACTAGACGAGCGTGCCAATGATTGGCTGCCCGTCGACCAATACATTGGTGGGATCGAACATGCCATTTTACATTTACTCTATGCACGCTTTTTTCATAAACTGATGCGTGATTTGGGTTTGGTAAAAAGCGATGAGCCTTTTAAAAATCTTTTAACACAGGGTATGGTGCTAAAAGATGGATCAAAAATGTCTAAATCGCTAGGCAATACCGTAGATCCTGAAGCGCTCATACAATCCTACGGTGCTGATACGGTACGCTTATTCCTAATGTTTAGTTCGGCGCCCGAGCAATCCTTAGAATGGTCTGAAGCCGGTGTGGAAGGCGCTTTTCGCTTTCTAAAACGCCTCTGGCAAGCGGTTTATAGCTTACAAACCACCGAGCATGCGCTTAAGAATAGTGACCCCTTAAGCACGACTACCGATCCAGGAAAAATAAAAGAATTAAGACGGGTGATTCATCACACCATTCAAAAAGTTAGCGATGATATTGAACGGCGTTATACTTTTAATACGGCCATTGCAGCGATGATGGAGCTGTTGAATGCGCTACAAAAATACAAACCCCAACAGGCAGCAGAGATGCCTGTTTTAAGAGAGGGGCTTGAGGCCTTGGTATTGCTACTTGCACCGATTGTACCCCATATTACTCATGCGCTATGGCACGCGCTCGGACACGCAGAAGCTGTGATAAAGGCCGCATGGCCCAGCGTGGACGTAACAGCACTGATCCGAGACACCATTAACTATGTGGTACAAATTAACGGTAAGATGCGTGCCACGATTAACATGGCGACCGACCACGACCGAGGCCAGCTAGAACAAGCCGTGCTACAACACGAGAATGTACAACGTCATGTAGGGGAACAGGTGATTGACAAGATCATTGTTGTACCTAATAAATTGGTGAATATTGTGGTAAAGCATTCAATATGATGAAATTTTTCTGTATCGTGTTTAGCACGATCATGCTCTACGGGTGTGGTTTTCATTTGCGCGGTGCTTATGCCATACCCGAAGCGCTCAAGATCATACACATCAGCCCTTATCAACCCTATGATCCTTTACAACGTGCGCTACGACAAATGCTTGCAGGCAATGGGGTGCAGATTGCAGATGGCTCGAATCATAATGAAATACCACCCAGCACTTTGACGATTAAAAATCAAAATTTTGAGGAGCGTCCCATCGCCTACGGTGTCGATGGACGTGTAACCCGCACACGATTAGCCTTAGAACTGGCGTATGCAATCGATATACAACCCGCACACCATGACGAACATACCATACACGTAGCACGTGATTACAACCTTAATCCTAATAATGTCCTTGGCACGGAAAATGAAGGCAACCGTTTGAAAGAAGATCTGTACGAAGCAGCAGCTGCTCAATGCGTCTTAGAACTCTCTTTAGTCAAGCTACCCTAAAAAACATGCGTATTTTACCACAGGACCTGATGCATCATCTAAAAAAGGGGCTACCGCCAGCGATCGGTGTATTTGGGGAAGAACCGCTACAGTCTCAAGAATCAAAAGACCTGATCCGTCGTAAAGCCTTGGAGCAGGGTTACACCGCACGATCGCTACACTATCTCCAAGCAACTTTTGACAGTGCTGAAATCCTTGCCCCGCTTCAAACCGCTGATATTTTTTCTGAAAAACGATTCTTGGAAATTCATTTGCCCGATGCCTCACCCAATGCGTTACAACGTCATCTTTGTACCCAGCTGGTGGATAGGCTCGCACTGCAGCCGTATCTACTGCTCATAACAGGTCCCAAACTAGATACGGCCCTACAAAACAGCGCATGGTTTAAAAAACTAGAGACCCAAGGCGTTGTGATTCCTTGTCGAACCTTTAATGCCGCACAAACGAAGGTTTGGATGATGGAACGTTTAAAAACCGCTGGTTTTGAGGCCCCTGCTTTTGTGATCGATCGCTTACTAGAAAGAACCGAAGGTAACTTATTGGCGGCCAAACAAGCCATTGAAAAATTGGCCCTCGCAGGCACACATCAAACACTCACGCTGGATGCGATAGATGCGGTGGTAGAACCCAGTGCTCGTTTTAAAATCTTTGAATTAATGGACACAGCATTAAAGGGTGCGTCCGCACGCACAGTCCAGATCTTAGAGCGCTTAAGACAAGAAGGGCTGACTGATCCCACACTCATCCTGTGGATGTTTAACCAAGAAATAGCCAAACTAATACCACTCGCACAACAGGCAAAAGGTGCTAGCTTAAGCGCTGCCGCACTCACAAGCGCGGGCATTTGGAAAAACCGCGAAACGCTGATCCAAACTTTTTTAAAACGCCAAACAACGAAGGGACTTCACGCCATTTTTCTCGAACTAAAAAGTGTGGATGATATTTTAAAAGGTCGCAGATTGGGCGATCGCTGGGGTGCAGTGCGTGCTGTGTGTTTAAATATTGCAGGTGCGGGAGTCTGTCGTGTCTAGATTGCGCACACTGAAGAATCATTATCAAGAAAGTGCGATCTACAGACAACGGGCCATTGTTGCCATGATCATGATTCTACTTGCGACGGCTGTGTTAATAGGACGTTTGATTTTTTTGCAAGTATTCGCCTTTGATATCTATAAAACCCTCTCTTTGCATAACCAAGTACGTATTGTGCCCCTGGTACCTAGTCGGGGCTTGATTTTTGATAGACATGGCGTGGTGATTGCCGAAAATATTCCCGCTTTTAGCTTGGAAATAACACCCGAGCGCGTCGCCAATCTAGAAGAAACCCTTCAGATCATTGACACCATCATTCCGCTGACACACACTGAGCGACAACGCTTTTATCGACAGCTTAAACATAACCGACGATCAGAACCCATCCCGCTACGTCTTAAACTCAGCGAAGAAGAAGTGGCCAAGTTTTCTGTGGAAAAATATCGCTTAACCGGCGTAGATATTCATGCAAGGCTGATCCGCTATTATCCCTTTAAAGATCTCTTTGCACACGCACTGGGTTATGTGGGTCCTATTAATGAAAAAGAAGTCTCTACACTGGACCCCATCAATTACCGCGGTAGTTATATTATGGGAAAAACAGGCCTTGAAAAATTTTATGAAAAAACGTTACACGGCATTGTAGGTTATCAACATGTAGAAACCGATGCCAAAGGCCGAACCATTCGGGTGCTTGATCAGGTCTTACCTATACCGGGTCGTCATCTGCATCTTTCACTCGATACCCATTTACAACAAGCTGCCGTGAATGCCATGCAGGATTTAAAAGGTGCCATTGTTGCCATAGAACCTGAAACAGGATCGGTCTTAGCTTTAGTGAGCACACCTTCTTTTGACCCTAATCTCTTTAGCCATGGTATTGACAGTAAAAATTACGATGAACTGCGTAACGCCATCGATAAACCGCTTTTTAACCGTGCCATTCAAGCACAATATCCACCCGGATCGACCATTAAACCACTGGTTGCACTCAAAGGTCTTGATCTCGGCACCATTACCCCTGCATTGACGATCTTTGATCCCGGTTGGTATCAACTACAAAAAGGTGGACGACTCTACCGCGATTGGATTTATCATGCCAAAAAACAGGGGCATGGTTCGGTGGATCTTGAAAAAGCCATTGCCCAAAGTTGTGATACCTATTTTTTCACGCTAGCCCATAAACTGGGTCTAGGTCCCCTGCAAGATATTTATAGACGTTTTGGTTTAGGCAAAAACACCCAGATTGACAGTGCCGGTGAAGCCAGTGGCTTACTCCCTTCCGAAGAATGGAAACAAAAAATGCGTCAGCAAGCCTGGTATCCGGGAGACACGCTAAACATTGGCATTGGACAAGGGGCTTTACTGGCAACGCCCTTACAAATGGCGCAGGTAAGCAGTATGCTTGCCAATCGGGGCAAGACCTATGAACCCCGACTCGTTTATGCGATTGAACAAACCGATCTGACAACCCTTGAAAACCCACCCCGCGTGCGATCGGGTCTGTACCCGAGTACCGCAAAACATTGGCAAACGATTATTCATGCGATGCAACAAGTGGTGCATGCACCGGGTAGCACCGCTTATCGTATTAGCCAGGGTCTTCGATACCCCATAGCAGGGAAAACAGGCACCTCCCAAGTGTTTAATCTAAAACAAAATGAAAAATATGTAGCCTCTAAACTGAAAGCACACTTAAGAGATCATTCTTGGTTTATCGCTTTTGCGCCGGTGGATAATCCACGTATAGCCATTGCGGTATTGATTGAAAATAAGCAGCAAAAAAGTGCTGCCGATATTGCGCGCATTGTACTGGATGCTTTTTTTAACGTTGAAAACACCCCCCAACACCCTCACACGCCGTCGCTAAACAATGGTGGGCCCCCTACTTTGGATTCGGATGAAGAAGAGACTGTCGGCTTCGATGGAGAAAGTGATGCGCCATAAACCTTTATATCCTCCCAAACGTCATAAGCTTGTCACCCTGCATATGGATGGACTACTGTTGCTAGGCATTATAGCCCTGAGTGCTTTAGGGCTTGTAACCCTTTACAGTGCAGAACAAAGCATCCCCATCTTAGAACGCCAAATGATACGCCTGGTGTTGGCCTTCGCAGCGATGATTCTGGTGGCACAAATACCACCACGCTTATTGAAAGCGATGGCACCCTGGCTCTATGGTGTCACACTGCTATTGCTTTTTACGGTACTATTCATAGGCCATATTGGCAAGGGTGGACAACGGTGGTTGGACTTATGGTTTTTTCGTTTTCAACCCGCGGAGATTATGAAAATAGCCGTACCCATGATGGTGGCACGTTCTTTACACGACCAACGACTCCCACCCCGTTTAAAAACCTTAATCATGCCCTTTTTTTTCATGATGATCCCCGTTATTTTAACGGCTAAACAACCCGACTTGGGCACTGCGATTCTTATTTTAAGCTCTGGTTTTTTTGTGATTTTTTTTGCAGGCCTTTCATGGCGTTTGCTGTGTGTGGTCGCAGGTCTTGGACTGGCCGCTTTACCGATGCTCTGGTTAGTGATGTTGGACTATCAAAAAGAACGCGTCCTGGTTTTTCTGGATCCGAACCGTGACCCGCTCGGGAAGGGTTATCATATTATTCAATCGAAAATTGCGATTGGATCGGGCGGTCTCTATGGCAAAGGCTGGTTAAACGGTAGCCAATCCCAATTGGAATTTCTACCTGAACGCACCACAGATTCTATCTTCGCGGTTTTTTCTGAGGAGTTTGGCTTAGTTGGATGTCTGCTGATGCTCACGGTATACTTGTGTATCATTGCTCGAGGGCTTTATATGAGCACCCAAGCACAGGAGACTTTTAGTCGTTTATTGGCCGGCAGTGTGATCATGACCCTTTTCGTGTATGTGCTTGTTAATATTGGGATGGTCAGTGGTCTATGCCCAGCCGTAGGTATTCCGCTACCCTTAGTGAGTTATGGCGGAACCTCTATGGTCACATTAATGGTAGGTTTTGGGATATTGATTTCGATCGACAAGCACAGAACCTTATTGCAGCGATAGGAGAAGATTATTTTTAAGCATTACTTAACCTTATGCATGGCCCTGATAGGCTGTATCAGCTCTTTTGCTTTCGCCATAGAACACCCAACGCCCCCTGCAACAGAGCACATAGCACAGCCCTCGCAGACTGCGGCTTCCTTTGCCGATCGCAGTATCGTACGCGCCTTTGTGGCAAGCATGCATCAGAAACATGGGATCGATCAAAAGAAATTGCTGGCATTATTGGCAAATTGCCATACCAACCAAAAAGTATTGTCTCTGATGGATAAGCAATATGAGGCTTTGCCTTGGTACACCTATCGCGCGCGCATTATAACGCCCACACGTATCAAAGAAGGCGCCTTGTTTTGGAAAACCCATGCAAAAACCTTGAAAAAAATTCAAAAAATCTATGGCGTTCCTCCGGAAATGATTGTGAGCATTATTGGACTTGAAACCGCCTATGGACAAAATACCGGATCGTTTCAGTTACTAGAAAGCTTATCGACCTTGGCCTTTGATTATCCACGACGTTCGGCTTTTTTTAAAAAAGAGCTAGAACAACTGCTATTGCTCGCACAAGAAGGGGCTATCGATCTAGCCACCGCCAAAGGATCGTATGCCGGTGCCATGGGCATGCCGCAATTCATGCCCAGCAGCTATCGACGGTATGCGGTAGATTTTTCAGGGAAAGGCCAACGCGATCTGCTCCATAACACCGAAGATGTCCTTGGCAGTGTGGCCTATTATTTACACAAACATGGTTGGCAATCGGGGAAAAGCATTGTGCGCCCACTGCGCAAGCCCCTGAAAACACCCATCCAAACGTCAGGGAAGAATAAAATACGAAATATTGTTTTAAAAGACAGTCCCCATACAGAAAAATACTATGCAGGCTTGCCTAATTTTTCGGTCATCATGCGTTACAATAATAGTACGCATTATGCCATGGCCATCGTGCTTTTAAGCGAGCAGATCCGCACAGCTTATACGCGCCCTAAAGGTGTATTTTGAACGCGTATTTGATTCAAAAAAGGGCGGGCTTATTGTTTGGAATCCTGGCGATCCTCTTTTTATCGGGTTGCGGCGCTTCCTTTCGGCCCTCACAACAAGATGGACCGCCCAAACGCGTGCCTAAAAATATTCATAAGACACCCGATGCGGTACCTAAAGTAGAACCTTTAAGCCGCCATGGCAATCGTTATGGTCAATCAAAATTTCACAATAGTTATGTGGCCCATAAAAAACGCCATCATGTCATGAAAAGCAGCAAGGGCTATAAAGCCCGAGGCATCGCCTCTTGGTACGGCACACGCTTTCATGGCCGTAAGACCGCCAATGGGGAACATTACAATATGTTTGCCATGACGGCTGCACACAAAACATTACCCTTACCCACTTACGTGAAAGTGACCCATTTAAAAAATCGTAAAAGCGTCATTGTCAGAGTGAACGATCGCGGCCCTTTCAGTGAAAATCGGATCATTGATTTGTCCTATGCAGCAGCCACTAAACTAGGTGTTTTAGGACATGGTACTGCCCATGTTGAAGTCGTATCGGTCGATCCCCGTGATCATAAACATAAGCCTAAACATTCGTACACCCCGAAATCTCATCACCCGGAAGCAGCGCATTGTCCGAAAAAGCCTACTGCACAACATAATGCTCAGGGAAAATACAGCAGGCCTGAAACAGGCATATCCCGCAAAAAACACAGTGTACAGAACAACTCACAGATCACACAGCACAAAATACGCAGAACACCATCCAAAACACAGCCTGTACAGAAGGCTCCGGTACAAAGACGCTAACCGTAGCCTCACCTGCCGTCGCTTTTCTCCGTTAAACAACGGATATTTATTTGATTCTCACGCTGTTAAATTAAGTTTTTCTTAATATACTGTATTTAAGATCAGCTTTCATCATCACCCGGCTCAAAAAAATTGATATATTCTAAAATACTACATTATAATGTACTGAAGGAAATCAATGTGAATCAAATTTGGACACTACGGTATTGGAGCGAAAATAATGATTCGTCTTGCGTAGAAAAATGGTTTGATCACAGGACACCTCAGCAGTTGAAAGTGATAGCCAAGGAACTGAAGTTGCTAGAACGTTGTGGTAATAAACTTCGCTTACCGCATAGTAGGGCCTTGGGAGGAGGTTTGTTTGAACTTCGAGAAAATTTTTATGGATACAGAATTTATTATGCATTCTTGCCTGATCACACTATTGTTGTACTGCAAGCAGGCGACAAGAAATCACAGAAAAATGATATTAAACTTTCGCGAGAACGCTTAACTAAAGTAGAACAGAAGGTGATTCAAGATGAAACTTAAAAAATTTGATGATTATTTGAAAAAGCGACTGGATCCAAAAGAAATTGCTCAAATCGAATATCAAGCAGCTATGGAATTCGAATCGTTGCAAGCATTACAAAAAAATATCGCTCAACTGGTTACAAAATATATGACTCAACAGAACATGGGATTTAATGAATTGGTAAGGCGCTTAGATGTTAGTCCAACACAAATTGCTAAAATTCAGAGGGGTGAAGCCAATTTGACTTTATCGAGCCTCGCCCATCTCGCTGCTTTGTTTAATAAACGGCCTCATATTACTTTTAAAGATTATAGGTAACTGCTTCTAAGGGGCAAGGGGGATACTGGCTCGGGATGACGGTATCGTCAATAAACGGGCTTGTCTTGCCTTAAACACCGCTTATAAGGTAGACAGCCTCACACCCCTCCAGTATGCTACAACTTATATATAGCTTGACCTTAGTAGAACCATAAGTTATGCATAAAACTGACAATATCATCGAAATCCACCGATTACACTTTAGCCGTGGGTCTAGGCGCATCTTCGAAGGCGTCGACATCCATGTACCAAGGGGTAAAATTACTGCGGTGATGGGCCCTAGTGGCTCTGGAAAGACCACCCTCTTGAGCCTTATCGCCGGTCAGTTACAACCCGATGCTGGATCGGTGCATGTACAAGGCCAAAATATCGCCAACCTATCGCGTACCGAGCTTTATACGGTACGACGCCAAATGGGTATGCTTTTCCAAAGTGGTGCCTTGTTTTCAGATTTAAGCGTGTTTGAAAATGTAGCCTTTCCTTTACGCGAACATACCACGCTCCCTGAAAGCATGATCCACGATTTAGTGCTGATGAAATTACAAGCCGTAGGATTACGCGGTGCGCGTTCACTCATGCCTGCGCAATTATCGGGCGGTATGGGGCGCCGCGTGGCCTTAGCACGTGCCCTTGCTTTGGATCCCTCGTTGATTATGTTTGACGAGCCCTTTGCCGGCCAGGATCCTATTTCTATGGGCATTTTGGTCACGCTGATACGCCTGCTGAATGATGCGCTCAAGATGACCACGATTATTGTTTCCCACGATGTACAGGAAACCGTGAGTATTGCGGATTATATTTATCTGATTGCCAATGGTCGGGTCGTGAGTGCGGGCACCCCCGAAGCGCTGATCCAAAGTCACGAACCCTGGGTACAACAATTTATGCGAGGCCTCTCGGATGGTCCCGTACCTTTTCATTATCCAGCCCCCGACTATACCCAAGACTTATTAGGACAACAGGCATGCGCGTAATTTTACAACCTGCACAAGCCTTAGGCAGCCTGGTTCTGCAGTTTATGAGCGATGCCGGACGTGCAACCCTACTTCTTTACCATGCCTTGGTCGCAAAATCCGAAGGCATGGCTGGTTTTAAACGGCTCATTCAACAACTGTATTTTGTCGGGGTATTATCCCTGGTGGTGATGGTGCTCTCCGCCCTCTTTATTGGGATGGTTTTAAGCTTACAAGGCTACACCATTCTGGTAAAATTTGGGGCAGAGCATGCCTTGGGCCAGTTGATCGCCTTAAGTTTAGTGCGAGAATTGGGACCTGTGGTCGCAGCCCTTTTGTTTGCCGGACGTGCGGGATCGGCACTCACCGCGGAAATTGGGCTGATGAAAGCCACTGAACAGTTATCGTCCCTTGAGATGATGGGGATTGATCCGCTGCGACGTATTGTAGCGCCCCGTTTTTGGGCAGGCCAGTTGTCTATGCCGCTCTTGGCACTTATTTTTAACTGTGTCGCCGTATTAGGCGGCTATATGGTCGGTGTAGAATGGCTGGGTGTCGATGAAGGTGCTTTTTGGGCCAATATGCAAGCTGCGGTCAATTTTCGAGCAGATGTGGTCAATGGTATTATTAAGAGCGTGGTTTTTGGCACCGTGATTAGTTGGATAGCCGTTTTTCAGGGTATGGACTGTCCACCCAGTTCTGAAGGTATTGGGCGGGCAACGACCCGTACTGTGGTTTATGCCTCTCTGGCCGTACTGTGTATGGACTTTTTCTTAACCGCTGTGATGTTTGGAGTAAATTAAGATGAAACTGAGAACCGTAGAGATCACGGTGGGATTACTAGTGATTGCCGGCGTATTGTCCTTATTAATGCTGGCTGTGCAAGTGAGTGGCCTTGGTTCGTTTACCCGCGAAGCACCGGGTTATAAAATTAAGGCAGAATTCTCTAATATTGGCGGACTCAAAGTACGTGCTAGAATATCGGTTGCAGGTGTCGTCGTAGGGCGTGTAGTGCATATTGAACTCGATCCCCAAACCTTTAATGCCATCGTGCTCATGTCTTTAGATCCCAAGGCGGTTGCAAAGCTCCCTGTTGATTCCCGCGCCAGTATTTTAACCGCGGGTTTATTAGGGGATAATTATATTAGTTTAACCGCTGGTTTTAATGATAATGAATATCTGAAAGAAGGCGATATCATTTCTGTAAGCAACACCGACTCTGCCGTGGTGTTGGAACAATTGATTTCAAAATTTTTGGCAGGACAAGCGAGTTCGGGATCGAAGACCGTCCCCTAATTTTACGGAGGCATGATGATTAAAAAAACAGTTCGTTTTCTCTGCGCATTATTGCTCAGTCTTCAAAGTGCTCAAAGCATCGCTTTGGAAGATCCGGTACAGATGCTACAGCAGGTAACGCGTACCGTGATGGCGAAAATCAATGCCGATGCCACCGATTTAAAGAAACATCCGAACGAACTCTATGCCATCGTGGATACAACCGTTTTTCCCCATGTGGATTTTGTAGAGATGGCACGTTGGGTGGTGGGACGCAATGCCTGGCGAGATGCGAGCGAGACTGTCAGACAATCGTTTATGACAGAATTTAAAACCTTGGTCGTACGCAGTTACGCACACTCTCTTTTAGAATATGTCGATTACACCTTTGAATTTTTACCTTTACGCACCGATCCGCAAACACAAAAACGCCTAGAAGTGCTCAGTAAGGTTCAAGGGGACGGACGGGTCCTGAATATGGAATATCGATTAGTGCGTGAGAATGATACTTGGAAAGTGTATGACATCATTTTTGAAAATGTGAGTTTAGTACAAGGTTATCGTGCACAATTTGCAGAAGATATTCAGCGCAATGGCGTAGAGGCCGTGGTAGAAACCTTGCACAAAAAAAATGAACGGGCCCATCATACCGCAAAGCCTTTAAAACAGGACGCTTGAGACATGTTAAGCCCCCATACACTGGATATTCCCGATATGACCATTACCCTGGATAAGGATGTTATGACCCTTCAGGGACAGATCCATTTTGGGAATGTGGCAGACATTTTAGCGCTCGGCAATCAGATTTTAGATACATTGCCTGCACTACAGATTCATCTTACACACCTACACAATAGCGATAGCAGTGGCTTAGCCTTATTGTGTGCGTGGCTTCGCAAAGCGCGTACGGAACACAAAGCGCTTTCTTTTAAACAAGTCCCTGCCTTTATACAGGATATTGCCAGGGTCTACGGACTTGATAAGGTATTGGATAGCGCATGGGAAAATTAATGATTACGGGCGGTATGCCCTTAAAAGGTGAAATACGTATTTCAGGGGCTAAAAACGCTGTATTACCCATATTGGCCGGATCGCTCTTAAGTGCAGCACCCGTACTGATTAGCAATGTTCCACATTTAAATGATGTGACCACCATGATGGAACTGCTGGGGCAATTTGGGGTAAAACTCACGGTGGATGAGAACCTAACCATCGAATTAGATGCCAATTCCGTTTCTCACTATTGTGCACCCTATGATCTGGTACGTACGATGCGTGCCTCCATCTTGGTACTAGGCCCTCTGTTAGCACGTTTCGGAGCAGCCGAAGTCTCGCTACCGGGTGGTTGTGCGATTGGACCCAGACCGGTTGATCTCCATATTCATGGCCTAGAAGCCATGGGGGCTTCGATCGTGATTGAAAATGGCTACATTAAAGGCAAGGTTAACGGTCGCTTGAAAGGGGCTGAAATTGTTTTAGACACGGTCACCGTCACCGGTACTGAGAACTTGATGATGGCAGCCGTTTTAGCCAAAGGTCGCACCACGCTTAAAAATGCTGCACGTGAACCCGAAGTACAAGATTTAGCCCATTTCTTAAATACCCTGGGTGCCGATATCCGCGGTGCAGGGACCGATACTATTACCATTGAGGGTGTAGAAAAACTCGGGGGCGGTGCTTATACCATTGTGCCCGATCGTATCGAAACAGCCACTTACTTAGTCGCCGGCGCCATTACCCGCGGACAGGTTAAAACCAAAAATACGGATCCGGCTTTATTAGAAGCCGTGCTACAAAAACTCGAAGAAGCCGGTGCCTGTATTGAACGGGGGGTGGATTGGATTTCGCTCGATATGCAGGGCCGTCAACCCAAAGCGGTTGATATTAAAACCGCGCCCTTTCCAGGCTTTCCGACCGACATGCAAGCACAATTTACGGCTTTAAATGCCGTCGCCTACGGCACCGGTGTGATTACCGAAACCGTGTTTGAAAATCGCTTTATGCATGTACAGGAACTGTGTCGCATGGGTGCAGATATTATTATTTCCAACAGTACTGCGATCTGCAGAGGGGTACCCACCTTAATGGCAGCGCCTGTCATGGCCACCGATCTACGCGCTTCGGCCAGCTTAGTGCTAGCAGCCCTGGTTGCCCAAGGCGAAACAATTGTCGATCGTATTTACCATATTGATCGCGGCTATGAGTGCATTGAAGAAAAACTCATGCAACTGGGCGCGCGGATTGCGCGCATAGGATAAGGAGTTGTGATGAAACTGCGGAATATAGGTACCACCGGTCCTCATCGTCCTAACCAGGACAATGTAGAACCTTTGCGTCGTCGCGGTATTTATTTACTGCCCAATTTGCTAACGACCGCAGCGCTCTTTGCGGGGTTTTATGCCATTGTTGCCGGCACCAAGGGACATTTTGAGGCCGCCGCCATTGCATTGTTTGTAGCCATGGTGCTAGACACCTTAGATGGCCGCGTTGCCCGCCTCACCGGCACCCAGAGTGCTTTTGGGGCTGAATACGACAGCTTGTCGGATATGGTTTCTTTTGGTGTAGCCCCTGCCTTGCTCGGTTTTCATTGGATACTCTCGACGATGGGTAAACTAGGCTGGCTTGCAGCCTTTATTTATGCAGCCGCGACAGCACTGCGTTTGGCACGCTTTAACACGCAACTGGGCTTTAACGATAAACGTTATTTTATAGGGTTACCCTGTCCTGCTGCGGCGGCCGTTGTCGCAGGCATGGTATGGATTGGTACAGAGTTTCATATCCCAGCCAAGCATACGGGCTTTTTTATGGCCTTTATACTGATTAGCCTTGGGCTTTTAATGGTAAGCAATGTTCGCTACCACAGCTTTAAAGAAATTGATTTTAAAGAACATGTACCCTTCTTTGCACTCTTGGGTATGGTTTTAGGTTTTAGTGTGATTGCTTGGGATCCGCCAGTGATCTTATCAACCATCTTTTTTGGTTATGCGCTCTCCGGCCCTGTGCTTTGGCTTAAACACTATTATGCAAAGCGCTAATCTAAGCCCGATAGACGATCAGCGATCGTTTTATCAAGGACTGCGCCATACCAACATTGATTATTATTTCAAAAGAGACAGGCAAGGGTTGCAGAGCGATCGACCCATGGTATGTGCTGCTTGCGTAGTGATCTTAGAGAATGATCCACAACATTTAACCGCTTCACAGCGCACACTATTGGATGGCATGCTGAAAGTGCTCGATCTGGGCAAAGATGATTATTGTGTGGCGTGGTATTCCTCAGGGGCTACCCCCCTCCTTCAAGCTATTCTAAACTATGCGCCTTACAGCGTATTATTTCTGGGATCTGCTTTTAAGCATTACCTGATGCCTGCACCCGTCATTCCCACTGCAGTTGGGATCCCTTTTCTATATACTTATAGTCCTCAAGAACTTGAAGCCGATCCCACGCTTAAACGTTCAGCTTTTGATACGCTTTTGGGTTTAAAAAAACAACTATCATGATCCAACTACGTCCTATGCGTTATGAGGATCTCCCAGGCGTACGCGCTATTGAAGAAGCGCTTTGTGAATGTCCTTGGACCTATACGATTTTTCAGGATTGCTTACGCGTCGGTTATAGCTGTTGGGTGTTTGCAGAAACGAATGCTGCATCCACAGCAGATCCCTTGCCCGATCCTATTGTGGGTTATGGTTTGCTTTCTGTGGCAGCATGCGAGGGCCACATTTTAAATCTCTGCATAGAACCGGCTAGGCAAAACCAAGGTTTGGGTACACGCATGCTGCAGCATTTGTTAGCAGAAGCCAAAAAACTCGGTGCTCAATCGGTCTTGCTCGAAGTACGTGTTTCTAATGAAAAGGCTTATGCACTCTACCAACGGTTTGGCTTTGCTGTGATTGGGCATCGCAAGGATTATTACGAATTACCAAACGGTCGTGAAGATGGCTTGGTGTTGGAGTTTGTGTTTTAAAAATTTGTTGTTTTTTTCAGGCGGCTTTTAAAGCTTTAACTTTTATTTTTCCAGCATACTTAAATGTTAAAGAAATATCATAATCTCTTTGTAAATTCATCCAAAAAACCATATCGGTATTAGGTAATAATTTTGACAAACGCAATGCCATATCTGCACTAATACCCGCATGACCATTGAGTAATCTTGAAAGCGTTGTACGATTAATATCGAGATTCTCAGACAATTTTGTTACAGAAATATTAGCACCTTCTGAATCGATCAGAAGGTCCCGCAGTATCTGTCCTGGATGTAGGGGATTATGTATAGGCATTTTCATTAGCTCCTGTATTGTTAATGATAATCTAAATAGTCGACTAAAATAGCATTCTTACCCTTAAACTGAAAAATAATTCTCCAATTAGCCCTGACAGTTACCGCATAAAAACCCTTCATTTTTCCCTGCAGCGCATGAAATCTAAAACCTGGTAGATTTAAATGATTAGGCTTCTCTGCAGCATCTAAACCTTGTAAAATTAATTTGATTCTTGCTGCATGCTCATGAAGAATACCCGCTCTGTTACCAGAATGATAAAAATCCCTAATCCCTTTATGCCGCCAGCTTTCAATCATATAGCCGAATTATAGCGTGTTGCGCTACAAACATCAATAAAAATATTATGATCTATCTATATCTAAAATCAGGCCCTTTAAAGGTGAGCGACTCATAAAATCAATAAAATCTATTTTTGGCTCGACTAAACGCTGATAATCCTTCATGGATATCACAACAGCTTTTTCTTTGCCATGTACAGATACTATTTGTGGACCACTGTGTGCACATACTCCCAATAATTCACTAAAATGTGCTTTTGCGTGCTGAAGCTCCCAATCCATAGAATCTTTCTCTCAAAATATAGTCTGACCCGTTTTAATTGTGGCCTATTTAAAAATGCTTTACCAATATAAAAAATCTCCCCGGCTTTCAGCCGGTTTCCTTATTAGAAAAGGGGGTAATAGAGTTGCCTATTGAGGTCACAGATTGTGACTTCAAGTCCTTAAACTCTTCTGACTAAGCTGAAACATAAAATCAAGGGGAAAGCGGTCCTTATTGCGCTTTCAGATCTTCCTTCACGGCTTTATACAAAAAGTGCTTACCATAGAAGACCAGGCATATTTTTAAAACCTGTTTAAGAGTAGGAATGGTTTTGAGCAGGGCATCGTAGTTTTTCTGATTGATTTGTGCCATCGCATCCATCGCTAGCTGCTCGTAGACAATAGGCTCTTGACCAGACTCTGCGCGCTTTAATTCAAAAATAATCGCCAAAGGATTAGAAGCATTCATGGGAATGAGCACTAAATCGGGCCTGCCATCACCGGATTCTTGATTAGAAAGGATGCGATGTGTATCCCTTAGACTGCTAATAAGACCCAATAGAAAAGTGTGGTAATTAGATTCTCTTTCAAAATCATAATAACTTGCCGCACTCAACAAAAAGGATTGTAGTTCTTTGACAAAGGCTTCCACATGACCTTGCACTAGATCCTTTAAAAAAGAATGGTATTTTCTTTGATCATCGTTTTTTAAGGATTCTACAAAAGCATGAAAGACATCACGATAAGAGCAATCAATTTCATGATTCGGAATAAGCAGCTTATATCGATAGCGAGAGCCTATGGGTTGCCCTTCTCCAGTGGTCTTTAAATAACCTAAAGCCCACAAAAGACTCCAAATCACTTGATCGTTGTTGTCTTTAATTTGATCAAAAGAAATATAATCGTCGATAATAGACTCTATTACCCCACCCCTCATTAAAATATCTAATTTTTCTTTGGTCTCTATACTAGACTCTAGAAAAACTTTTCTAAGCAAATCCTCATCGCCTGTTTTAATCCAATAGGCTTTTAGCGCGCCTTCGCTCTGAATAAAGCACAAAACAGACCAAGGATTATAAATAGATTCTGCCTCACCCGAACGATAACCGTTATACCAACGCCGTACCGCTTCTCTGTCTATAGGGAATGTCTGCCCTGAAAATAGCCCCTCTAATTCTTCTTCAGAAAAACCAAAATGCGTACTGTACTGTTTTTCCATCAGAGAATATAAAGCCAGATTATTAATATCCGAAAGCATTTTGTTTTTGGACAATCTTAAAATGCCTGTCATCAAGCCTTTTTCAAGCGCATCATTTCCCTTAAGCGCTGCGCCCAATAAACTTTTAAAAAAATCGACCATAACCTCAAAATAAGCTTGTCCATAAGCTGCATTTAAAGGTGTGTCATATTCATCAATGAGGACCACAACCTTTTGGCCATAATGCGCATACAAACATTCAGATAAAAATTTAAGGCTGTTTTCTAATTGCGATTGATCGGTTTTTCTATCAAGAATCATTTGATAGCTATTTTTTTGATCATCTGAAAGCTTATCACTCTCTAATAACATCCTAGAGAATTCTCTATAAATACTCGCCACCAGATCCGAAAATTTTGAAAGAAAAAGCACCCATGAGCTTTGTTTAATGTTTTTAAAACTAATAAAAACAACTGGGTTTTTACCTTGGTATTTGGCAATATAAGAACCCTGGTCTTGATCTGCAATTTTTAGGCGATCAAAGATCCCATGCGTTGCGTAACCATTCACTTGGGAGGAAAAAAAGTAGCGCAGCATCGACATGTTTAAGGTCTTACCCCAACGACGTGGGCGAATGATCAACGAAACTTTTGTACCACGGTCAATGAGCTCTTTAATCATCAAGGTTTTATCGACGAAGAGAAAATTCTGCTGCTCAGAAACCAACTCGGAAAAATCATCAACCCCTATGGGGATTCTTTTAGCCATTAAGACACCTTTTTTAAGGTTAAAGAGATATCATAATCTCTTTGTAAATTCATCCAGAAAATCATATCCGTATTCGGTAATAATGTTGATAGACGCAAGGCCATATCTGCACTAATACCCATATGACCATTGAGTAATCTCGAAAGGGTTGTACGATTAATACCTAGATTTTCGGACAGTTTTGTTACCGAAAAATGAGCCCCTGCTTCATGAGCAAGGATATCTCTTAGTATTTGTCCTGGATGTAGGGGATTATGCATAGGCATTCTCATCGACTGCATACAAGTGGACTGTAGCATATCGTGCCACAGATATCAATAAAAAAAAGACCTTATACAAGAGCAAGCTTAGAAGCTATAGAACAGCCCGAGGCCACAGCTCGTACCATTCTTAAAACTTGCGAAGTACTGAGTATTCGTTGTCGTATTGGCATTATTGGCCCTGATCCGCTTGAACTGAGCCGTTTGTTCCCAACCTGCCAGCGCTCGAAGACCCAAATGTTGGTTAACCATCCATTGCAGACCCAGATGTGCTTTGGGCACCCATTTAATAGCCTTAAAGGTTAGCGGCCACGCTGGACTTACTACTGTACCGGTTAGATCAGCTGTCATCCTAGTTCTGGTTCTACCAGCCCCTACAGAAGCAATAAGCTTAAGCCTATGTACCTCAGAGATAGGTAGCAGCCCTACCAAAGCCCCATAGATATTCTGCATCCACACTTTGGTAGAAGAACTATAAGTGCCTGCAGACAATGTACTAGAAAAATAGCTTGAAGTACCCGATACTTCTACCTGGCGTGATACGGAATTGCTACGCTGAAAACCACATTCAAAACCAAGGCTATCATCAAAAAAGCGCATCCCCGCATAGGCCCCTGTTTGCAGATAGTCCTTTTTGACGAGATTATCGCCAAAGTTTTTTTGCAAGGGTACTGAGCGCCATTGTGCATCCCCACCCAGATGAACCAGGAAATCGCTGGTATCAAAGGCATTGGCTGAAAAAGCCATGCAACATAAAAGAGTAAAGGAAAAGGCTTTGTTTTTCATTGAAGATCCCTCTGCAGCTATTGCTTTAACTTTAGACGAAGGCTCGGCAATAGGCCATAAAAGAAGGGGATATTGGCCTCCTCAGAGGTGAACGATATAATTACCCAGACCAGAAACTTTGATGTTATCGCTTAAAGCATAATCTTTATTACCAGGATAAATAACATAAAGGGCATCCAATTTGAGATCTTCTATAGCAATTTTCATAGAGGGTGTTATTTTCGGAGCATCTTGATATTTAAATTCATAACCCATTTTTTTACCCTCCTTCAAGATTAATAAATCGAGCTCGGCATGATTATGACTGGCCCAAAAAAAACAATCTTGTGGATCGGCACATAAGGATCGACAAATGGTCTCTAGCGCAAACCCTTCCCAGGAAGCACCTGCTTTAGGATGCAAAGAAGGATTATTTTTTAACCCCAAAAAATAATGCAATAATCCACTGTCTCTAAAATAAATTTTTGGACTTTTAACTTGTCTTTTGTGAATATTTTCAAACCAGGGTTTTAAAATCCTGATCATGAAAGTTCCCTCTAAATAAGATAAGTAGCGTTTAACAATTGGCGTTGAAATACCTAAGGATCCTGCAATCTCGGATAGGTTAAATATTTGGGCATGATAATGCGCTAACATAAACCACATTTTACGCAAGACATCTGGATTAAAAGATAAGCCAAAGGTATGCAGATCTTGTTCTAGATAGGTTCGCACATATTGCATACGCCAATGCATGCTACCTTCCTCATCCAACAAATAACTTTTGGGGAACCCACCTTTAAGCCAGAGCCCCTCTGCATCATCTATTTCGTTTAAATTAAAGGGTGTTATTTCAATAAAAGAAATTCTTCCTGCCAACGATTCAGAAGCCTGGTGGATAAGGTCGCGTACAGTGCTCCCTAAGATCAGATAACGTTGATCAAGATTTTGATCATGCAAATAGCGTAGAAAAGGAAAAAGATCGGGACGTCTTTGGATTTCATCAATCACAATAAGCCCCTTTAGCGGGCTTAGGCTAAGCTTGGGATTGTTTAGTAATTGTACATCGAGATCATTTTCCAAATCAAAGTAGCCTACATCCTGAAGCCCTTTGCCTGTTTCATACCATCATTCGCGAGCCAGTGTGGTTTTACCACATTGTCTGGGCCCCAATAGACATACAATGCGATTGACGGCAAAAGCTTGTTTAATCTGATGACGTAATTTTTGGCGTATAACCACGACTTGGCTATTCCTGTATAGACGTACACCTTAGTCTTCATTATAGCGAAAAAAAAAAAAACAAAAACACCATGAAATTTGGTATACCACAATAGTAAATTTCATGGTGTTTTATGGGATTAGGGAAAATCGGTATTTTCTCAAGGCAGTGTGTTACAAATTTTTTGGAATTGACCATATACCCATATTCGGGTGTATATCATCAATCCAGGGAAAGTGCGGACAAAGCTAAGACAAAGTGCGTATCCGGCGGAGTCTGCGGAGGACTGATGGAGGCAGAAGAGGTGTTAAGACACTATGTAGCCTTGATAAAAACCTCTGTTAATTGTTAAAAGCAAACACTGCTTCGCATAGAAATTTTTACAACTAAAAAAAGTTATAAAATAATCCTAAACCCATCGTAGTACTATTTTGCAAACTTGAAAACACAGGGCTTGGCAGTGCTACACTACCACTATTAATGCCTTGGACACGACTAAATTTGGATGTTTTTTCCCACCCTAGTAGAGTTCTAACACCACAATTATCGTTGATCATATGTTGCAAACCAAGAGCCAGCTTTGGAACCCAAGCCTTCTTAGAAAACACAATATCAAAAAATTGGGCATCTACAGCACCTGTAACGCCATCAACATAATCGATTCGAGATTGTATACGGGATCGAAGCTTGGCAACTCCAACAGAAGCGATGAATTTTAAACGATATTCTTCAGAAATTGGCAATAAAGCAACCAAGTTTCCGTAAGGACCTTTTATAGATGCACGACTATAAGAGACATAATGATCTGGTGAAATACCCTGTAATATCTCACCAAAATAGCTAGAATCTCCAATCAGGGCAAGTCGACGATTTGCAGAAAGAGTGCGCTGATAACCCAGCTCAACACCAAAGAGATCATTGAATCTTAAGCCACCATAAAAATTACCTTGCTGATAGTTCTTTTTGACAATGTTATCACCGAATCCTTTATACGAGGACATCGATCGCGATAAGACATCAAATCCTAGGTTGGCAGAAAGAGGAGATTCCTTTACTCCAAATACTGCAGATGTAAATAAACAACAAAATAAAATAGTAAAAAAATTACGCATTCATACAAATCCTCTATAAAGTCTTCGCTATAATACAAAAAGCCCTAAATTAATAGGTATTTATCTTTTAAAGGGGTTCTTTTTTGCTGCCATATTACGGATCTTACTTGCTTCAGCAATCTCTTCAGGAGTACCACCAGTAACCCCGCCTCTCTCCTGATTATTCCCTGCGAGATACGTTACAAGGATATTTTGGTTAACTCTTACCCCTTGTACTTTCAACGCAGCCTCATAATCCGCTTGTTTTTGTGCCGTGTCAACTGCAGCATCACCACCAAGAGTCCGATCAGCGGCAAATGCTCGTTGTGCAGCTTCTAACTGCTTTTTAAGTGCTATTGGATTTGGACTTGGATCAGCTGATAGGGGGACAGTCGTCTGGATATGTCGTGCTGAATTGACCCGCCCTAACTCCGCAAAAGCTAAACGTTCAAATTCCTTCTCGGTCGCTGTCGGTGCAAGACCTAAGGCTGGACGGGCCGTTAAAACTGCATGCTTGGCATTATCATCCAAGCCCGCATATAAATTACCACCCAAATCATGTAAAGCATCGATCTGCGCTTGGGCGGCCACCGTAATCCGCCCATTGACGGCCACCAGTTCTGCTTGGACCAAAGCTTGGAATCGAACACCCGTTTCACCCGCAGGGATCGCAGCACCCGTCAAAGCTACATGCTTGGCATCATCTGCTAACCCTGCATAAACACCCATACCGCCTAAATTATCTAAACGGGTTTGGGCTGCTGCATCAATACGGACCACAATCAGATTTTGAGCCGCATCAATCGCTAGATTCGTACGACGGCCCGTCTCGGTCACAACAGGCGCCACACGGGCCAGTTCCAGGGCCGCATAATCCCCATCATCATTACCAGGCAATACCACCCCAGCTACAACCAAAGCAGCTGCTGCACCAATCGCATGGTTCATCAAGCCTAGGGCCGCGGCCAACTTCGCATCCACCGCAGCGTCCGTGGCCGTCGCAGCAGCGACTCGGCCACCTATCACCGCCGTTAGGGCCGCATGACACGCATCATCATCCGCCATAGCCCCAAGTGCCACAGGATCTACCCCCGCAGCCGTTACAACCCCATCTGCAGCGGCATCAATCGCAGCATTGACGGCCACCAGTTGTGCAGCGACCAAGAGTTGGAATTGACGATCTGTCTCAGTTGCTACAGGTAATAACCCGGCATCCGTTAAAGCCACATGCTTGGCATCATCACTCAAGGCCACATATACATTACCAACCAAATCACGTAAAGCATCGATCTGCGCTTGCGCAGCTAAACGAATTTGTTGGTCGATTATGGGTAAACAGACATGCTCTGCTAGATAACGATATCGACGCCCTGTTTCATTTGCAGCTACTAGGGCAACGCCAAAACCAGCCACCTCGGGCTGTAAAATTGTATAGACCGCGTCATAATTATGTGCATTCCAATACTGTGTGAATATACCAACCCCACCGATATTTGATAAATTTGCCCGTGCAGTGTTTTCTACCTGGATGGCATAAGCTAAAATTCGGTGTTTAAAGGAATCGATACTATCATTGTTAGGGTTTACACCAAGAGCAACCACTTCATTTTGCAGAGCTTGTAACCGAGTTAGATCTACTGCAAAATTCTGAGCATTGAGCTGATTAAAAGCACTTTCAAGGTTGTCCCATGCATCTCGCGCTGCCTTTCGCGCTGCTCTACCATTATTATTTGCACCAAGCATAGGTCGTGCTAGCGGTATCGCTCCCAGGGCAGCATTTTGAATTGCAGCCTCTGTCTGAAACGCCCTAAAGTCTGCAAAATTACCTGCTTGAAATAATGGCATCGCACTCCCCCCTGAACACACAATACATTTGT
>CAZFXA010000020.1:0-33698 GCA_964522825.1 uncultured Legionella sp.
GATTGACCATTTTAGGGGATTATCAATCATGTATTGTCGAATGTTATTTAGGCTTTGATCGTTTCGAATAATATGATCGTAGTAGCCTCTTTGCCACAATCGTTTATGAAAGGATGGCCAATTTTTTTGATAGACGCCCTGCATGTATGCAATCGTGGTGTAGGTTTTAATATTTTAATGATGTATGGGCTTCGATGATTGTTCGCATTTTGAAGTGGAACGGGTATATAAGGTCTTATTATAGTGCCTTTTTTAATTCTAAATCAACATCTAGTCTTTCCAAAGGCAGTAAACCTAAAGAGACATTCTTGAAAGGATTTACAAGAGATCAAGCGATACTGTCCTCCCCCTATATGCGATTGCCACAAGCTTGGGGTACGATTATGCACAGCTATAAAAAAAGGGCCTTTCGGCCCCTTTTTTAAGGTGTTTGTTTATCAATTAAAACTGATAGAACAGACCCAAACCAACAGAAGAACTATGCATCTTCCACGTGGTGCTTGCAACATTTGCAAGCTTGAGCTTGTTAAACTGCTGATAACGCAACATCACTCTGGCAGCAAAGTTCTCATGGAATTTATACTGCGCCCCAAGACCTAAACGAAGCGTGTTGGCGCTCATTTTGGGCTCTATACTAGCACCTGTTAATGTGCTGACCTTCCACTTACTACTTACCAGAGTACCCGCACCCAGGGAAGCAATAAGATCGCAGTCTGTCGCAACAGGCAAAAAGCCCAAAACATCGATATGCGTACTTCTAAGGGTAATAGAGCTATACAATCTCTGCAGCTGCCCATTTATTAGCATTAGATTTGACTGATCCTTGAATGCATTAAAGGCTGTATAGCCCAATTCCACACCCATATTCTCGAACAAACGCACACCCAAAAAACCACTCAGTGAAGCTGCCGGTTTCTTTGAAGATCTTAATAGGCCAATTTGTGTGTTTTGTAGGGTCACAGTTTGTGTGTTTTCTGTGACAAGCTGGTTGCTATCGAGGTCGGCACCTACGTAAAACTTTGGATCAAAATCCATGGCACACACGGCACCACTGAGCAGCAAAACGCTAGAAGCGATCGCTAATTTTAGATTAATTTTCATAAACACTCCTTAAACATTCATTGATTCGACATGATACAAAACCGATTACGCGGCCCCAGGTTGAGTTTGTGTGCGGTGTTTGATTTTACCCTATTACACTCATGAAAAACAACCAATACCTAAGCAAGCAGCTCAAGCAAATCGAAAAGCTATAAAGATTGCATGCCCTAGCCGAATCAGCTAAGATTCCGAATGAGCTCACCTACTAAAAAGTATTGTTTCTTATGACGGATCATCGCCCACCCAAGCTACTATTAGGATGGCAAGAGTGGTGTGCCTTACCCACGCTGCGCATCCCAGCCATTAAAGCCAAGGTGGATACCGGCGCCAAAACAGCAGCCCTACACGCATCCGATATTGAACTCTTCCATAGACATAGCCAATCCTTTGTACGATTCACCATACACCCCCTCCCACAAATCCAAACCATTCAGCAGCGTTGCACAGCCCCCGTAGTCGATCAACGCTTGATTAGGAATTCTGGGGGCCACAAAGAAATGCGCTATATCATTCACACGATGATTCATTTAGGCACACTATCCTGGGACATCGAAATCAGTTTAACCAACCGTGACCCCATGGTCTTTCGTATGCTCTTAGGCAGAGATGCACTCAAAGGGCATTCCATCGTCGATCCGGCCCGCATTCTATGCCAAGGAAAAATGAAACGTTCGGACATTCGCAAACTTTATAAAAATAAACACAAGGAAAATATATGTCCTTAAATATTGCTGTGCTCACTCATCATCGTAATACCCATCTCTATCAACGGTTAAGCGATACCTGCGCCCATCACAATCATCATATTCACCTTATTCAAACCGCTTATTGCTATATGAATGTTTCTGCCAAAGATCCTTTGGTGTATTCTCATAACCATAAGCCTTTTAACGATCTCGATGCAATTATTCCTCAATTTAAACCTGCACACACTTTTTATGGCACCGCCGTTCTGAGACAATTTGAAATGCTTGGCATTTATACACTGAATTCTTCTGCCGCTATTCTTTGTTCCCGCGATAAACTGCGCGCCCTACAGTTATTGGCTACCAAAGCCTTGCCATCGCCTATCACGGGTTTTGCAGACTCCCCTGCTGAAACCGAAAAACTCATTGCAATGGTGGGCGGCACACCGCTTATTATTCGTTTATTAGAAGGCACCGCTGGACGCAGTACCGTCTTAGCCGAAACACAACAAGCAGCTGTCAGTGTGATCAATGCTTTTAAACAGCTCAAAGCCAATATCTTGGTTCAAGAATATATTGCAGAAGCTGGTGGTTCCGATATTCGCTGCATGGTAGTGGGACATCAAGTCGTGGGATCCATTCAGCGACAAAGCCTTGAATTTGGATTTCGACATAATCGCCGACCTATGCAATCTGCAGTACCGATTAAAATAACAGCGCTTGAAAAAAAGATGGTGCTTCGCGCCGCGAAAGTAATGAAACTAAACCTGGCCAGCATCGATTTTGTACGATCCAAGCGTGGCCCGCTTATCTTATCGGTGAATTGTTCACCGAATCTTGAATTATTTGAAAAGCTTAGTGGTTATGATGTGATAACGCCGATTATTCAGTTTTTAGAAAAAACTGCGTGGAAATAACTTAAATAGAACCCTCATCATGCTTAAATAAATCTTTCAGAGTAACCACCGATGAGACTATTTCTTCACTATACAGTGTCTTTTTCAACCCACCACTCACAATCATAGAATGAAATATTTGTTTTTTTGTTTTGGTATATTCACAATACAATTTTCCACGCTCGATAAGCGTTTTAGCATATTTTTTATCAATCATAAATTCAGACTGACAATGTTTTATTTCACATAAATTAATAATATTATCCGGCCTATCAAAAATTAAATCGATTTGCCCGCCTTGTTCTTCTGATTGTTTAGCGGGAATATATTTCCAGGATGAAACTTCCGTTCCATTCGGAATGCGAAGCGCTTTCTTAATTTGATTGATGTGCTTGAAACAGATGGCTTCAAAGGCATACCCAGACCAAGCGCTCCAAGCCGGCTTGCTGGATAAGACTTCCCAATAGTGATCATCAATATTGCTAGAAATTTTATTTTTAGACTTTGCAGCAATCCAATATAAATAAAAGAGCGTGTATTCATCAAAAATTCTGTAATAAACACCCCGATCTTTTTTTAAGGGTAAGCCTGAAATAATAAAACCGGCTTCCTCAAGCTCTTTTAATCTCTTTGTTACACGGCCACCTTTTTGTTGAAGATGTTCCTCAATCTGAGCGCGAGAAACACCCTCCCGTTTAGAAGCTACAAAATGTATAATAGCTTCGTGAATTTCATGATTCTTAAACAATGAAGCGAACAACAGATCAAACTCATCATAAAGCGTTCCTTTTCTTTGAAAACAGATTTTATTAATATTTTGAATGGCAGACAATCCCTTTTCAAGAAAATCAAGATAATAAGGAATGCCGCCCAGACACATATAGAGCATGAGTATCTGCTCGTCATGATAATAAATGTTTTTATCGATTAAATAATCACGTGCTTCACACAGCGTGAAAGGATCAATACGTAATCGTAAGGTAACCCTATTATGCAATCCACCTGTGTTATGTAATACGTTATCAATAATCCAAGAAGCAGCCGAACCACAAATAATCAATTTTATTTTTTTGTTCTCTGAGAAGTATCGATTCCAATAATAATCAAGCGCTTCTAACAACCCCGATTTGGGTGTGGCCATCCAAGGTATTTCATCAAAAAATAAAACGACTGTTTGTTCATGGGCTAGCAACTCAATGGCATCTTTCAATGCTTCAAAGGCCTGATGCCAGTTGGAAAAAACAGATAATTGTGTACCCTTGCGACCCGCATAAAAAGTATTTTCTATCTCTTTTTTAAAGTTATCTAACTGTGTTTTAAGCTTCCCTTTATGAATACCGGATGAACGAAAAAACACACAGGGCTTTTCAGAAAAAAACTCTTTAATTAAATAGGTTTTTCCAATACGTCTACGCCCATAAACAGCCACAAATTCTGCACGATTGGATTGAAAAATCCGATGCAGCTGTTTTTGTTCATAAACCCGACCAATCAAAGACATTAGACCTTCCTTATACCTTAAGGGACGCTTATAATAATACTATAGCCGTCCCTTAATGTCCATTTTTTACACTTAAGGGACACTTATAAAAGTGCTATAAGCGTCCCTAGAGGGTTTTTTGGTCGATCTGGCGCTGAAGCCACTGTAGCGAAATCCACGCAGGCGCACTCACTATATGCCCCCCAGCCAACAGTTCTAAGGCTTTCTCTACGGAAAAAACATGTACTTTAATATCTTCGGCTTCCTCGGCAAGACCAAAAATACCACCCCTTTTGGGTGCTTGAACCAAAGCACAATAGAGAAAAACTTTCTCACTCAAAATGGCCGGCGAGGGTAAATAATGACCAATGGGTATTAAGGATAAAATGTTAAGACCCGTTTCCTCAAACACTTCACGCACAGCTGCTTGCTCAGGCGTGTCGGTGGATTCAATCACGCCAGCGACCACTTCTAATAACCAAGGACTTTGTGCGGTATAAAAGGCCCCGGCTCTGAATTGTTCAATCATTACCACTTGCTGGTGTTCGGGATCATAGAGCAACACTGCGACCGCTGAGGGTCTTTTGGCCACTTCTCTTAACACAGGTTCACTAAAACCGCCATTAAAAAGCGGAAATTGTATGGATAAGCGATCCACTTGTATAAATCCCTGATGACAAGGCGTTATCTTTAAGCATTTGACGTCCTGCGTCTCAAAACAGGGTTTCCAGCTATGAGGCATTGTGTACGACTCCTTTACGACCTAGGCAAGATGCCAGTCAGTTTAGTGGGTTGCGCCCCGGAACACCATAGACCACAATAAAAGGATGCGATCGATGATACGACCTTTGTACCTGTTATTACTGATCTTGGGGATCTCCCCGCCCTTATGGGCCTTTGATCTGCTTCAAATCTATGCCGTTGCACAACAAAATGATCCTATTTTACAGTCTGCCCGGCAAGCCGAATTGGCTGCTGTCGAGGCCAAGCCCCAAGCCTTGGCAGGCTTTTTGCCTAAAATAGGGGCTACGCTGAACCCTTCTAATAAAACCACGACGACGGCCACGGCAGCCACGGGCACGCAAACGCCCATGCGCAATGAAAGTTATGAGCAGACAACTTATGGTTTAACCCTCACACAACCCGTGTTCTATTACGAACAATGGGTCCAGTTTCATCAGGCCTCACAGCAAGTGAAAGCCGCCCATGCCACCTATGCGGCCGCAGAACAAGATCTGATGGTCCGTACGGTACAAGGCTATTTTAATGTCTTAAGCGCGGTAGATGCCTTAAAGTTTGCCCGTGCACAACGTAAAGCCTTAGATAAATACCTCGATCAAACCCAACAACGTTATAAAGTAGGGCTTATTGCCATTACCGACGTGCAAATTGCCAAAGCAAAAAGAGACAGTGCCTACGCACAAGAGATTGCAGCTAGCAATGGTATGCAAGATGCCAAGGAACAACTCAGGCAAATTACCGGCCAACCTGTAGAAACTTTAAGCGCCTTGCGTAAAAATATTCAACTAGCGCCCCCCAAACCACAAATGCCGGAAGACTGGGTACAAAGTGCCTTAACACACAATTTTCAACTACAAGCGCTACGTTACCAAACCGAGGCCACACGCACAAAGATAAACCTCAGCCAAGCGGCACATTTACCTTCTTTAAATGTTCGTAGCAGCCTAGAACGTGCAGGCAGTACACCCTTCGCACCGCGCAATACTTCGAGCGTTGTTGGTTTACAAGTCACTATACCGCTGTTTAGCGGTGGTCTGGTCAGCTCGCAAACCAGACAAGCCCTGCATGTCTATGAACAGGCTCAGAAAGATCTAGAAACCCAGTACAAAATCATTGAGCGTCAAAGCCGTCAAAGCTATGCCGGCGTTTTAACACAGATAAGCCAGGCCAAAGCGCTCAAACAAGCGATTGTTTCCAATAAAAGTGCACTCGATGCCACAGAGGCCTCTTTTAATGTAGGCACCCGCACGATTGTGGATGTGCTAGATGCACAAACGAACCTGATTGCCGCAGAACAAAGCTATGCCAGCGCACGTTACAATTATTTCTTACAAAGCGTGCAATTAAAGCTAGCGGCTGGCAGTTTAAACCCCAATGATCTACGAGAGATTAATGCGCTGCTAGAGCAACCAAAGCGCTAACCCCCATCCAACACCGCCTCCACACATGCTAAAGTCTTATCCAGTGCACCACGATTACGCTCGACCACGGCTTTTGCCGCGACGCCCGCCTGTTTTCTTGCGACCGGATCGCCTAACCAGGTGGCTACAGCACTGACTAAAGCAGCGGTATCATGCACCTGGATTAAAGCACCAGCCTTTTGTAATAACTGCATACTCTCGAAGGTATCCTCCATATGTGGCCCCACCATCACAGGCACACCGACCAGGGCGGGTTCCAACACATTGTGTCCGCCAATGGGCACCAACGATCCACCCACAAAGACAATATCCGCAGCACTGTATAGGCGATTTAATTCACCCAGGGTATCGGCTAAATAAACGGCCGTATCAAGACCTGGGATCTGCGCCAAACTTCTACGCGCCACGGAAAAACTTTTCTGAAGGATTAAAGCATAAACACTGTCAAAACGTTCTGGATGCCTGGGTGCTATCACCAGCATGAGATCGGGAAAAGAACGTCTTAACACTTCAAAAGCGCCTAGAAGTGACGCTTCTTCGCCTGCATGGGTACTGGCTGCCATGAAGACAGGTCTGCCCGTACCCCAGTGTTCCCTTAGGGCGAGTCCCTGTTCAATAACACCCTCGGGCAAGGTTTGATCAAACTTTATATTACCGCTAATCATCAAATGATCCGCTTTCAGTCCCAAACTGAAGAAGCGATCGGCATCACGCTTAGACTGTGCACAGACTGTGTGAACGCGATCGAGCAGTCCCTGGATCAGCGGTTTACAACGCTTGTAGCCACGCCATGAACGCTGGGATAAGCAAGCGCTGATAATCAACACCGGTACGGCGGCTTTTTCACAGGCCACCAGGCAATTAGGCCATAGTTCTGTTTCAACGATCATCACAACCGCAGGGCGAGACCACTGTAAAAAACGGTTCATACAAAAAGGTAGATCATAGGGAAAATAGACATGGGCAACAGAAGTTCCTAAGGTTTTTCGTAGGTGCGCAGATGCAGTAGGCGTGGTGGTAGTAACAATGATGGTTCTTGTAGGAAAACGTTTAGCACAGGCCCGTATAAAAGGTAAAACAGCCACTAATTCTCCGAAAGAGACGGCATGGATCCACACACCACCAGGCGGCAGCGCTGGCTGTTTGTAAAAACCTAGATACTCTAACCAGCGACCATGCGCTTCTGGATAGGGCCTATCTTTGAGCCAACGTCGCAGTACCAATATAGGCACTGCCATGGCAAAAAGCAGGGTATACATCCAACGCAGTATCATTTCTAAATAACACGACATGATGTTGTTCTCAACTTTTTACATTTAGTGAATAAAAATAGCATAACACAGGCTCTTCTTCTACACCGTACTGCAAACATGACGACTCATATCTAAATGAACCAAAGAGTGCTCAATGGCCTCGATCATCAAAACCCTAGCCTCCTGCAAATCTTTGGCTTGAAAAGACACAAGCCATGGAACGTTCAAGACTTCTCCATAGAATGAGTCTGTTTCAGCTGAAAAATAAACTTTTGCACGAAATTTTTTGTAGTGAATGTCCATAGATAGCCATCAATCTGGATTGCTTCGCGAGGCTCGCAATGACGAAGCGTACAGCGTGCAAAGACCTACGGCTATCCGTGTTATAGCGTAGTTTCGGAACCACCCTGAATAGCCGTAATCGTACGCGTGGTAGAACAGCCCTCTTTCAGACCCAGCAGATGGACCTCTCCCCCTTGGCTGAGTACATGTTGTGCACCGGCTAAGGCATGAACATCTTGGTAATCCCCCCCCTTTGCAAGCACATTCGGCGATAAAGCTTGAATTAATCGCTCAGGCGTATCTTCTGAAAAGGGTACCACCCAATCTACCGAGCGTAATCCAGCCAAAACTTGCATCCGATCTGCTAATGTATTGATGGGCCTTGTAGGCCCTTTCAACCTAACCACAGAGTCATCGCTATTAACCCCCACAATCAGCCGATGACCCAATTGTTTTGCTTGCTCCAAGTACATCACATGACCTGCATGTAAAATATCAAAACAACCATTGGTAAATACAATACGCTCACCCGACATACGACTGACATGCAGAACCTGCATTAAGGTATCTTCTTCCATCACGCCTAAAGGTAAGTGTTGATCGTGTATCAGTGCTTTTTCTAATTCAGCAACGGTGACCGTTGCAGCGCCCAACTTCGAAACCACCACCCCTGCGCCCACATTACTTAAACGTGCGGCATCGATCAAACAAAAGCCTGTAGCCAAGGCCACACTTAAGACGGCAATCACGGTATCGCCTGCACCGGTCACATCATGCACTTCACGTGCAATCGCTTGCAGGTGTTGAACCGATTCATGATTGCTAATCACCGATAATCCCTGCTCAGAACGGGTAATAATCATCGCCTCTAGGGCGTGACGGGCTAATAAATGCTCGGCTTTTTCAATCATCTGTTCGACGGTCTCAGACACACCCGCCACCGCCTCAAATTCTTTGAGATTAGGGGTTACAACACTCGCACCCTGGTAATCGGAAAAACACAGCGATTTTGGATCAACAATCACTGGAATGCCACGCGCACGTGCCGCCATAATCCAGGCCGCCGGTTCAAACAAGGTACCCTTGCCATAATCGGATAAGACCACGACATCGGTATGGGCAAGTGCCGCTTGATAGTGTTGGAACAATATCGATCGTAAGTCTTCATCTAACACAAATGTCGTTTCGGTATCTAAACGAACCATTTGCTGACCACGACTCAAAACACGCAGTTTCTTAATGGTATGGGCGCCCGCAAGCCGCTGTAAATGACAAGCGATGCCACGTTGGGCTAACAACGCCTCTAAGCTATGCGCTTCCGTATCCTCACCGACCAAACCCAACAAATAAGGCTTGGCACCCAGCGCCGCCACCCCTAAAGCCACATTGGCAGCCCCACCAGGACGCTCATCTCTCGCTTCAATATGCACAATAGGCACAGGTGCTTCAGGTGAAATGCGCGATGTTTGGCCATGCCAGTATTGATCGAGCATGACATCGCCAACAATCAAAATACGTGCTTTCTCGAAATTTAGCCCGTGTATTGGCTTAAACCCTGCACTGAACATACTAGCCCCTTTTTTTGTCTATCTTTAAACTGTGCCCAATTTGTTTGTTCTCGCGTTCTATCATTTTCAGGATGCCACACATGAATCACCGGAACGTAAAAACGTCCACTTTTGTTTTTGAGTCCACACTTTAACAAGCGTGCAACCAGATCGGAATCTTCATAACCCCATCCTACAAAAGTCTCTTCCCAACCATTCACCGTACATAGATCTGCTTTCCATACGGCCAAATTACAACCCTTAGCACCCTTCCAACGCCTCGCGCTTTTAAAATGCGCCCACGCGGGTAAAGATAAAAGCGGCAACACGCGGTTGCAATAACCCTGTACACGCGCCTTGCACCAATCCCAGATAGACCACTGGTGTAGTGCTACCGCCTGATTCAACGCGCGCTGTGTCAATGCCTTGCTGAGTAAAATACGATTACCCGCAACAAAAGTGTTGGTTTCTGCTAAAAGATAATGTCGCTGAATAAAATTTTCGCGTGGTATGCAATCGCCATCCACAAAAATAATATAATCCCCAGTCGCCGTATGAATGGCTTTATTTCGAATAGCAGCCACCCTAAAGCCTTGATCCGGTTGCCAAACATGGGTTATGGCTAAAGTAGACTGTTGCTTAAACAGTGCAATACAAGCTGCAGTCTCTGCTGTAGAGCCATCGTCGGCGATAATCACTTCGAAATCACAGCTTGTTTTTTGGGCAACCAAAGCACGCAACACGGCGCTTAAAGCCAGCGGCCAATTATAAGTCGTCACAATCACCGATATTTTAGAGGGTTTTTTCAAGCTCCCTCCCTCGGATGCGGGGAAGGGCTGGGGTGGGGGCGGTCGCTAAACAAGCTGCCAAACACACCATAAAGAAATAGCCTGAGGTAAAATCCATTAACCAGGCATTGCCCATACACCCTACCACCATAATACCGAGCAATCCTTCGGCATAATATTTTTCAGGCCTCTTTAAAGCCCGTATACTTTTGTGCAGAATATAGAAAAACCATAATAAGGCAGCCAACCCCAACCCACCACATTGTAGGGCAATATTTAGATATTCATTGTGTGGATTAGCCGTCATAGGCCATGTACGATTCAAAGCGTATTTTTCATACGCCGTTTTGAAGGATCCGGTACCGAACCCCAACCAAGGATGGATCTTGATGAGCGCTACCGTGTTGTCCATATAGGCTAGACGTTGACGTATTGAAATATCACCCTCGGCATGGGTGGCATTGATCAGCGGAACGGTATGGATCACTTGCAAGATACGACGTTGAAAAGTTGAAAAATAAAGACCGGCCACCATCAACAGTACTATCAAGCTTGTAATACCTACTATCCGATATTTTCCTTGTTGCGTTTGTATAGAAAAAAACACCCATAACAGAGCGAGTATGACATAACCCGAACGCCCTTCACTCATAAAGAGCACATAATAGATAGCAGCCGTGCAGAGTAATAGAAAACCTATACGCTTCCAAGTATGGGTGCTTTGAAAAGCTTTGTGTGCCAAAAGAAAGACTGCGAAACTCATCATCAGATTGGTGAAAATATGATCCTTAAAAACACAAGCATCGGTAAAACGCACATGCCATAAAGTAATGCCACCATATATTTTTAGCATGGCCAAGAACAGCGTGAGCATCATACTGCTTAAAAAAGCATTAAGCACCCACCTTCGATGCCTGGATGACTGTAATACACAGACTAAAAAAGGCAGATAAAGCCATTTACCCATTTTACCGAGCGATATTCTTATATCAGACCAAGGCGCTATCGAATAAAAACTGGCCACCACAAACATACCCACGAATAGCAGCAGGGCACGCGTCACAGGTTCCGATAGCATCTGGTTTATCTGTACACGCAGATCACCGTGTAAGAGATGCCATACCATCCAAGAACTTATCCATAGCACTAATACACCGTTCGTTCCAGCCGTTGAAAGCGGGATCATCAAAGCCAACAGTGCGATAAGCCCTATATTCCAACGTTCAAATGGTATTAAACAGAGACGGTGCATGGGTTCGTTCCACAAGCATTTAATTGCATCATCAATTTTTTAAAGACACGTTCTGGATTCACTCTCACAAAACAAGGTGGATCGATAGACTGTTGTCCTGCATACATACAGGTCCGTTTAAAACAAGGGGAACAAGGAAAATATGCGGCCAAGGGCAATTGTTTGGGGCCAAAAGTACCCGAGCATGCCGGATCGGTGGGGCCATACAGAGAAATCGTTGGAACATTTAAAGCCGTTGCCAAATGTCCAAACCCTGTATCAACTGTCACCACCGCCTGCGCTTCCGCCAAAATAGCCACAACCTCACTCAAACAATAGCGACGTGGGGCTACGACAGCCTTTTCACAAACCAAAGCAATACGCTGTGCACGGGCTAATTCTAGGGGGTTTCCCCATAATAACTGGATGGTATAGCCGGCATCTGCAACCTTCTGTGCTAATGCTATCCAATACGATTCAGGCCAATGCTTGCTATCCCAGGTCGTTCCATGCAGAAAAACGCAATACGGTCCTCCCTCTAAAGGCAACGGTGCAAAATGCTGCCGCTCAATACCATAATCAAGGGTCCTGCTCGAAAAATCGTATCCTAAAACACCTGCAAATAATGCACGGGTGCGCGTTACCGCATGTTGCCGCCATGGCACATGCACCCGTTGATTATATAATAAGCTCGCCACGGATTCTCTAGCGCCACGCCAAGAAAATCCTGTTCTCAGCGTGCTGCGCGCGCAACAACCGACTAAAGCACTTTTTAATAACCCTTGGACATCAATCACTAAATCATAATGATGCGCTCTGAGTTTTCTTAACCACTGTCGCCATTCACCACTTTTCAAGAGAGTCTTAGGCTCGCGTTTAAACCGTCGTAGACCGATGGGAATCACCGTGTCTACTGCAGCATGCCAACGTGGAATTTCTGCAAAAGATTCTTCAACCACCCAATCAAAAGTGATCGATGGATAGACTGCACGTGCATCGCTCAGTGCAGGCAAGGTATGAATAATATCCCCTAAAGAAGAGGTTTTGATCACTAAGACGCGCATGGATGCTCCAAGCTATTCATCGCTGTTAAGACTTTTTCCGGCAATAAATCGCGCATACACCGATGATGTCCTAAGGGACATTCACGCGCACGACAAGGACTACAAGACAAGGCCAGACTCAAGGAACGGGTCTTCGATCCTAAGGGTGGTGCAAAAACCGGATCGGTGGGGCCATACAGTGCCACCAGCGATTTATTTAAGGCAGCCGCCACATGCATTAAACCAGAATCATTGCTTACCACAACGGTCGCCACCGACAGTAAATCGATGGCTTCTTCTAAACGGGTTTTACCACTAAAATCTAAAACAGGCGTTTTAAGGTATTCTTGAATTTCGGCGGCTACCGGAATATCTTTTTTAGATCCGAAAATCCATACTGCAAAACCTTCCGATTGTTTCATGGCCGCAAGCTTTGCATAATGTTCGGTTGTCCAACGTTTGGCAGAACCAAATTCTGCACCCGGGCAAAGCGCGATTATTTTTTGTCCGGGTTTCCACCCTGGACAAAAGGCTTGTACTGTCTTCGCAACCTGTATCTGATCGACTACTAACTGGGGATACGGTATGGGCGGCTTGGGTTGATCTGCTTTAAAAGCCAACGCTGCAAAACGATCAATCATCCTTGGCAAGGCTTGTTTATCTAAACATCGCCAGTCGTTTAAAAGACCCACACGGCATTCTCCTAGAAAACCCGTACGCAAAGGGATGTTTGCCCACCAAGGAATAAGGGCCGATTTCCAAGCATTCGCCAAAACAATGGCCTGCGTATAACCATAGGACTTTAGGGATTGGGCGATTTGATACCGTTGCCTAAGCGCCAGCTTGCCATGTCCAATGGGCATAGAATGGGTCTGATGGACTTCGGGCATGCGGGCTAACAAAGGACGTGTCCAATCGCTGGCTAAGACATCGATTGTCGTGCTAGGGTCTTGTGCTTTAAGCACCTTAAACAGGGACTGGGCCATCACCATATCCCCGACCCAAGCCGGTCCTACGATCAGTATTTTTTTCATGGGATTGATTGCCTAGGGATTAACGTGCGCGTGAATCACCACCCTTCCTGATTGTGGTCTGTTAGTCACAAAAGCCTTCATTTTTCTATACCAGTGCATAGATGGCGTATATTTAAATTCAGAACGTGCAAACCCTGCATATTTTACAGCATTTTCCAGCCAGGACAATGTCGTATAACCACAAACATCCCAACGCCCTGCGCTTTCATCGCCTGGAAAGAACGCTGATAGAGGGTACTTCTCATGCATGGCAGGGATCATAGCATGCGTTTCGCATATTAAAGTACCTTTAGTGACTTTAAATATTTTTTCCAACGCATAAAATGGGTTTCTGAGATGATATAAGACGCCTGCACAGAAAACATAATCAAACGTTCCAACAAGATCTGGGCATAAATCATGCACATCCAAGCGTTGGTGTTCCACCTTACTCTTCAACTGCTCTTTGGCTAGTAAGAAACAATCAATCCCACCTTTATCCCATGCATAAGTATCGATAGCCAATACGCGTTTAGCACCACGACGTTCAAATTCAAATGAGAAAAAACCATCCCATGCGCCTATGTCCAAAACTGTTTTTCCAGTCAGATCGGCCGGTATCTGCAATAGCTTAAGTCTTCTGGCAAAACGACGTTGTGAATGCTTATTCACCACAACACCGTTACCAAAATCAATCGGCGAATGCCAACTAAATCTTGTATTCTTAATCTTCTCTAACAGTTCTGAATTATCCAGCATTTTAGGGCCTTATCCGTTACAATATCTGCCGCAGACTAACTTATAAGGAACATCTAAGTCAACAGTCAAGCCTAAAGCTCTCCAGGGCTACTATCAACCTAGTTAGTTAGAATAAATAATATGGATGAGCTTTCGCATGGCTGCTCCAATAATCAACATCGTAGGCTTGCCAGCAGCTTTTAAACGTTCACAAAACGCTTTAATCACAGGGTTATAGCGTTTGGCTGTAATCGCCGGCATATAAAACGCTAATACCTGAGCAATTAAACTAACGGGAGGCAATCGCACCGATCTGCACGGCGATTGAGCATCGTCTATTTTGGCTATAGAAAAAAGGCACCCCCCAAAGCTTCAAAGTCTTTCTATCGGCTTCATTCAAAAAGGGAGAGACCTCGGCGGCTGAAGGGAATCTTAAAAATTTTATTTCGGCCGTAGAACCTTCAGGTGGATTGATATCAACTTCCAACTTAATAGTCAGTTTTTGATCCGAAGGGTAGCGAAAGGATAAATAATGATTTTCTAAGGTTTTCTAAAAAAAATAAAACGCGTTTTGAGTGATGAACACCTGAAATATCATCAAAATCTTTTGTGGTCAGCGACCTTAAATTTTCCTCATCAATGCGCATTCCCTCTAACAAAAAATCAAGATCGGTCCACACGATTTTTCTAAGATAGACATAATCAGCGAGTGCTCTTAAAGGATTGGCCATTAAAAAAGTTTGATCATTGGACATGTGCCAAGTAACGCCTTTCAAAAAATCTTCATGCCTTAGGGGCACTTTCACATAATCAAAGTCTCCCAGTGGTGTATGAAAGCTTTTTGTGCGCCCTTTTGCAATCACACTCATCATGAGATTCACTCTTTCAGGGATCCAGCCGTGCAGCGCTAAAGCCGTCTCAAAAGACACAAAACTACCAGCCACCATTCGATTAGCCAGAGAGAATACATTGATCTGTTCCGAACGGTATTTGGGGGCGAGTATATAGATACCCCTATGCAAACGTAGTAACTCACCCTTTTTTAAGGCTTTATGGATCAGGGCATATCTTTTAGCAGCAAATCAGGACCCTGCAACGGACGCAGGTCACTATTCATCCAGTAGCGTACGCTCAATTAATAGGCTTTTTAGAACTGGAATAGTGCGTGCAGGTTGATCCAGTGCTTCACAAAATTGGTTCCACTGCTCCGTTAACAAATGAAATTCTGTTTGTGTAGACAAAACCTCACGTGCGGCGTGATCTGAATGCGCTAAGACAAACTGGGAGAGCGTTATTTTTCGCAATTTGGCAGCTTTTGAGAGTAAAGCCTTCTGTTTGAGTGGAATCCTCAATTGCAAGGTTGTTTTCTTACTTTTTTCTGTGGCATAAGCCATAACAAGAACCTCCTAAAACTAGGTCTCACTATAACATTTGTCATTACAACGTCAATACAATCGCCCTGTTTTGTTGTAACGCGTTGCTTACACTCATTGTTTCATCAGGTTTTTTCTTATTTTTTGCAAGAAACTTTCTGTTTTAGAAAGTTTCTTGCATTTATTGAGATGCAGGCTCTTACACCTTAGCCTTTGCTTTTAACAGAACGCCTTCTACACCGATAATCTCAACCACAGTACCCTGAGGTAATTCGGGACCTTCTACCTGCCAGCTGGAATCATCGACACGAATTCTGCCTCGACCATTCACAATCGCCTCGGACAAGGCAAAAGTTCTACCAATATACTGCTCTGCACGGCGATTAAGCGTCGTATGCTCGGGTTTATTATGCATACGCCTGCGCAGATAATGCCACCAAAGCCCTACACTGCCTAAGACGGCGCATGCAAACATAAAGACTTGTGTTTGCATGCTAAGACTCGGCCATAGCCATACTACGACACCCACCACCGCACAGGCGGCACCTACGCAGAGTAGGAAAAAGCTACTGCCCAGTAAGACCTCTAAGAGGGTGAGCAACACAGCTATCACCATCCAAGCATGCATGGTCCAAAAATGATCCTTTAAAATATTCATGAGATACCTCCCAATTTTTTATGAAACGTGAGGGCATCATTTTGCTTTCTCACCAAAAACACTTTTGGTTAATTCACCAATGCCGGCCAAACTACCAATCACACTGCTTGCTTCCAAAGGCATGAGCAAGACCTTCTGGTTCTCGGCCGAAGCTATTTTTCCTAAAACATCGATATATTTCTGTGCGACGAAATAGTTCACCGCATGTAAAGAACCCTTGGCAATCGCTTCAGATACCACTTGGGTCGCTTTTGCTTCTGCCTCTGCCTGACGTTCCCTGGCTTCGGAACCTAAAAAAGCAGATTGTCGATGGCCTTCTGCTTCTAGAATTTTCGAGCTTTTTGAACCTTCCGCTTTTAAAATCTGGGATTGTCGAATGCCTTCTGCTTCTAGAATCGAAGCACGCTTTTCACGCTCAGCTTTCATTTGAGCACCCATGGATTCCACTAAATCTTTGGGCGGGGCAATATCTTTAATCTCAATACGCGTGACTTTCATACCCCAGGGTGCTGTAGCCTCATCAATCACCACTAACAAACGCGAATTAATATGATCGCGTTGCGATAAAGCCTCATCTAAATCTAAAGAACCCAGCACCGTACGAATGTTGGTGAGCGTCAGATTACGAATAGCACGCTCTAAATCATTCACGGCATAGGCCGCTTGGGCAGCATCCACCACTTGAAAAAAGATGACCGCATCTACACGCACCATCGCATTGTCTTTAGTGATGATCTCTTGAGAGGGAATATCGAGGACCTGTTCCATCATCACAAGCTTGGCACCGATTTGATCGACAAAAGGCACAATGATCGCTAAACCAGGTCTGAGGGTTTGGGTATAACGTCCAAAACGCTCGACTGTCCACTCATAGCCTTGGGGTACTTGCTTGACCCCCATAAACACCACCACAATGGCGAGCATTGCAAATAAAGCGACAACCCAAGAAATATCCATACAACCCCCCTAGCCAAAGATCTTAACCCTGGCTACGACTATACCAGATGAACCCTTGAGTCCCTACCCCCGAGGAATAAATCTTCTTAAAGGCTCAAACAACTCTGATACACTAGCGCTTATAGACCAATCTTTTTGAGGACCCCAGTGGCTCGGCATCGTAAAAAAAACGTCCTACATAGACGATCATCCCGCAAGCGCGCCTCCTTTCCTAAAGGTATGTGGTGGCTTATGGGTCTTTTTATGAGCATTCTGGGTGTTGCCAGCCTCTACCATCTGTATGGTGCAGGCCAACTGACCCGCTATAACCCTCTACGACCAAAAGCTGTGCATGATAGGCCTCACACCACAACGCCGCCTACAGCAACCGTGGAAAAAAGAAGGGCTTCATCCAAAACCCATAAACAGGCAAACCACACACAGCCCCTCCCCAAACAAGAAGTCGCGCAACGTTTCGAGTTTTATCAGTTATTGCCTGGACTTGAAGTACCTCTACCCGATCCCATAACGCCCGCCCCAACGGTGTCTAGAGCCATGCTACCCTCTGCAGCAAAACCCAGCGATGCCGTTCATCAAACATCTAAGCAATTAGCCAGATCAAAAACTAAATCCGTGCCTGTGTATAGCAAACAGGCGGCCCCTCACTATATGATCCAAGCCAAAGCTTACCGCCATCGTGAAGGGGCAGAACAACTGAAGAATCGCCTGATGGGGCTTGGATTTAAAGCAAAAAACCAACAGGTTGAAGCCGAAGATGGCACCTGGTTTAGAGTGATGATCGGCCCCTTTGCCTCTGAGTCCATGGCGGCCGAACAAAAAAAGCGACTTCAACAATATCAGATTCATGGTATTTTAATCCTCCAACGTTAAGATAGGAGAGCCCACGGTGGAATCATTCAGAGGCACTACCATTGTTTGTGTACGCAGACATCAGCGCGTGGCGATTGGCGGTGACGGTCAGGTCTCACGGGGCGATACCATTTTAAAAGGCAATGCACGTAAGGTTCGACGCCTCTACAACAATAAAATTATTGCAGGCTTTGCAGGCGGCACCGCCGATGCCTTTACCCTCTTTGAGCGCTTTGAAAAAAAAATAGAAACGTATCAGGGAAACTTAATGCGAGCCGCTGTAGAACTGGCCAAAGATTGGCGTATGGATAGGGCTTTAAGGCGCCTCGAGGCCGTGCTCATCGTTGCCGATAAACAAAATTCCTTAATGATTACCGGCAATGGCGATGTGATAGAACCTGAAAGGGGTCTCATTGCGATTGGGTCCGGAGGTCCTTATGCGCAAGCCGCCGCCACAGCGCTGTTTGATAACACCACGCTCGATCCTATGGCGATTGTGGAAAAATCGTTGACGATTGCAGCCAATATGTGTGTCTATACCAATCATTATTTTAGTATTGAAGCATTAGAGAGTGAAACATGAACGATCATTTATTCGAAGTGATGACCCCTCAACAAATTGTACAAGAACTCGATAAATACATTATTGGACAACAAGCGGCCAAACGATCGGTCGCCATTGCCCTAAGAAACCGTTATCGACGACTGCGAGTCGATCCTGTGTTGCGCGCCGAAATAACACCCAAAAATATTTTAATGATTGGACCTACCGGGGTGGGTAAAACAGAAATTTCACGCCGTTTGGCAAAATTAGCCAAAGCGCCTTTTATTAAAGTAGAAGCCACCAAATTTACAGAAGTGGGCTATGTGGGTCGGGATGTAGACTCCATTATTCGAGATCTCACAGAATTAGCCGTGAAATTAACCCGTGAAGAGGCTTTAGACAAAGTGCGTGTTCAAGCCCATAAGCTTGCTTTCGATCGCATTCTAGGTATTTTGGCACAGCCCACAAGTCCCTCCACAGAAGCGCGTCAAGACTATGCAGACGATCCACAAAAAATCGCAGAATTTTCGACAAAAAGCGCATTAGCTGCCAGAAAAGCATTGTCTAAAAAACTGCTGAGTGGGACATTGGATGAAAAAGATATTGAACTAGAACTTTCACACCACCTCGGCGTTGAAATTATGGCACCACCTGGTATGGAAGAGATGACACATCAACTGCAAAGTCTCTTTCAAAATCTCTCAAGCGAACGCCTAAAGAAAAGAAAACTACGGGTAAAAGATGCGCTGAAAATGTTGTGCGAGGAAGAGGCCCATCGACTCATCAATGACGACGATATTAAAATAAAGGCCCTTGAACGTGTGGAACAAACCGGCATTGTCTTTTTAGATGAAATTGATAAAGTGACCCAGCGATCCGAACAAAGAAGTACGGGCGATGTTTCACGTGAAGGTGTACAAAGAGATCTGTTGCCCTTGGTGGAAGGATGCAGTGTGTCTACCAAATATGGCACCGTGCGCACCGATCATATTCTTTTTATTGCCTCGGGTGCTTTTCATGTTTCAAAACCCTCCGATTTAATTCCCGAACTACAAGGTCGTTTACCGATCCGTGTGGAACTGGATGCACTTCGGGTAGAAGATTTTGTAAGAATTTTAACCGAAACCGATGCCTGCCTTAGCATTCAATATCAAGCGCTATTAGCCACAGAACAGGTGAAAATCTCCTTCGCGCCGGATGGTATTCAACGGATCGCTGAAATTGCCTGGGAAATGAATGAACGCACAGAAAATATTGGTGCTCGGCGGCTTCATACCGTGATGGAACGTTTATTAGAAGATATTTCTTTTAAGGCCACCGAGCTGAGCCATACCCACCAGGTGATTAACGAAGCCTATGTGAACGAACAGCTCAATGCCCTGGTACGCGATCAAGACTTAAGCCAATTTATTCTATGAAAAAAACCCTGACTATCGTATCACGCAAAAGTCTTCTGGCCCTCTGTCAAGCCAATCTTGTCAAAACACAACTGGCAGCGCATCACCCAACACTTGCGATAAACATTGTGGGGATCCAAAGCACAGGGGACCATTTTCTAGATGAACCGCTTGCAACTATGGGCGGTAAAGGTTTATTTGTAAAAGCGCTTGAAGATTATTTACGGGCGCACCAGGCGGATATCGCAGTGCATTCGCTCAAAGATATGCCCCATCAATTACCCGAAGGTTTAGAGCTTGGCGCAATCCTTCAACGCGCATCGCCCTATGATGCCTGGTATTCCCTGGAATACCCTACCCTGCAATCACTCCCCCCGCAGGCACGCGTAGGTACTTCGAGTCTGCGCAGACAAGCACAATTGCTAGCCTTACGACCCGATCTTAGAATCATCCCCTTGCGTGGGAATATTGATAGCCGACTTGAAAAATTAAAAGCAGGACACTACGAAGGCATTATTCTCGCACACTGTGGTGTAGAACGCTTAAAGATGACGTTGCCTTTTTCGACCATTTTTTCAGCAAATGAATGCCTACCTGCCGTAGGCCAAGGTGCTTTAGCGATTGAATGCCGTGTAAATGATCATGCAATCCAAGCCCTGATTGAACCGCTGCATCATCGACCGACGGCATACTGTGTCGGAGCTGAAAGAGCGATGCTTGCCTGCCTAGAGGGTGGCTGTCAAACACCCATTGCAGGCTTTGCGACCCTTGATCAAGACGGCTGCCTACGTTTAGAAGGTATGGTAGGAAAAACCGATGGATCGCTGCTTTTAAAAGCAGAAGCCACCGGCAGTACTGAACAGATCCTGCGTATAGGGATTGCGGTCGCAGACAAATTACGACAACAAGGTGCCACTGAACTTTTAAGGCATCCATGAATATTCTCATCACAAGACCCCAAGCGCTTGCAGGCAGTCTTTGTCAAAAGATCCAAGACTTAGGCCACCGTCCTGAATGCATCCCTATGATTGAGATTCAACCCGCACCCCACTACACGCTTACACAAGGCCTAGAACTTTTTAAGCGGATAAATATCGCGCTTTTTACAAGCCAAGCGGCGGTGCACTATGCCACCCCGCTCATCCAAGCAGATCCTTCACGATGGCCATCCATCACCTACATGGCCATAGGTCCCGGCACCCAACAAGCGCTACAGGCACTGGGGATCCCCACGGTGCTCATCCCAGAAACCCCACCTTATGAAACAGAATCTTTACTTAAGCTAAAAAACTTACAATCGATTCTCGGCACATCGATTGCCATTGTTAAAGGCGAAGGGGGTAGAACATTGCTCGCAGAGACACTCAAAACACGCGGGGCCCTTGTATACCCTTTGGTGGTCTATCTTCGCTGCATGCCCAGCTATGATACTGAAACGATACTGACAGCTTGGGATCAGCATCCCCCCGATCTGAGCGTGAGCACCAGCGCCAGTGCCTTAGAGCATCTTATCGCACTTTTTCCACCCGCAGCCCTGCACGCTTTACAAAAGCGCCCTATCGTGGTTGTGGGTAGCAGAATGCTTGCATTAGCCCATCAACGGGGCTTTGAAAAACCTGTGCTGGCGACAGGAGCTGATGACTCGGCTATTATATCAGCTGTTATAAAAGTGTTGCGTACTTACGAGGGTTGTTGTCCATGAAGTTCACCTGGCTCAGTTTTTTGCTTGCCCTTTGTGCTCTGGTATTCAGCATTTTTCAGTTTGGACAAACCAGGGACGCACTACAAAGCACGCAGCAGAATCTACTGCAGGTGGAAGAAGGACTCAACGCCAAGATTGAAGACTTGAAAAAACAGCGTCACACGCAGATACCCCAGGCACCCCAGGCACCCCAGATACCCCAGGCACCCCAGGCACCCCAGGCACCCCAGGCACCCCAGGCACCCCAGGCACCCCAGATACTACAGGCAGCCAGTAGACCCACAGCACCTGAGCTCGATAACTTATCCCATTTCGAAATAGCTACACTTATTCGGTTAGCTGAAACCCGATTGCACACCACCCAAGATTTACCCGCAACCCTTTCCTTATTAAACGCCGCGCACAGCAAAATTCAAGCGCTTCACGATCCACAACTGGAGCCCCTCAACACCGCGATCCAAAACGATCTACAAGCCTTGGCATCGGTACAACCCACGAATCCTACGCACACGTGGCAAACCATCGCAACCTTGATTGATGAAACACAGGATCTTTTACCGCGTCATCGTGGATCTTCTCTGGAACGAACACCGGAACCAACGCCGCACAATCGACCCGCCACAGCATCCTTCACCACCACGTGGCAACCCTTTTTTGATCACTGCTTAAAAAGCTTGAAAGATTTGATCAAAATTCAACGTCATACAAAACCCGTAGAGCCTTTGCTGTCCGACACCGAGCAACGCCTGGTCCAACAACAACTACGTTTATTCTTAGAGCAATTGCGTCTCACAACCCTGATGAAGAATGAATCGCTGTATGCCAGACTCATCCAAGACACACAGCAATGGCTTGACCATTACTATGATGAAAAAGATCCAAAAGTCCTATCCTTACAACAATCTTTGAACACCTTGAAAACAATGTCTTTAGAAAAGACTTATCCCCCCTTAACCTGTCTTCATCAATTATCACTTTTGAGATCCTAAGATGCGCCCATTTTGGCTTTTTATTCTGGCGCTTATATGCGCGACAACTGCCGGGGTGCTGATCCATCAAGATCCGGGTTACGTCCTTTTTTCTTATGGAGAATGGACCACAGAAATGCCTTTATGGCTAGCGATTTTTTTAATCCTATTCATGTTTGTAACGTTTTATGGTTTATTACGAACCATCCATACTATCCGTTCTACCTCAAAAAATATCGCTGACTGGCATAAAAACCATCAGCAACGAAGCGCGCGTCTACAAAGTGCTAACGGTTTGTTAGCGCTTGCAGAGGGACATTGGAAGCAAGCAGAACGCCAATTAGTCAACGGTGCGATACACAGCGATCATCCACTCGTGAATTATTTGTACGCAGCACAGGCCGCACAAGCGCTTTCTGCCTATGATCGACGAGATCATTATATAGCGTTAGCTGTAAAACAAGGTCTAAAAACGACCGTCAATGTACGTGTCACACAGGCTGCCTTACAGCTGAAACAGGGCCGTGTTGATGAAAGCAACGTATCCTTAAAAAAACTATATCAAGATGAACCCAAGAACGTTGAAGTGCTTCGGTTATTAGCTGAAGTCTATAAAAATAAACAAGATTTTGCCTCTCTGCTCGAACTACTGCCAACCTTAGCCAAACGGTCTGTCTTTGAGAAACAAACCTTTGAGGCCCTCGAACAAACAACCTATGAATCCTTGCTCCCTGTCTATGCCCACCAGGGTTTAGAAGCGCTGCATCATTTTTGGAAGCAAATGCCACACACGCTCCAAAAAAACACCAAGATGCTACAGAACTACGCGGACTATCTGATGAAAGCAGAGGCCTATACAGAAGCTGAAGCCATACTTCTAGCCTTACTTAAAAATAAAGCCTCACCGAAGTCTTGAATGTCTGCCAACTCGCATCTTTTTAAAGATTGAGCTAGTGTTATTGTGAATGGCTTGCGATAAAAGGATAGCGCTATGACAGAACAGACCGGCGATCAAAAACTGCCAGAAACAGCCTCGAATCTAACCATGCAAAATGAACCTACAACCGCTGAAACGCTTCGATTATTGGCAAAACTGTATCAGCGTAACCAGGATTTCGAGGCGCTGCTCGCATTACTTCCAACCTTAGCAAGACAACTTGTTTTTGACACACAAACGCTTAGCGCCCTTGAATACACAACCTATGAATCCTTGCTACCTGTCTATGCACAACAGGGTTTAGAAACTTTAAGCCATTTTTGGAAAGAAATGCCGCATGCACTTCAACGCAATGCACGGATGCTGCATAATTACGCAAACCATCTCATTAAAGAAGAGGCCTATAAGGAGGCTGAAGCCATACTCCTAGCCTTGCTCAAAAATAAAACCGCAGTAGAGTCTGGAATCTCAGCATGAGCGCTCTATAAAACTTTTGCCAAAAATTTTGCAATGTCCTGGATCTCTTCATCTATAACATTGTGTTCCATCGCATAACAATGCCATTTTACAACGCAACCGCATGCCTCTAGCATCTGCCTTGCAGCGGTAGCCATCGCAAGCGGTATTACGCCATCATACTGACCATGGGCAAGAAAAATGGGCAATCCGGTTGCGCTTTTGGCCATACTATCTGCCAAAGCAAGCGGATCTGGCACATACGTGGAGAGCGCAATAATGCCGCCTAAGCGATGCGGATAGCGCAGCCCCGCATAGAGCGCCATAGCCCCACCCTGAGAAAAACCCGCCAACACAATACGATGGCTTGGGATCCCCAGTGCCTGTTCATCTTCAATCAATTGAACAATCGACTGCTCCATCGCTTGTAAACCCGCAACATCTTCATGATCACGAAAATTCCAACTGTAAAAATCATACCAAGCGCGCATGCGTAAGCCCTGATTAGCCCTCACCGCACGCATCGGTGCATGGGGCAATACAAAACGCACTAAAGGGTAAAGAAGCGATAATTGTTCTGCCACTGGTAGAAAATCATGGCCACTGGCACCTAAACCATGCAACCAAATCACCGAGGCATCAAAAACACCTGCTGGCGGATTCACTTCAAGGGTAGGGAGCTTTAAAGTCATTTCCGTATCCTAAAGAACAAGCTTAGGTATTGCAAGAACCTTCTTTTGGGTATATAACTTAAAAAGAATATACTGTTATGGTACCTGAAGAAGTTTTTCCGAATATGCACCAGGTCGTCGATTCGAGGGACGGTTAATCATTGAATACAGGGTGTGGGTCCCCGGGTGCCATTCGGAAAAACTTATTTGATGAGGTACTAGTCTGCATTGGGGATGCATCTCATGAGATGGTTCAAAATCTTAGTCTCTTTTATCGTCATCAGCATCATTGCACTGAGTGTAGCCATGGCGCTGATTATCTATTATGTGGATCCCAATCAATTGAAGATGCCCATCCAAGATGCGGTTCTACAGCGCACAGGGCATGAACTGAAGTTACAAGGCCCACTCCGTTGGAAGTGGTATCCCATGCTCTCGCTCGAAACCAAAAAGCTTCGTTTGGACAATCAAGCACCTTTCAGCGGTACCTTGGTATCTGCCGACACGCTCAAGGTTGATGTCAGCCTATGGTCACTTTTAACAGGCCGCGTGGTATTGGATCTCGATATGGAAGGCACAACGCTCATACTCGAACGTAATGCTGCCGGACAGGAAAACTGGGCAGCGCTTCGCAAAGCCTTTGAAACCCCCAACAACAGCACGCCAACGGCTGCTATGCCCTCGCTCGCGCTCAATAGCCTGAATGTTCAAAATGCACAGTTGATCTACCATGATCAACAAAAAGATCAACACTATAGGCTCAGTCACCTCCATTTAAACGCCCATGGTTTAATCCAAGGCATCTTGCAAGGGTCCAATCCTATAGCCTTAGGTTTCGAGATCGATCAGCTTAACAAACAGACACTTGGCACTTTTTCTTTGAAAGGTTATTGGTCTCTGGCACTGTCACCACAAAGCTTCAAGCTGAAGGATCTGCAAGTAAGCTTAAGTCCCACAAGTGGCACAAGCATTCATCTGAATGGATCCATCAATGTAGAAGACTTTAGTGATCCACGCATCAATGGTCATTTTGAAAATATTGCTCTGAAAAACAAAAATGGCTTGTCCCTACAAGGTGTGCTTAAAGCAGACTTCACTGCGAAACCCGCGACAAGTACACTCGAAGCCGATGTGAGCAGTGATCTGCTTAAAATAGGGTCTATCGACTTTCAAGCGATCAAGGCCCATATCCGAGCCAACAAGGGGCTCCTCACTATCACACCCTTAGACTTTAAGATGAACGGGGCTACGCAACATCTTACACTCAAAGGACGCTTGGATAGCGCGCGGCCACAATGGTCTCTCACACAAAGCGGTGAGGCCTTTGATTTAAAAAAAATCCTATCGTTAGTCGATCCTAAGGGTACCCTCGACGGCAAGGCAACCTTGAATCTAGCGCTCAGTGCAGAAGGAACAACCTTAGAAACAATAGAACGAAGCATCGAAGGTAAAATGAATCTGCAAATAAAGCAGGGTAAAATAAATCATATCGATCTAGCCGCTTTGATCAAAAAAGCCTTATCAAGTATCCATGATCTGGTCGCAAAACTCAGTGGACAACCCACTATTGCGCTTGATCCTAGCCATGATGCAACACTGGCTGCAACCGCTCAAGCATGGGATATAGATCCACTCAATCAAGTGGCCTTCACACTTTTTGATAGCCTAAGTGCCACGCTAAACTTTGCCAATGGGATTGCGACAAACCCCGATCTTAGCATTGAACAGGCTGCGTATCGTATTACGGGCAAAGGGACGCTGGATCTTGTGCGTCATCAGTTGGATTACAAGGCCTCAGCAGTGCTAACGACCAATCCCTATCCCACTTCTGATGAGATTGGTACTTATCTTTTTCAAACGCCTTTACCGATTCAGATTCAAGGTTCTCTGCAAGCCCCTACCATCAAGCCAGACTTGGGCGCTTACCTTAATAGTACACTCAAATACTTACAGAAAAACAAAGTGGAACAGCTGATCTATCAAACGATCGATAAAACATTAGGCCATTTTTTAAAACCACGCAATGGTGAATAAAGCGCTTAAGCATGCATTGTGCGCTGTCTAAAAGCTAGCTATGGTAGGAGGTCTTCGCGGGTGTCATATAAAATAAAAAGGCTGGCGCTCTGGAGTTTCGTCGCCGTTTTAAGCCTGAGCGCCGCGATTGCTTGCTTCGGTTCCTCTTTTCTTAAAATCTTGATCACAAAACGCATAGCCCTCTACACAGGCCGAGAGGTTCTCATGAACGGTCCGGTGCTTTGGCATTTAATACCCTCTGTGGGTGTGGAATTATACAATGTGCAACTAGGCAATGCGCCGTCCTTTCACCAAGATTTCTTGTCTTTTCAAAAGGCTTCTGTTCAAACGTCTTGGCAATCGATTATAGGAGGCCCTTTGAAGGTCGATATCCACATCGACGGCCTTGATCTAAAACTAGCACGTAATATTTTTGGACAAGGTAATTGGGATGATTTAAAACAACGCTTTCAAGCATCCCAGGCTGGGGACGCATCGCTTTTTGCGACACACACGATTCATTTGTCCAATAGCACCATGACTTGGATCGATCCCAAGCATCATCAAAACATACGTTTCGAAAATATCGCTCTACAAACAAAATCGTTTGAAAACCATTATACAGGGATCGAACAGTTGTATCATCCACTCACACTCAGCTTTATGTGGAACGATCTGAACCATCCTGAGCGAAAATCAGCGCTTAACCTAGAGACAAAATGGCGCTTGCACAGGAATCATGCGCAATTGGATTTGACAAAAATGCTTGTCACGGCAACCATGCCCCATCAACCCACTACAACCCTGAGTGGCGATTTAAACCTGAGCGATTTACAAGGCACGCCACAACTACACGCCAAAGTGCAAATGATGAACATACCTTTAAACCATTGGCTCAAAGCCTATGGTTGGGACGCCACAGAAACTTATCAAAATGTCCATTTAAAAACAGTGATTGACTACCACTATCCAACACTCGAGGTCCCTGCCTTTACCTTATCTTTTGGGCATAATTCCATCCTAGAAGGTGCTTTTAAAGTACTGCCACACACATCCTTGGTAGCCTTAGAAGCAAGCGGTACCCTGGATGCTAAAAATATTGCCTTAGGAACCGTGCCCATCAAAACCATGAGAACCTCTTTTAACGCTCAAAAAGGTCTGGTCGCTTTTGAACAATTAGAGGGTTTGACTGCAGGCATTCAACATCAAGGCCACGCTGAAGTCGACTTAAGAACCAGCGTGCCTCAATGCTCGCTTACCTTGCAGAGTGATACCTTTGATCTCAAGGAATCACTGGGACTTCTGCATGAGAAAAATAAAATAAGTGGACACATGCAAGCAGACTCTAAACTATGGACCGAGGGCAAGACACTCCATGCATGGCTAGACAACTTACAAGGCCATACAAACATACACATTAAGCATGGAAAAATCTATGGGATCTCACTCATGCCTTTATTAGAGCAGGCACAAGGCGCAGTGCATACCATTTCTAGCCATCTTCTGCGCAAGCAACCTATCAATATCGAAGCGCTTTTAACCGCAGAACTGGGCGAATGGAAACGACAAGCGGCCGATTCAGAAAATCTGTACACACCCTTCGAAAGCTTTGAATCTGAGATGACCTTTAAACAAGGGGCGCTACACACCGATCATTTTACGCTCTCTCACCCTCGTTACAAGGTCTATGGTAAAGGTTTTACCGATCTAAAACTGCAGCAATCCGACTATGAAACCTTTGCACTCCTTGGCCCCTCGGCTTCCAATCAACCCCAAGCCCTGCGCCCTTTTCTAGAAAAAACGCCGCTCTCTATCCAGATTAAGGGACCGCTAGATGCCTTAATGATTCGACCCGAACTGGGACGCTATGCGGAAAATGCCATGGAATCGCTCCATCAGAACACCGCTCGCCCGATTGAAAAAAAACCCCTGTTATCGATTGATAAAGCGACCGATATGGAGAAATTGTTTGGCACGCCTTAGTTTTTCAACCCGCGTCATTGCATGGTTTCAAAAACAAGGTCGACGCGGATTACCTTGGCAAAGTAACACCACACCTTATCGGGTTTGGATCTCAGAAATCATGTTACAGCAAACCCAAGTTGCCACCGTGATCCCCTATTTTCAACGGTTTATGGAAACATTTCCCACACTGGATCACTTAGCGAATGCTTCTTTAGATGATGTTTTTCAACAATGGGCAGGCCTGGGTTATTACCGACGTGCCAAACATTTGCATCAAACAGCTGTTCTCATTCAAAAGCACTATCAGAGTGTCTTTCCCAGCGCCTACGAAGATATCTTAGCCTTACCGGGTATTGGACGCTCTACGGCAGGTGCTATTTTATCCATGAGCATGCAACAGTCCTATCCCATTTTAGATGGCAATGTAAAACGTGTTTTGGCGCGTCATTTTGGCATTCAAGGATGGCCTGGCGATCCGGCCGTCAGTAAGCAACTCTGGGCCTTAAGCGCTGCCAATACCCCTCAAAAAGACGTGCATCACTATACCCAAGGGATGATGGATCTAGGCGCAACGCTCTGCACCGCAAGCAACCCTGCCTGCGAGCGCTGTCCGATTGCAAGCAGCTGCCAGGCCAAAGCTTTAGGGATTATCAGTACTATTCCGGCTAAGCGCCCCAAACAAGTCATACCTGTTCAAGCAAGGCATATGCTTATCTTTCTGCATCCTGCAACGCAAAAAGTGTTACTCGAAAAACGAGAAACCAAAGGTATTTGGGGAGGGCTTTGGAGTTTAGTCGAATGCCCCCTTCGTACCGATCTATCGGTCTTTTGCCATGACAATTTCAAACTGACCATCAAAACACCACAAAAACTAGAAGCTTTTCGTCATACCTTTACGCATTTTCATTTGGATATCCATCCAGTGATCTGTGAAATATCTACAAAATCTCTACCACGCCTGAAAGCGCCCTACCAATGGCATGCTTTAGAAGATCTGCCTAAGCTTGGGCTACCCGCGCCCGTAAAACGCTTGCTATCTGCAGATAGGCTGGTTCCGGCTGCCATGGTATAGTGGCTATAGCTCTTTATGGATGCGAAGCACATGCCTCATTTAGTGTATTGCAAAAAATTACATAAATCTGCCGAAGGATTAGAGCAAGCCCCCTGTGCGGGAACGCTTGGTGAATCTATTTATCAGCATATTTCCAAAGAAGCTTGGGCTTTGTGGTTACAACAGCAAACCATACTCATCAATGAAAATCGATTAAAGATGATTGATCCACAGGCCCGACAATTCCTGCGAAAAGAAATGCAAACCTTTCTGCTAGGTGATGATTGACGAAACACACCCAAATACAGTCTAATAGGGCCTACATTTTGGCCAGATAGCTCAGTTGGTAGAGCAGAGGACTGAAAATCCTCGTGTCGTGGGTTCAATTCCCTCTCTGGCCACCATAAAACCGCTTAAAAAACAGTACTTTTAATAACCTCCATTTCACACTAAAACGCACTGTGTGGGTTATGGGCCTATGACTTTCTAAGTTATATGAATTTATTAATTCAAATTTAGTTATGCACACTAAAGAAATTATCTAAAAACTCCCGATTAATTTTGTACAGTCGTGCACTACTATTATCCCAAGTACCGCGTTTGACCGTGAAACCAACGGTGGCAATTGCTCTATTTAATCGTAAAAATGGCATGATTATTTCATAATCAGGAACAGGACGAATACTGGCATAGCCATTTAAAAAAGATTTTTTATTCGTTGCGTTAGTCGTCCATTCCCCAAGCTCCCAAGGACAAAGATCATCTTCTGCAAAGCTTGCTCGCGCTGATGCCCAATCTATTATGCCTTGTAACTTTCCGTTATTGACCATTATATTACCAGGCCTAAAATCACGATGAATGATGCATGGACCATCTACAGAACCTAAAAGATTAATATGTGCATCATAATAATGTCGGCATTGATCCAAAAGTGTTTCAGGTAAATGATTCGCGCATTCCTCCAAACCTTCCTCAAATTTATATGTAAAATAATTTCGAGGATCTAGGCTTAAACTATCTGGTTCTATTAGATCTCCATAATATTCGGTTCGATTAAGATGAATACGCGCCAGTACTGCACCCATTTCATATGCCAGTCCCTCTGTTAATTCGGTTGATTTCAACAAAGCTCCAGGCAAACATTGCATCAATATAGCACCGTGGACACCAGCATTAGGCTCTACAACATTATTAATTTGTGCTACAGGCAATAAATCACTAAAATACTTTAAAAAATATATTTCTCTGAAATAATCTTGTGGGCGCGAACAGACTTTCAAAATAAGCGGTGGCTTATTCGTTTCTGTGACACGATAAACAATAGCCACAATTGCATCTTCATGCTCTATGATAGAGAATGTACAACGCTCAAGATTAAGCTTTCCTTTGTATAAATCGATCATCTCTTCCATCAATTATTTGAATTCCTCATAATAAGTCACTCGTCTCCTCTTTAAGTGCTTTGGTTATGTGTAAAGTACTTTCGCAAAGCTTCCATCCAAGGTAATACCATAATTTCACCAATCTTTTTTGCCCTTGGTTCTTGAGAAATACAAACAGCCTCAGAATTATCTATGTCTTTGACCAGATTGGCAAAGGCTGACAACTTATCTTCTCTAACATTATCGGCACTTTTTATTTCTATGCAAAGAAGCTTTTTACCAGGACGTTCAACAATCAAATCTATCTCCACATCATCTTTTGTCTTAAGGTATGAAAATCTATATTCAGGGTAATAATAATTTGCCAAACGCACACACTCTAAAATAATGAAATGTTCAAATACATCACCGTAATAACTAGTAGATTTTTTAATTGGCACTGAAAGCATGCGACTTAACGCTCGACAAACACCCGTATCAAAAAAGAAAAACTTAGGTTTAGCCTGTAATCGTTTCCTAAATGATCCATTATAGGGCTCTAACATGAAGCCCATTAATGTATCTTCTAATATTGAGAAATATTGTTTAATTGTCTTATCATCCACCCCAACATCTTTAGCAATATTTGAAAGATTCAGAATTTGCCCATTGCATTGTGAAGCAACCTCAAGAAATTTTCTAAATGGGTCAATTTTTCGTATAAACTGTTCCAACCAAATTTCCTCTTTAAGATATGTTTGGGCGTAAGCTTGTAGAAAACTGGTTTTATCTGAATCGCTTTCCATTTTGTATATTACGGCTGGTAACGTACCCCAATGTAATGCTGCATCAAGATTAAAGTCTTTACCTAATTCTATGGAGGTAAAAGGGTATAAATTATAAACAAATGCTCTGCCCGCCAATAAATTAGCCCCACCATGCTTTAGCTTGCGTGCGCTCGAGCCAGTCATTACAAAGATTTTGTTGGTACTTTCTATCAACTGATGCACAATGTCCAAAAGTTTAGGTAACTTTTGAATCTCATCTATTATCACATACTGTACATTATCATCTAAGGCTAACACTTCTTGTTTGAAGCTCATTGGCTCGCGCGCGTATCTTTCTTCTAACTCCGGATCTAGCAAATCTAACCATAAACAGTCTTTTGCCTCAAAAACATGCTTCAGTAAAGTGCTTTTACCTGTATTCCTAGCACCAAAAAGAAAAAAGCTTCTGGATAGGGGTAATTGCAACAATCTTTTTATATATTTCATTTTAGACTATACTCCGAATATATCCGCCATTTTCGGAGTATAGTCTATCAATCTGGCTTGTTGCAAGAAGCATTTTGTATCGTGGGCTATAAGCATCAAGGATGCTATATCAAATCGGAAATCTAGAAAACCCTTCGATATTCAAGCCGATCATTAAGGCCCTTGACGCACGTTTGGCCTACTAGCGCCAAAATTGGCTGAAAGAGACTCCCTTGCCATTTTTGCACATATTTCATATTGAAAAGTAAGTGATCCTTTAAAAACTCGATCCGTTTTGTATTTCTTACTTTCAAAAAATTGCCTGGATTCAGGATCTGTTTTTTCAGAGTAAACATGGTCGGCCGTTCCTGGAGGATTGTAAGAAAAATATTTTTTTACAATTTTTTCAGGAAAACTCAAGGGAATGCTGTTTGTATGTTTTTTTTCCTCTCTTTTCCAATTATCGCAAAAAATTTCATCCTCAGAATAACGATTCAAAGGTTCCGCATAGAAAGATTCTAATTTAGCAATGTTTTCTGGTGCATAGATGTCAGTTACAACCAGAAATTTTGAGTTCACGTATTCACTTGGCAGCCCGGCTAGTGTTAAAGCGCCATAAATAAGACCTGAGCTATCGCTATCAAAGACTGCATCAACAATACCTTTATCACCCAGCATCCTCATAAATAATTTAAACTTCCGTCCCGTAATAGAATATAGCATGTGCATGACTGAATCAGTCTTACAGTCGTCTCTTTGTACACTAAAACAGGTATCCTTTATCTCGATCTCGGCTTGATAGCATAAATCCCCCAGTTGAACTCTATTATTTCTTTCATCATTGATATTAAACCCTAGCGTCCAAGGATCAATTTTTTTAGAAATTGCTTCTGAAAAGGTCGGATCAGCTTTACATAAATCAAGCGGGGTTGTACCGTTCTTATTGAATGCCGCTTGTTTTGGATCGGCGCCAAGATTAATCAGAAACAAAGCAGCCTCTAACGCCTTAGCTTTACAGGCATAATGCAAGGCTGTAAAACCATCTTTGAAAGGTGTGTTGATATTAAAACCAGGATGCTCATGTAAAAAATCTTGCATACCAATAACATGATTTTTCTGTGCTTGCAGACAAAACTCTCTTGCAACTGCAATATTTTCTTCTTCCGTTACTGGCAACCCTGCGGTTTTTGGCATGTACCACCCTCCGAACACTGCGCCTTATTTTATCCTTCATAGCCAAAGGTTGCAAGATGCCTTCCAATAAAACTCAGGGCGATTGCACTATAACTAAGAAGCTCAGATAAATTCAGTGCTATTCCTGCC